>JARRPZ010000011.1:0-81474 GCA_037382365.1 Gammaproteobacteria bacterium
ACGGCGGCGTCTGTCGGCAGGCATCTACCGGCAGACGAGCGCCGAAAACATGTCGAGCTGCATGTCGCGAAGCCCGAGATCGAGTGCCTTGCGTAGCTCCGCGCAGACGAGATCCCGGTCGCTTTCCGTCATGCGGCTCCGCAGTTCCTGCACGTTCTCCGTGCCGTACTTGCGCTGCATCATGCCGATGCTCGCTTCGGCGCGAAGCGCATACCGCTCCGCGTCGCCGAGGCCCATGGCCGCGGCCCGGTCATAGCTCTCGAAGCCCCGTTCGTAATCTCCGTCGTTGACGAACCAGTCGCCGCGCTGGACGTAGTAGTCCGGATTGTCGGGGTCGAGGGCCATCGCCTGTTCCAGGTACGAATCGGCCTTGGCGCGGTTGCCTGCGCGGTAATTCAGATTCGCGACCTTGGCGTGGATCGTCGCCCGTTCGGCGACGTTCTCGTTATTCTCGGTGAGCGCGATGATCCGGTCATAGCTCTGCTCCGCCGCGGCGGGATTGCCGAGGCCTTCCTCCGCGACCGCCTTCTCGAACAGGGCGTTGATGCTCTCCCCCTCGGTGACCTCCAGCGCCGCTTCCGCGGCAGCGATGGCATTCTCGAACTGACCGAGACCGTTGTAGGCTCTCGCCTGCTCGACGGGTATCTGCTCCCGGGCGTCCCGGGTGTCGCACCGCTCGCCCATCTCGTCCAGCAGTTCGATGGCACCGCCGAAATTCCCGGCTTCCCGCATAACCGTTGCGTTCGAGAGATCGGCCCGGCACTCCTTGGACATCGTGATGAGCTGTGCCCGTGCCGTCGTGGCGATCAGCAGCAGGCCACCCGCAGCCAGTAACAGGTGGACGAGCAGTGACCGGTGTGATCCGACGGCGGATGGTACTCGCGATCGGTCTGTCATGATGGACTCCCCGTGTTCGTGCCGGCGCAGGGACGGCGCCGAGCACGTCCCGGGGATCAGATTACCGGCTCCCCGTGTATTTGAGAAGCACTCGGTCCGATGATCCGGCGCTCCGCCCGCGCACTGTCCACCGGGCACATACATTACAATGGTCGGCGACCGGCCACCGGAGCCCGCCAGTGCATGTACTGGTCATCGACGACAAGGAGAGCTCGCTGCAGGATGCAGCCGGGAAGCTGCAGGTCGTGGCGGAGAGTCTCGACATGGAGATCTCGGTCACCACGACGGACGGAGTCGAGAACGCGTTGCAGATCGGATGCAAACGGGAGATCGAGCTCATTCTCCTCGATTATCACATGGCCGGGCAGATCGAGGGCATCGATGCGCTCCGTGTGGTTCGCTCCGCATTCCCGGAGAGCGCCATCATCATGTACTCGGGCGAGAGTGAGGAGCGGGTCATCATGGAGACGATCCGGGAGGGGGCCAGTGGCTTCATACACAAGTCCTACGATCGCAACAAATTCCGTATCGCATTGCAGCATGCCCTGGAGATCGGCACGACCCTGCCGCCCCAGGGCCTCGACGGCATTATCGCTTATTCCTCCTCCCTGTCGCCGACGGACGAGCGCCGCCGGGAAGAGATTCTCGCCGCTTTGACACCGGGGCAGCTCCGGGTCCTGAAACTCGCCGTACAGGGCCTGCAGAACAAGGAGATCGCGCGGAAGCTGAATCGCCTGCACGGATCGGAGGGCGAGGGTGACACGCTCAGCCCGAAGACCGTGCAGAAGCACCTCTCCGATGCCTTCCGGGCCATGAAAGTGAAGAATCGGGTGGAAGCGGTGAAGGAGTCGATCGTCCTTCAGCTCTTCGCCGACCGGTCGTGATCCCTGCCTGCCATGCTCAGTCCGGACTGCAGACGGCGGCGAGCCGGTCCTTGATTTGTGACAGTGGCGCGGGCTTCACCAGCCACTCGACATTGGCCGCCTCGGCTTCCTGGATGCGCTCGGGGGACGTATCGCCGCTGATGAGTATCGCCGGCATATCCGGGTAGATGGCACGCAGACGCTCGATGAGGCGCAGCCCGTCGTCCTCACCCAGGAGCCGGCGGTCCACCATCACGACGTCCGGAGCCGAGCGGGTGGCGATATCCAGTGCCGTGCTGGTGCCGTCCGCTGTCTCCACGACACAACCGATGGATACGAGCATGTTCCGTAGCGCGGATGCCACGACAGGTTCGTCGTCCACAACGAGAACGCGCAACCCCGTGTATTCGAATTCGCCACCGGAGGGCTCCGGAGATTCGTGAGGCGGAAGCGCGGCAGCCGGCACCTCCAGCGAGAAGGTCGAACCAGCCCCGGGCGCCGAACGCAGACTGAGGGGTAACTCCAGCGCCTGCGTGAGTCGGCGCACGATGGAGAGCCCGAGTCCGAGGCCTCCCCGGCGATGGCTGCGCGACGGATAGCAGGCCTGATAGAAATCGTCGAAGATCCTCACCTGCTCGCGTTCGTCGATGCCTATTCCCGTGTCGGCGATGTCGATACGGTAATGTGCGCCGTCTCGTCGGCATTCGATCCGGACGGAGCCCGTATCCGTGTAACGGATGGCGTTTGCGACCAGGTTGCCGATGATCCGCTTGAACTGCACGGGGTTGCTGATGGCGGAAGCCTCCTCCGGGCAGTCCAGGCCGAGAGAGAGTCCCTTCTCCTCGGCCTTCGCAAGCTGTTCGTCCCATACCGAGAACAGGAGTCGGTGCAGGTCGAATGCCCGGCGCTCGAAATCCTCCACGCCGGCGTCGAGTCGTGAAATATCGAGCAGTGCCCGCAGCAGATCCGAGAGATCATCCTTTGCGGGCACGAGATCTTCGACGATGCGTCGCGACTCCTCGTCCAGGTCCTGATTATGCAGTGCCTCGATCGAGGCAGACAGCGCCTGCATCGGCTGGCGCAGATCATGACTCGCGGTGGCCAGGAATCGCGTCTTCGCATCGCTCGCTTCCTTCAGCTGGCGATTCAGCTCGACCTGTTTGCGGCGGATCTCGAACGAGTGTCGGAACTGCTGGTAGGTATTGTGCGCGACGGAGATCAGTACTCCGAGGAACAGGACGACGGCGATACCCACCGAGAGGTTCATCTGAGTCATCGCGGCGCCGCCGAGACTCGTGGTCCACACCACCAGCAGACCGAGCATGATCGGCCCCACGAACGCCAGGAAGAACGGCAGATGGCCGGCGCTGGTCGCGACCGCGCCCATACACATACCCGAGAGCAGCATGGTCTGCATGGACTGCTCGAGAATGCCCATGTGCGCGAAGAAGGTCAGCGAATAGGCCTGGATCAGGCCGTGTAGCAGGCTCAGCGCCATGATGATCCCGAGGCGGCTGTTGCGAGAGACGGGGCGGGTGCGTGACAGCCAGGGGATGATGAGTGCGCGGGCGAGCAGGATCGCCAGCACGGCGGCGAGCCAGCCGATCCACTGATGCCTCGGGACATAGTCGGCGGCGAAACTGGCGATGATCACGGCCACCAGGAATACCGGCACGAGGACACGCCGCGCCTGAGTTGCCAGTATGCCCAGGAGTTCCTCTTCCAGGTCTGCTTGGGTCTCGCTGGTCGTGATGTCGCCCATCGCCGCCATTGCGGTTGCCTCCATGAACCGACCATAAAGCAGGTGCACGCGCAAACCAATGGGGCAAATGTCCACCTTCCGGTGGGCATCCGCCCAATGGTCTTCCCGCGGTCGGGAGCGGAGAATCGATAGCCACAGGAGAAATTGTGCGAGAGCGGCACGTTCGGGAGATGAGGGCCATGGGCAGAGAGGAAACAGACCAGGTGATCGACCTCCGCGGCACATTCACACCCGATTCGGACGACGGGGATCAGGTGGGGACATTCGCGAGCGGATCCTATCGGCGCAGCTCGGCTGCGGGCAACGAGGCTCGCGAGCCGCACGCCAATCCGCTCTTCGTCCTCTATTCTCGCCTCAAGCGGCGCCATGTGATGCGTGTGGGGGCGGGATACATGGTCATGGCCTGGCTGGTCGCACAGGTCGGCGACGTGCTGAGTGACGGTTTCGGTGCGCCGGACTGGGTCATGCAGGCGCTGCTCGTTTCGCTCGCAATCGGTCTGCCGATCGCGCTGCTCATATCGTGGTATGTTGAATGGACGCCGGAAGGTCTCAAGCTCGAGGATGATGCGGATCAGCTGATGGAGATCTCCCGGCACCGGGGACGCATCATCGATTTCGTCATCATCACGATCCTGACGATCTCTGTCGGTGTCATGATGATGGAGCCCGAGGACTTCTCGTGCTTTGCAGAAGAACAAGAGATCGGAGCTACCGTGGCAAGCTCGCCACGGACCCTGGCAGGCTCGAGCGAAGTCGGCCGGCTGCGTGACGTCGGAGGGGGAGGCCATCGATGACACAGCCGCACTACGACCGATCGGGCACTTCCTGGCTTTCCCGTGGATTCGAACAGCTGGCGAGGAGCGCGGCAGACGAAAGCCCCGTATTCGACGTGCTCGTCGTGGGTTCCGGTTACGGCGGCGCGATTGCGGCCGCGACATTGTCGAGGTATGGCAAGATCGATGGCGGGGGCAATATCGTGCCGCTCGACATCTGCGTGCTCGAACGCGGCAATGAGTATCTGCCGGGCGCATTCCCCGCGAACTCGACCGAACTCGCCGGCCACGTCCGCTTCGGACGCAACCGGAGCGGGCTGTTCGACTTCCGGCCCGGCCCGGACGTGTCCACGCTCGTCGCGAACGGACTCGGGGGCGGCTCGCTGATCAATGCCGGCGTCATGGTGCGGCCGCATCCCGACACATTCTCGGGTCGCTGGCCCGCCGCACTGAACGACATCGCTGAGCTCGAGCCCTATTACGCCCGAGCAGAAATGCTGGTCGGCGCCGTTCATGAAGAGGGCGGCGGCACCGTGGACACGCGGATCGAGACCGATCGGGATGGTAATCCTCTCAGGAAACTGGAGGCGCTGCGCCAGCTCGGTCAGGCATACACGACGAGCGCGGCGAAGGTCACTATCGCCGGCACGGACAGAGTGAACCGGGCCGGCGTGCAACTCTCCGAGTGCTTGCGCTGCGGGGATTGCGCCACCGGCTGCAATCACAATGCCAAGGACTCGCTGGACACCAACCTTCTGCACGAGGCGCATCGACGCGGGGTCCGGATCTACAGCGGTGCGACGGTGCTCCGCATACACCGCGGGGAGGATGATGAGTGGCAGCTGGAGACGGTCTTCACCGATGCGGGACGCCGGGCACGCGAACCGGCGCCGACGATGCTCCGTGCCCGCCGCGTGATCCTGGCCGCCGGTACCCTCGGGTCGACGGAGATTCTGAAACGTTCGGCGAGTGCAACCCTGAAGTTTTCGCGCCAGCTCGGCCGCCGGTGCTCCACGAATGGCGATGCGCTGATCACGCATTTCCGCACGGACACGGAGGTGGCCGCTGCCGGTCGGGAAGCGGACGCGCCCGATGAGCGTCGGATCGGATCGACGATAAACGGCATCATCGATCTCCGCGATCAGGCCGATCCGCAACTCCGCGGACTGCTGGTCGAGGAGATGGCCTCGCCCGCCTCGCTCACACGCCTGTTCGGCGAGATCTACGCGACGGCCAATGCCGTCCATGGATTGGGAGAGTGCGACAGAAGCCGGCACGAGGAGGGCTTTCCGGAGGACGACGCCTTCGAACTGCGTGATCGGGACATCGAAAACTCCGGCCTGTACGCCATGATGGGAGACGACGATGCCCAGGGCGAGATCGAGCTGACCGGGGAGGACGCCGACGCCGACGGCAGCGCCCGCCTGCGCTGGCCGGGCCTCGGCGATCACCCGTTATTCGAACGCCAGGTCAAGGCGTTCCAGCGCCTGGCGGAAGGACGGGGCGGCCGGGTCCTCCCGAATCCACTGTGGCGTCCGCTGCCGGAGGGTGTCGGGTTGATTTCGCAAGTGGGCACCGGGCCACTGGTCACCGTTCATCCCCTGGGTGGCTGCCCCATGGCGGACGATGTGGAAGACGGCGTGGTGGACGATCTGGGTCGCGTGTTCGACGGCGATGGCTACGGTACCCACGACGGGCTCGTCGTGCTGGACGGAGCCATCGTACCCACGGCACTCGGGGCGAATCCCGCGCTGACCATCGCCGCGCTCGCGCTGCGCGCGTCGGAGAAGCTGGCGGCGGACGAGTGGCAGTATCACGAGCGGGATGCGGACGCGGCGCCGGACTGGACCGAATTCGAGCGGCCACGTTTTCGGGAGATCATCCATGGTTTTGCACCGGATCCCACGACCATCCGGGTCACGGAGCGGATGCGCGGCATCATGCCGCTGAGAAATGTGGACGGGGAAGTCAGGGACTGGGTCGTCGAGTTCACGATCCGTAGCCGCGACAAGAGCCTTCGCGAGCTGGCTCGACCGTCAGCCGGGCCGTCGAATGGCGTGATCGACATCGCGGCGCCCGACACGGACGCCACGATCCGGAGCAGCCTCCGCATCGTCGACCCGGAGGACTACGAAGAGGCGGTATTGACCGCGGGTACGCCACGGGAGGTCGAGCAGGCGATCAGCGACGTGGCCGCATTCGAGACCGCGATCACCGACGGCAGCCTGGTCGTCCTCGATCGCGAGGCCTGTGGCAAATTGCGCCGCGTCCTCCGTGGCGCCTGGGCCTGGTTGTGGAATCACGGCACGCGGGATATCTGGCAATCCTTCGGGCAGCCCGGACCGCGGTCGGGTTTGTTCGAGAGAATCCGCAGCGGAATTGCCGTGGCCTCCCATGCCGGCGAGTGCCGCGTGATGCGCTACCAATTGGAGCTCGCGGATGCCGTGCCGAGCACGATCGCCGCGTCTGACGGAACCGAAGGCAGGATCGTCGGCCGCAAGCGCTTCACCTACGGACTCTGCTCGAACCCCTGGCTGCAGCTGAGCGAGCTCGAACTGACCCGTTTTCCGGGGCTGGTGCAGCCGAGGCGTTCCATCCTGTCGCTCGACCAGGCCTTCCTCGCCCGCGTGCGTATCCCGCTCATCGAGATCACGGGCGAAAACGACGGCGTCACGGCTCTCGCCGAACTGGCTTCCTTCCTCGCCTACCTGGGACGGATGGTGATCGGCATCCATGCATGGAGTTTCCGTGCACCGGATCCGCCACGCGAGATCCGCGAGCCGGAACGGCTGCCCGGCAACCTGGCCGGCATGGCGCCACCGCACGTCTACGATCTGTACCTGGGCGACGAGCGGCCTCTGGGTCCCGGTCCCGCCGGGCACGGGCAGGGGGATCCGGTGCCGGTCCACGTGCGACTGACCCGCTATGCGAATGCCGATTCCGACGCGCCGCCGATCGTCATGCTGCATGGCTACAGCGCTAGCGGCACGACTTTCGCCCACGATGCGGTGGACGACAATTTCGTGCGCCGTTTCCACGGCCTGGGCCGTGATGTCTGGGTGGTGGACATGCGCAGCAGCTGCGGGATGCCGACGGCGCGCGCACCGTGGAGCTTCGAACAGATGGCATTCCGGGATATACCGGAAGCCGTGGGCTACGTCTGCGAGGAGACGGGCCGGCCTCAGGTCGACATCATCGCTCACTGCATGGGCGCCGCGATGCTCGGCATGGCGCTGCTGTTTGACGAGGACCTGCACGAGGGCTTCGCGAATCCCGGGGCACGAGCCCAACTCTCGCATCGTATCCGGCGCGTCGTCTTCACCCAGGTCGGTCCGGTCATGACCTTCGCGCCGGCAAATGTCTTCCGGGCCTACGTGGCCAAATTCGTCCGCCAGTGGCTGCCGGACAATTACGAGTTCGATCCGGGCCCCAATCCGGGCCCTGGCGATCGCCTGCTGGACCGTCTGCTGGCGACCGTCCCCTATTCGAAGCGCGAATTCCGCCTGGAGAATCCCATCCTGCCCTGGAAGCGAACGCCCTGGACGCAGATCCGTCACCGCATGGACGCCCTGTACGGCCGGACATTCAACGTCGAGCATATGGAGAAGCAGACGCTCGAGCACATCCGAGACTTCTTCGGGCCGCTCAGCATAGACACCGTGTCTCAGACCATCCATTTCGCCCGCTTTCACATCATCACCGATATTCATGGCCGAAACCTGTGGGTGGCGCGGAGCGCGCTGAAGGAAAAGCTGGGCGACGGGCTGCCGCTGCTCATGGTGAGCGCCCGGCAGAACGGGCTCATGGATTTCTCGACCCTGCGGCGGATGGAGCGGGTGTTCAAGGAGGACGCCGGTCTGCCTTTCCACAGCGCGGCCATCGACGATGCGGGCCACCAGGATTGTCTCATCGGTGCCGTGCCGCGCCAGAAGACACTGGCCGAAATCGAGGGATTCCTGGCGCCGACGCAGCCCGACCGGGAGCCTGTTGCGGAAACGCCGGAACCACTTGTCGCCTACAGTCCCTGGATCGGTCCGGTCCTGACGCAGGAAGTGCTGCAGGATGCCGTCGGAATCAGGACCATCCGTATCGGCACCCGGCCGACCCACCTGCGGCCCGAAGGCGTCCTGCTGCTCAGGGTGTGGATCGAGGGCACCGACATTCTGCGGGATCGCGACACCTCTTTCCTGGATACGGCCGATGCGTCGCTATCGGGACTGCAGGCGACCTATGTGACGAAGACCACACCCGTGCGCGGAGCCGGTTGGTACAAGCTCGAACTGCCTGTGGCAGCCGATTCGGACGAACACAATGCCTGGCTGGTGCTCGTCATCTACAATGAAGCCGAAGCGCTCAACGAGCGGCACGACGGCCATTACCGGTTGTCGAACTTCGACGGGCGACTGGCAACCCCCCTGCCATTGAAGATCGTCCCGCTCAGCGGCGAACTGGATCCCGAGGTCGAGGCCGCGCTCGGCAGGATGGGGAAGGACAAGAGCATGGCATCGTCGGCGGAGCCGGACGTCCCGTGCCTGGTCGATGATGGCCTGGCGCTGCCCGTCGATTTCTTCAAAGCCACAATGTCGGCCGCCACGCGTGTGTTGAGGGCTCACGCCGCGGCACAAAGAGCGCGGGGCGAACACCCGGCGCCCGTGGCTGCGGATGAGACCGATCGGCCGCCGATCGTCCTGCTGCGGGACGGCGAGACGGCCGACGAGACAGCCGAGGAGGCGGCCGACGGGCTGCCGCCCGTGGCGGTGGCGGAAGCTGCCGTCGACAGGTTGCAGGACGAGAATTTCCAACTGATGGATGGCGTGATCCCCGATCCGGAGGCGGCGCCGTCTGACGAGTGCCGGTTCCTGCTCGCGAGTTGCCAGTATCCGGCCAGCTTGCTCGACTCGCCACTGGCCTACGACTCCTATCGCCTCACGATGGAACGCGTGAGTTCGGCAGAGACTGAGGCACCGGCAGCCGGGATCGTGCCACGCTTCGGAATCTTCGCCGGCGACCAGGTCTACGCGGACGCCTCCGCCGGCCTGTCCGATCCCAGCGTTCGGGATGGCCGCTTCCGCATCCCTTATGAGGACCTGCTCCGTTTCCCCTATGTCCGGAGCGTGCTGCGTCGGATCCCGTCCTACATGCTGCTGGACGATCACGAACTCGACGATAACTGGGAACCGGTCGCCGGTGACACGAAGAACGTGGAGCTGGGCACAGTGGGTGTCGACGCCTACAGGAAGTACCAGCGGGGCCTCGACGAGACCCTGCCCTATGAGTTCAAGGCGGATGACTTCGACTTCTTCCAGCTGGATATCCGCAGCGGGCGCCAGCAGCGAAACGTCTCGGAGGTGGATCGGTGTCGACTGTGGTCCGACGATGCGGACTTCGATGCCTTCACCCAATGGCTGGCCGGGACCACGAACGGCGGCGACCAGCGCCCGCGCTTCGTCGTGACGCCATCCATGCTCCTGCCACGACACCGCCAGGCGGCTCAATGGGGCTCGGTTGCGGCTGCGCTGAATTCCGACGGTTGGGACGGCTATCCGCTGTCGCTGCTGACCATGCTGAAGACCATCGTCGATGCGCAAGCGAGAAACCTCGTGTTCCTTTCCGGCGACGAGCACTTGGCCAGCCATGCCCGCATCGAGGTCCGTGAACGCGCCAGTGACGAGAGTGTGGTGATCCACTCGGTCCACACCGCGGCCGCGTTTGCACCGTACCCGTTTGCAAACGGTTCCCGGTATCGCCATCTGGTCGACGAGACATTCTACTTCTCCATCGTGGCGGGCAACGGCTTGTCGATGGCCAGCGAACAGACGAGTAGCCCCGGCTCGATAGACCCGGACGACTACGACTATGTGTGCGAGGTCACCACCCGTTATCCGGCGCCTGCCGACGGCATGACCTATCTCAGGGCCTATCGTGACGGCGGCCGCTGGAGCATGGACTGTGAGTTCGCCTCGGAGACCCTGCGGATCGCCGATCTGAGCGCCTGAGCCGGCGGCGCCGAATGGACGACCCGGACTTGCCGGACCGATGAGTGTCGCGCCGGATTCGCGGCGGTGAGATGGTGGGCCCTCCAGGACTTGAACCTGGGACCTACGGATTATGAGTCCGCTGCTCTAACCAACTGAGCTAAGGGCCCGCGCGGGCGCCAGTATAGCCAGCACGTCCGCGCTCGTCATTATGGTCGTTATTATGGTCGTTCAAGGCCCGGCGTGGGATTACGCCGGCTCGGATATGCCACAATCGGCCCATGGACGCGATTCAGGACGCAATCGCCGATGTCGTCGGCCGCATAGAGCGGGAGATGCGACGGATCGATCTGTGGGAGAGTGAGCGTCCCGCTCCGTCCCGGCTCGGAAGCCCCCAGCCATTCTGCTTCGATACGCTGCGTTTTCACCAGTGGCTGCAATGGTTGTTTCTGCCGAGGATGCGGCGCATCCTTGCCGCCGGCGGCCACGGCATGCCGCAGGCCAGCGCCATCCACCCCTATGCCGACGAGTGTCTGCGCGAGTGTCCGCAGGATACGGAGGAACTCCTGTTCCTGATCCGAACCTTCGACGACCTGATCAGCGACGGTGCAGCGCCGGATGGCGGACCGCCGGTCCACTGAGGCCTCCATGTGGCGCAGGCTCGTCCGACTGGCCGCGGTGGGCGGCATGCTCTGTCTCCTCCTCCCCCTGGCGGAACCGCTGTGGTGGATGCTCGGCCTGCCCGCGCACTTCCCGCTGCAGATCGCCTGTCTGGCCCTTACCGCCTGCCTGATCGCTGTCGCGCTGCGCGAGCGGGGAGCGGCGATCCTGCTGGCCGTCGTCCTCGCGGTAAGCATCTTCCAGGCCAGAGAATACCTGCCGCGTCTGGCGACGGCGGAGGCGTCTGCAGCGGAGCTGACGGTCGTGGCGCTGAACGTCTCCCGCCGCAATACCGACGCCGGTGTTGCGGCGGCATGGTTGCGGCGGACCGGGGCCGATCTGGTCGTGCTGTCCGAATATACGCCGTCCGCCGCGGCCAGCCTGGCCGGCCTCGCGGACCGGTATCCGCATCGGATCGAGGAGGTCCGCGAGGGGGCCTGGGGCATCGCGCTCCTCAGTCGCCACCCGATCGTGGCCGGGCGGGTCATCTATCCCGGCGAGGTCGACACGCCGGTGATCGATGCGGCCATCGAGCTGCCGCGCGGGCGGCTGCGATTCTTCGGCGTCCATCCGCGCTCGCCCGTCTCGGCTCGCCATGTCGCCGAACGCGATGCCCAGCTTCGGGCGGTGGCGGCACTGGCCGCGGGGGAGGCGGGAAGCACCCTGGTCTGCGGCGATTTCAACGACACGCCATTCTCGGCCGGCTTCCGGGAGTTCAGGGCGCGATCCGGGCTGGCGAACGCGGCAGCGGGCCAGGGTTATCCGGCGACGTTCCCGGTCGGCCCGGTGCCGGTCTGGATACCCATCGATCATTGCCTGTACGGCGGCGATCTCGAGCCGGTCAGGGTCGTGACCGGGCCGGACGTGGGTTCCGATCATCTGCCTCTGGTGGCCGGGTTCCGTTACCGGGACTGAGCCGGCCACGAAAAAGGGCGGGCCCCGTCCGGGACCCGCCCTTCGTCTCTTGGCCGCGATCCGCGATCAGTCCTCGATCAGGAAACTCCTGAGCTGGTCCGAGCGGCTCGGGTGGCGGAGCTTCCGCAACGCCTTCGCCTCTATCTGGCGGATACGCTCCCGGGTGACGTCGAACTGCTTGCCGACCTCCTCGAGCGTGTGGTCGGTGTTCATGTCGATGCCGAAGCGCATGCGCAACACCTTCGCCTCGCGGGGCGTCAGGCCGGCGAGGACGCCGTGGGTCGTCTCTTTCAGCCCTTCCGAGGTGGCAGAGTCGATCGGGGATTCCACCGAGGCGTCCTCGATGAAATCGCCGAGATGAGAGTCCTCGTCGTCACCGATGGGCGTCTCCATCGAGATCGGCTCCTTGGCGATCTTCAGGACCTTGCGGACCTTGTCCTCGGGCATCTCCATGCGCTCGGCCAGTTCGTCGGGCGTCGGCTCACGGCCCATCTCCTGCAGCATCTGCCGCGAGATGCGGTTCAGCTTGTTGATCGTCTCGATCATGTGCACCGGTATGCGGATGGTGCGGGCCTGGTCGGCGATCGAACGGGTGATCGCCTGCCGGATCCACCAGGTGGCATACGTCGAGAACTTGTAGCCGCGCCGGTATTCGAACTTGTCCACAGCCTTCATGAGACCGATGTTGCCCTCCTGGATCAGGTCCAGGAACTGCAGGCCGCGATTCGTATACTTCTTGGCGATCGAGATCACCAGCCGCAGGTTGGCCTCGACCATCTCCTTCTTGGCACGGCGGGCCTTCGCCTCGCCGATGGACATGGCGCGGTTGATATCCTTGATCTCCGCGATCGTGAGGCCCGTTTCCTCCTCGACCTGCACGAGCTTGCGCTGGGCGCGCAGGATGTCTTCCTTCAGCCTGGAGAGCGTGGACGAGTGCTTGCGCTTGGCCCGGATGTGCTTCTCGACCCACTTCAGGTTGGTCTCGTTCTTCGGGAAGCTGGCGATGAAATCCTTGCGCGGCATGCCGGCCTGCCTCACGCAGATCTGCATAACGGCCCGCTCCTGGGAGCGGATGGTCTGGACCGTGTCACGCAGGATGGTCACCATGGAGTCGAAGAGCTTGGGAGACAGCTTCAGCTCCATCAGTTCCGCCGTCAGGTCGTCCCGCGCCTTCCTGGTCTTCTTGTCGGCACCACCATGTTTTTCCAGTGCCGTCAGAACCTTGAGATGCAGCTTGGCGAGCTTCCTGATCCGCTTCGCCACTTCTTCGGGCTCCGGAGGTGCGTTGGGATCCTCGTCGTCGTCGCTGCGATTGCCAGGGGTCGGGATCTCGTCGGGTTCGTTCGGGTCGATGAAGCCGACCACGAGATCCTGCATGCGGGCATTGCCATCCTGGACGGCCGCGAACACATCGAGGATGAACTGCACGCTGGGCGGGAACAGGGCGAGGGAAGCCTTCACCTGATCGAGACCCTCCTCGATACGCTTGGCGATCTGGATCTCTCCTTCCCGCGTCAGCAGTTCGACCGTGCCCATCTCGCGCATGTACATGCGCACCGGGTCGGTCGTGCGTCCGAACTCGCTGTCCACGGAGGCAAGAGCGTCGGCCGCCTCCTCGGTATCGTCGTCGTCGTTCGATACCGCAGCATCGGACAGCAGCAGCGACTCGGCATCCGGCGCCTTCTCGTACACCGTGATGCCCATGTCATTGATCATGTTGACGATATCCTCGATCTGTTCCGGATCGACGATATCGTTCGGGAGGTGATCGTTCACCTCGGCGTAGGTCAGATAACCCTGTTCCTTGCCCCGTGCGATCAGCAGCTTCAGCTGAGACTGCTTATCGTTCGGGATCGCGGACGCGCTGTTGCGTTTTTCGCTCACAAACAGAACCTCTGTAGGTGGGGTGGGCAAACGGTTAACTATACTGAATTTTCTTCAATATTTCCAGCATTTCCTGATCTCGGCGAGGGGCGCGAGAGCAACTGCCGCAACTCCTCCCTTTCTTCGGCGGACAGCGCCCCGTCGCGCCCCTTCTGGCGCAGGAATTCGACACGATCGTGCCGCGCCGCCTGTGCCAGTTGGCGGATGCATCCGGCCAGTTCCGCCGCGGCATCGAAATCGTCGGTACCCGGCATCTCGCTCGCGGCCAGGGCGGCCAGGTGTTCGCCATGACGCCGGTGCCGCCACCGCTCGAGGATGCCCGCCGTATTCATATGAGGTTCGGCCTGCAGCGTTTCAAGGAGTTCCACGAGGAGGTCGGCACCGGGTCGGGTCAGCCCGGCCAGCCGCTCGACGTCGACCGTCGCGGCGCTCGCGGGGTGGTGCAGCAGCAGCGTGATGGCGTGGCGGACCAGCGTCGGGCGGCCCGTCTGCACCCGCGGGCGTGCCGGGCGGCGGGATTCGCGCGGTTGCTCGGCGGGGCTTTCCATCATGCCCGCGAGGCGGCTGCCCGCCATGCCGACCGCTTCGCCGAGGCGCTCCAGCAGCAGCTCCCGGTAGATGCCGAGCGGGATGCGGGCGACGAGCGGGCGGGCGAGTTCCGCGAGTCGTGCGCGACCGTCCACGGATTCCAGGTCGACCCGGGAGGCGAGTTCCTCGACCAGGAAGTCCGACAGTGGGCGGCCGGCATCGAGTACCGCCTCGAAGGCGGTCGCCCCCTGGGTCGACACGAGTGAGTCCGGGTCCTCGCCCTCCGGCAGGAAGGCGAACCGGATCTCCCGCCCCTCCCTGACCTGGGGCAGGGCATTTTCCAGTGCGCGCCACGCGGCTGCCCGTCCCGCCCGGTCTCCGTCGAAACAGAAGCAGACCGTATCGGTGAGTCTGAACACGCGGGCCAGATGGTCGGCGGTCGTCGCCGTGCCGAGTGTGGCGACCGCGTAACCGACGCCATGGCGGGCGAGTGCGACGACGTCCATGTAACCCTCGACGACGACCAGCCGCCGGATGTCCCGCAGGCGTTTCTTCGCCTCGTACAGACCATAGAGCTCGCGTCCCTTGTGGAAGAGCACGGTCTCCGGAGAGTTCAGGTACTTCGGCTCCTCGTCGCCGAGGACCCGGCCGCCGAAACCGATCGTCCGGCCTCTGGCATCCCGGATCGGGAACATGACGCGGTGGCGGAAACGGTCGTGGTAGCCGCCGTCGTCGCGGCGGATGACCAGGCCGGTGGCGTGCAGACGTTCGATCGATTCGTCGTCGGTGCCGAAGCGTTTCAGGACATGGTCCCATCCCGCCGGCACGTAGCCGATCCGATAGGCTCTGGCGGTGGCGCCGTCGATACCGCGCTGTTTCAGGTAGGCGACTGCCTCGTCGCTGTCCCGGAGCTGATCCACGTAGTACTGTTCGACGCGCGAGGTCAGCGCGAGCAACGCATCGAGTTTGCGGGTCGGCCGCGAGTCCGCCTCTCTGGGGACCTCGATGCCCACCATGCCGGCGATCTCCTCGACGGCCTCGACGAAGCTGAGATGATCGTGTTCCATGAGGAAACCGACGGCGGTGCCGTGCGCGCCGCAGCCGAAACAGTGGTAGAACCCCTTGTCCGGGCTGACGGTGAAAGACGGGGTCTTCTCGCCGTGGAAAGGGCACAGCGCCTTGTATTCCCGCCCGGCCTTACGGAGCTGGAGGCGCGTGCCGAGCACCTCCGCGATGTCCACGCGGGCGATGAGGTCGTCGATGAATTCCTGGGGGATGCGGCCGCTCATTTCGCCTCCACCGGCAGCTGCCGGCGCGTTCGCCAGAGCATAGCCGGGCCGAGGTGCTGACGCGAACGCCGCGTGGGGGCGAGTCTCAGCCGGCCAGCTTCGACTTCACGCGAGCGCTCACTGCGCCCATGTCCGCGCGGCCCCGGGCCCGCGACTTGACCAGACCCATGACCTTGCCCATGTCGCGGAGCGACTCCGCACCGGTCTCGGCGAGTGCCGCATCGATCAGCGCCTCGATCTCGGCATCCGACAGGGGCTCGGGGAGGTACGTCGAGAGTACGGCGATCTCTGTGGTTTCCTTGTCCGCGAGATCCTGCCGCCCGCCGGACTCGTACTGGGCGACGGATTCCCGACGCTGTTTCACCATCTTCTCGAGGACCGCCAGGACGTCGGCGTCGGTCAGTTCCTTCCGCTCGTCCACTTCCCGTTGTTTGATGGCCGCCAGCAGCATGCGGATGACGCCAAGACGGTCCTTCTCGCCCGCCCTCATCGCCGTCTTCATGTCTGCGGTGATGCGGTCCTTGAGCTCCATGGCGGGAGCGGCGGCTTCAGTAGAGCCGCTTGCGGCGGTTCTGGTCGCGGGAGAGGCGCTTCATGTGCCGCTTGACCGCGGCTGCCTTCTTGCGCTTGCGTTCCTGGGTGGGCTTCTCGTAGAACTCCCGGCGACGCAGCTCGGTGAGCACGCCCGCTTTCTCGCAGGCACGCTTGAATCGCCGCAGTGCGGCGTCGAAATACTCGTTCTCTCTGACTTTTACGCTCGGCATATATTTTCCGACAAACAGGTTGTGCGGCAGTTCAAGGCCGACTGGGCGGCCCGCTGCGCTGGCAGGTTGGACGAATCCGGGCTGGACAATTCCGCAGCCGCGGACAAAGACCGCCGATTTTACGCGCGCTCCCGAATGAATGCAAAAGCCTTTTGGGGTTTCGGTAGGGTATTATCCCGCCGCTATGCTGGTTCTGGGTATCGAAACGAGCTGCGATGAAACGGGGGTGGCGGTGTACGACACCGAGGCCGGCCTGCTGTCGCACCGGCTCCACTCCCAGGCGGACCTTCATGCGCGCTACGGTGGCGTGGTGCCGGAACTGGCGTCCCGTGATCACGCCCGTCGCCTGACGCCCCTGGTGGAAGAGGTGATGGCGGACGCGGGCCTCGCTGCCGCCGATCTGGACGGGGTGGCCTACACGGCCGGACCCGGACTGATCGGTGCGCTGATGGTCGGGGCGACGTTCGCGGCCAGCTATGCGATGGCGACGGGGCTTCCCGCGGTGCCGGTCCATCACATGGAGGGGCACCTGCTGGCACCCCTGCTCGAGCCGGAGCCGCCGGAGTTTCCGTTCGTCGCGCTGCTGGTCTCGGGAGGCCACAGCCTGCTGGTGGACGTCGCTGGCATCGGGCGCTACTCGATCCTCGGCAGCACGCTGGACGACGCGGCCGGAGAGGCGTTCGACAAGACCGCCAAACTGCTGGAACTCGGCTATCCCGGCGGGCCGGCGCTCGCGGCGCTGGCCGAGAGAGGCGACGCCGCGGCCTTCGACTTCCCGCGGCCGCTCGTCCGCCGTCCGGGACTGGACCTCAGTTTCTCGGGCCTGAAGACGGCCGTGCTGGTCGAGGTGCGGCGGCTGCAGGAGTCGGGAGACTGGGACGACGCGGCCCGGGCCGATATTGCCGCCTCTTTCCAGGCCGCCGTCGTCGAGACGCTGGTGGTGAAGTCGTGCCGGGCCCTCGAAGCGGCGGGGCGCGAACGGCTGGTGGTCGCCGGCGGCGTTGGCGCGAACCGCCGGCTGCGCGAGTCGCTGGCGGAGAATGTCGCCGCCGCCGGGGGCCGGGTGTACTACCCGCGGCCGGTATTCTGCACCGACAACGGCGCCATGATCGCCCTGGCAGGCGCATTGCGCCTGGCCGATGCCCACGATCATCAGCGCATACTCGCACGCGCCCGCTGGTCGCTGGAGGACCTCCCGGCAGTGGCGGCCGGGTGAAGGAGCGGCCCATGGACATCATCTTCCTGCGCGACCTCCGCATCGAGACCGTCGTCGGCATCTGGGACTGGGAGCGACGCATCCGCCAGACGGTGAGCATCGACCTGGAGATGGCCACCGATATCGCACGGGCCGCGGCCACCGACAGCATCGAGGACACGCTCAACTACAAGAAGGTGGCCAAGCGGTTGCAGGCTTTCGTGGGCGCTTCGGATTTCCAGCTCGTGGAGACGATGGCCGAGCGTATCGCCGAGATCGTGCTCGGCGAATTCGACGTGCCCTGGGTCCGCGTGACGGTCAACAAACCGGGCGCGATCCGGGGCTCGCGGGATGTGGGCGTGTGCATCGAACGAGGCGTCAGACCGGACTGACGTGGCGAAGGTGTACGTCAGTGCCGGCAGCAACGTGCGGCCGCGGGAGAATCTGCGTCTCGCCTGCCGCGAGCTGCGGAAACGCTTCGGCGATGTGGAATTGTCCTCCGTCTACCGCAATCCGCCGGTGGGTTTTGCCGGCGACGACTTCCTGAATCTCGTGGCCACGTTCGACACCGACCTGCCGCCCACCGAGGTCGCTGCAGAACTGGAGGAAATCCACTCGCTCGCCGGCCGCGACCGCAGCGGGGAACGATTCGCGCCGAGGACGCTCGACCTCGACCTGCTCCTCTACGATGATCTCGTGCGGGACGAACGGGGTCTCAGGCTGCCACGGGAGGACGTCGTCAAGTACGACTTCGTGCTGGCGCCTCTCGTCGAGCTGGCACCGGAGCTTCGACATCCGGTCGACGGGCGGCGCCTCCGGGACATCTGGGATGATTTCGACGGGCCGGACCGCGGGCTGACGATCGAGGACCTCGAGCCATGACGAAGCGTGGCCTGCGTCCTGGCCTGACAGCGCCGCAGGGGATAGATTCGTCGGCAGAGTGGTCCCAGATAACGGATTCGCGCGACGGACGAGGAATATGACGAGAACGGCGGCACTCCTGTTCATCATACTGCTGGGCGCCGCCTGCGGCGGCGGCGGCAGCGGCGGCAGCGGTGGAGGCACCGTGACGGTTCCGGGCGGCGGTGCCACGGACTGCAGCGTGACCGCGCAGAAGCAGTTCGTGCTGGATAGGATGCGGGACGTCTATTTCTGGCTGGAGGATCTGCCGGAAACCGTCGACATCGCCGAGTACGAGACGCCCGAGGACCTGCTGGCATTCCTGACCGCCGGGCAGCCACTGGACCGGTTCAGCTACATCGATACGGCATCGGCGGATGAGGTCTTCTACGGCGAGGGCCAGTACGAGGGATTCGGCTTCAGCAACCGCTTCCTCGACACCGACGGCGACGGGCGGACCGATGCGATCCGGTTCGTCCGCGTGTTTACCGGCAGTCCGGCGGAACGGGCGGGATTCGCTCGCGGCCAATACCTGCGCGAGGTGGATGGGCGGACCATCCGGGAGATCGAGGAAGCCGGCGAGCTGGGTGAGCTGTTCACCCCGGACACGGTCCGCTTCCGCATCGAGCGGCTGGACGGCTCCGAGTTCGAAACCGTCGTCACCAAGGAGATCGTCACCATCGATCCGGTGCCGCAGTGGCGCGTGCTGGAGACGGCGGGCGGTCCGGTGGGTTATCTGGAGTTCGCCCAGTTCATCACCACGGCGGAGGGACCCGACGGCCCCCTGGCCGAGGCCTTTACGGAGTTCAGTCGACGCAACGTCAACGACATCGTGCTGGACCTGCGCTACAACAGCGGCGGACTCGTGTACATCGCCGAGCTCCTGGGCGACTACCTCGGCGGTTCAATCGCCGACACGGAGGTCTTCTCCCGGACGCTCTACAATTCTCGGAACACGGATCGGAATCGTACCGAGCGCTTCGAGCGCCTGGCCGCGTCACCCAGTCTGTCCAGGCTCATCGTCATCGCGAGCGAGGGCACCATCTCGGCCAGCGAACTCGTGATCAACAGCATGTTCCCCTGGGCCGATGTGTTCATCGTGGGGGAGCGCACCTTCGGCAAGCCGGTGGGGCAGACCGGAGAAGTGCTCCAGGACTGCGATTTCATACTGCGGCCGGTTGCTTTCGAGACGTTGAATTCCCTGGACGAGGGCCGTTATTTCCAGGGATTGCCGGTCGATTGTCCGGCGCCGGACGATCTGGATTACGCCGTGGGCGCCGACGACGATCCGTCACTGACGACGGCACTGGGCCTGCTCGAGACCGGTGCGTGCCCGGCCGCTACGGGTCGCCAGAAACCCGCCGCCACGGAACGGGTCATCCGGCCCATGGATCGGGCCGCACCCTATCGGAGTCTGAACGGCGTGCTGTGAGCCGGCCTACCAGCCGAGGCTCCGTCCTCCATCGACGGCGATGATCTGACCGGTGACGTAGGTCCCATCCCGCACCAGATAGAGTACACAGCCGGCGATATCCGCCGGCGAGCCCGTGCGCTTCAGGGCCGTCTGCCCGACGATGTTGTCCTTGGCGGCCTCGGTCAGGTCGTCGTCCTCCGGCCACAGGATGGCGCCCGGTGAGACGCCGTTCACGCGGATGTCCGGGCCGAGGTCCTTGGCCAGAGAGCGCGTGAGCATCGCCAGCCCTGCCTTCGCGGGTCCGTAGACGGGATGATCGCGCAGCGGCCGGCGCGCATGGATGTCCACCAGGTTGATGATCACGCCGCCCGTCCGCCGCAGGTGCGGGGCGGCCGCCTGGGACAGGAACAGCGGTGCCTTCAGGTTGGTACCGACCAGGTCGTCCCACTGCGCGAGCGAGATCTCGCCGATCGGTGTCGGGTAGAAGGTGGAGGCGTTGTTCACG
Organism: Gammaproteobacteria bacterium; assembly: GCA_037382365.1. Lineage (GTDB taxonomy): Bacteria > Pseudomonadota > Gammaproteobacteria > Steroidobacterales > Woeseiaceae > Lentisalinibacter. The sequence goes on from JARRPZ010000011.1 coordinate 20,325, forward strand.
AGCACGTCGAGGCGACCGGTGTGGCGGGTGACCCGTTCGACGAGGCCGTCCCGGGCGTCATCGTCCAGCAGGTCGGCGTCGAAGGCGGCGGCGGAGCCGGGGCGGCCATCGTTCAGTTCGTCGACGAGTGCTTCGGCCGGCCCCGCGGAACTGCGATAATGCACGGCGATATTCGCTCCGGCCGCATGCAGTGTGCGCGCGATCTGCGCTCCGATTCTCTTCGCGCCGCCGGTAATCAGTACCCATCGGGAATCGAGAGTGCCTTGTCCGCCCATCGTGCCTGCCTTCCGCCGCTCCGTCGCCGTCATCCGGCCGGGCAAGTGATACGGATTCGGCTGCCCTGATGCAAGTCCGTCACGACAACGGCGACGGCCTGCCGACCCCCGAACCGGCGGCGCTCGAGCATTCGCGGCGCCTCGTCGACCGGTTGCGCAGACACATCCGCGCGTGCGGCGGGGTCGTGTCCTTCGCCGAATACATGCGGTTCGTGCTCTACGAGCCCGGTTTCGGCTATTACTCCGGGGGAGCCCGGAAGTTCGGTGCCGACGGGGACTTCGTCACGGCGCCGGAAGTGAGTCCGTTGTTCTCGCGGGTGCTGGCGCGCCAGGTGACGGAGATGCTGGACGCCCTGGGCGGCGGAACCGTGCTGGAACTGGGCGCAGGCAGTGGCCGCATGGCCGCCGACCTGCTCGGTGCGATGGCAGCGGCGGATGCCTTGCCCGAACGCTATCTCATCCTGGAGGTCAGCGGCGATCTGCAGGCGCGTCAGCGGGATCTTCTCGCCGAACGCGATCCCGCCCTGCTGGGCAGGGTGCACTGGCTGGACGAACTGCCGTGCGAGCCGTTGCGGGGTGTGATCCTGGCGAACGAAGTCGTGGACGCTCTGCCGGTGGAGCGATTCCGCCGGGAGGCGGACGGCGCGAGCCAGGCCGTGGTGACGGCAGCCGGCGACTCGGAGGCGCTTGCGATCGGCTGGCGGCCGGCACCGGCATCCCTGATCCGGGCCGTCACCGACATCGAGGGTCGGCTCGGCCGGCGGCTCGCGCCCGGTTACGTCTCCGAGATCTCGCTCGGCCTGGAGGGCTGGTTTCGCGACGTGGCGGCGGCACTGGGCGCCGGCTTCGTGCTGTTGTCCGATTACGGATTCGGTGAGCGCGAGTATTACGCCGCCGAGCGGGACATGGGCACTTTCCGATGTCACTACAGGCATCGGGCACACGAGGATGCGCTGCTCTGGCCCGGTCTCCAGGATCTGACGGCGTGGGTGGATTTCTCCGCGCTGGCACGTGCCGGGGCCGCCGCCGGGCTCGACGTCGCCGGATATACGACCCAGGCCCACTTCCTGATCGCCGCCGGCCTGGAGGCGGAACTGGCGGGGCTGGAACGCCTGGCAGAGCGTGAACGACTGGCGTTGTCTGCCGCCGTGAAAACGCTTACGCTCCCCGGCGAGATGGGCGAGGCATTCCGATTCATGGTCCTGAAGCGCGGATGCGATCTGCGGCCGCAGGGCTTCACCCTCGGCGATCTCCGGCACGCGCTGTGAGCCCGATTTCGTGAGCTGGTGGCAATCGGTCGCGCTGGCCCTCCTGCAGGGCCTGACCGAATTCCTGCCCATCTCCAGCTCCGGGCACCTGGTGCTCCTGCCCGTGTTCGCGGGCTGGCAGGACCAGGGGCTGGCGTTCGACGTGGCCGTGCACTTCGGCACGCTCGCCGCCGTCCTGATCTATTTCCGCGACGATATCCTCGCCATGGCGGCCGGCTGGTTTCGCCAGCTCGCGGGTCGCGGCGCTTCGGCCGAATCCCGGCTGGCATGGGCGGTCATCGTCGGCACGCTGCCGCTCGGTCTGGTCGGCTTCCTCGGCCACGACTGGATCGAGGGTAATCTGCGCTCCGCCCTCGTGATCGCCGGCACCACCGGCGGCTTCGGCATCCTGCTGTGGCTGGCCGATCGCTACGGTGCTCACCGGCGCGACGAAGACTCGCTCCGTCCTGCGGACGCACTCCTGATCGGATGCGCCCAGGTCCTGGCTCTGATACCCGGTACCTCGCGCTCGGGTATCACCATGACCGCGGCGATGGCGCTCGGGCTCACCCGCAGCGCGGCGGCCAGATTCTCGTTCCTGCTTTCCATTCCGGCCATCCTCGCCGCGACCGGCCTGGAGACCTGGAATCTCAGCCGCACGGCCGAGAGTGTGGACTGGGGCATGCTCGCCGGCGCGATGCTGGTCTCGGCGGTGACCGCGTGGCTCGCAATCCGGTTGTTCCTCACCTTCATCGAGCGGATGGGGATGTGGCCGTTCGCCCTCTACCGGGTCGTGCTCTCGCTCGTGATCCTCTGGTTCGTCATCTGACGGATCAGGTGGCCGTGCGCGCCAGTCCGCCCCTGAGTGCCGCGATTCGTGCCTCGCGGAGCGCCCGGCCGATCTCCGATCCGGTCAGCCCCTCCCGCTGCAGGCTGTCGGCGGACACGCGCCGGGTCAGCTCCAGTGCATGCCGCAGGTGGTCCGCCTGGGGATAGGGCCGGTCCTCGAGTCCGGTCCGGCCCCGGGCGTCGGCCTCGCAGGCCAGCAGGAACTCCTCGAAGCGTTCCGGCCGGCGGAAGGCGTCCGCCGCTTCGAGCAGGCGCATGATCGTCGTCGGCCGCAGTTCGAGTGCGCGGTGGCAGTGGCCGTGGTACTCGGCGACCAGGACGCCGAGTTCCCGACATGCTTTCGGCACGGGCAGCCGATCGCAGAGGCGCAGCAGGAGCCGGACGCTGCGTCGCTCGTGGCCCCGGTGACTCGGCCACTCCGATTCAGGGGTCTCCCCCTTGCCCAGGTCGTGGGTCAGCGCCGCGAATCGCACCGTGAGCGCCGGTGACAGATACGCTGCCTGCTCGAGCACCATCAGGGTGTGTACGCCGGTATCGATCTCGGGATGCCATTCCGGCGGCTGCGGCACGCCGAACAGCGCGTCCACCTCCGGATAGAGCACGGCCAGCGCGCCGCAGACGTGGAGAATCCGGAAGAAGGTCTCCGGCTGCGGTCCCGCGAGCGCCCGGGCGGTCTCCTGCCATACGCGTTCGGGCTGCAGATAGGCGAGTTCGCCCGATGTGGACAATTCGGTCATCAGTGCGAGCGTGTCGCCGGCGAGTCGGAAGCCGAGCCCGCCGAAACGGGCTGCAAAGCGGGCGGCTCTCAGGACCCGCAGCGGATCCTCGGCGAACGCGGGAGACACGTGCCGGAGGACTCGGTCCTGCAGGTCTTCGCGCCCGCCATAGGGGTCGATGATCCGGCCGGCCGTGGTCTCGGCCATCGCATTCACGGTGAGATCCCGCCGCCGCAGGTCCTCTTCCAGCGTCACGGACGGGGAGGTATCGACATCGAATCCATGATAGCCGTGGCCGGACTTGCGTTCGCAGCGGGCGAGGGCGTACTCCTCGCCCGTCTCGGGGTGGAGGAATACCGGGAAGTCCTTTCCCACCTGCCGGTACCCGAGGCTGAGCATCTCCGCCGGTGTCGCGCCCACGACGACCCAGTCGCGCTCGGTTACCGGCAGCCCCAGCAGGCGGTCCCGAACCGCGCCCCCGACGAGGTAGACTTCCATCGCCGCATTCTAACGTGAAGCCGTCGATGGTCAGCAAACGCGCCAGACTCCCGGTGATCGCCCTGCTGCTGCTCTCCGTCAGCGGCCTTTCCGGATGCTATTACCTGCAGGCCGCGCGAGGCCAGCTGGAGATCGTCCGCAAGCGGGAGCCTATCACCGAGATTCTCGCCGACCCGGCCACGCCCCCTGATCTGAGGCGGCGCCTGGAACTCGTTCGTGACGCCAGGGAGTACGCCGCGGAGGCCCTCGCCCTCCCGGATAACGGCAGCTACCGGACTTATGCGGATCTCGGTCGCGAGTACGTCGTCTGGAGCGTGTTCGCGGCGAAGGAATTCTCGGTCGAACCCAGGCGCTGGTGCTTCCCCGTCGCGGGCTGCGTGGCCTACCGGGGCTATTTCGACCGTGCTGACGCCGAGGCGGAGGCGGCCGCACTCGCGGCCGACGGTTACGATACCTACGTGTCCGGCGTCGCCGCGTACTCGACCCTGGGCCGCCTCCGTGATCCCGTGCTCAACACGATGATGGGGTGGTCCGAACTGCGGCTCGTGCAGACACTGTTCCACGAACTCGCCCATCAGCGCCTCTACGTCCCCGACGATACGGAATTCAACGAGTCGTTCGCGACGGTCGTCGGTCGCGAGGGCGTGCGGCGCTGGCTGCAGGCGCGGGAGGCCGGTCCCGCTCTCGACGAGCTGGCGCGCCGGACCGAGTGGCAGACGGCGTGGCGCGAGGCGGTCATGGCGCTCCGGGAGCGGCTCGCCGTCCTGTATGCGAGCGGGCTGTCGGCGCCGGACATGCGTCGCGAGAAACAAAGGTTGTTCGCCGAGCTGGCTGCCTCACCCGCGGCTCCCCCGAACCCGCCGTCGAACAACGCGGAACTGATTCCGGCGATCGCCTACCACGGACTGGTTCCCCAGCTGCTCGGCCTGCTGGACGCGTGCGGGGGCGCCTTGCCCTGCTTCTACGAGCGCGCGGAGGCGCTGGCGACGATCCCGCCGGAAGAGCGCAGGCAACGCCTGGCCGATTATCTCTGAGCCAGGCGTCCGGCTTCGCGCCGGTAGCGGGAATAGCGGGCATTTCGGCCCGCCTTGCCGACGTAGAGGGTCATGGCCGATTCCAGCGAGCGGGGCCGGATGCCGAAATGCGCGAAGCCGTCGCTGTCGCACACGCTCGGTACGGTGAGCGACAGATAGTTGTCCCAGGACAGGGGCTTCCCCGGCACGTATTCGAAGATCCGCGCCTGCAGGCGGGACGCCCATTCGGGCAGGCCGATGATCCATCGGCGTATGTCCATGGTCTGGCAGATGAGATCGACGATTTCGCGCAGCGTATAGACCTTCGGTCCGCACAGTTCGAAACGTCGGGACGCGGTCCCGGGGTCGTCCAGGGAGAGCGTGAAGACCTCGGCGACGTCGTCGACCGACACCGGGCCGAAGCGGGCGTCCGGCATGGCCAGAGGGAGGAATGGCAGGAATCTCAGCAGTCCCGCGAAGCGGTTCACGAAGCCGTCGTCCGGGCCGAAGATGACCGACGGCTGGAATATGGTCCATGCGAGCTTGTCACCGCCGTCGCTCTCGATGATCGCCTCCGCCTCGCCCTTGGTCCGCAGATAGTGGCTGGGGCCGGCCGGGTTCGCCTTCAGCGCGCTCATCTGCAGGAGCCGGCCGACGCCCACCGCCCGGCAAGCCGCGACGACTTTGCGGGTGAGTTCGCGGTGCGCTTCGTTGAAACCCCGGCCGCTGTGTCCCGACTCGTTGAGTATGCCGACCAGGTTGATCACCGTGTCCTGGCCGCGGAACAGTCGCTCGAGTGCGTCCACGTCGTGGATGTCGGCAGCAACCACGGTGACGGTCGGCAGGACCTTCAGATGGCGCCCGTTCTCCACGTTTCGCGTCGGCACGACGACGCGATGCTGATCAGCGGCAAGCCGCTCCACGAGTTCGGTGCCGACGAACCCGGTACCGCCGAGCACGCAGATGCGGTGAGTCATCGTGCCGGTTCGCCGGCGGCCGACATCGCGACACGTTCGCTGGTGGCCGGTATCGGCAGATGCAGGGCCGAGAGCCTCGTTTCCCGGCCCGTCAGTCGCCAGCTGAAAATGGTGTCGGCGGTCAGCACCCGCTTCACATAGGCCCGGGTCTCGAAGAAGGGGATCGTCTCGATCCAGATGTCTGCGGGCAGTCCCGCAGACTCGGGCAGCCAGCGCTCGACCCGATGGGGTCCTGCATTGTAGGCAGCCGTCGCCAGCACCGGGTTGGCCGAGAAGCGATGGTAGACCTGGGCGAGGTAGCGCGTGCCGAGCTGGATGTTCGCGGCCGGGTCGATCAGCGTCGCATACCCCTGCCAGGGCAGGTTCTCGGTCCGCGCGGTCGAGCGGCCGGTGTCGGGCATCAACTGCATGACGCCGATCGCTCCCGCCCGGGAACGAACATCCGCCATGAAGAGACTCTCGCTGCGCGCGATGCCGAGAGCCCACGCCTCGCGGATGTCCGCGTCCGCCGCATGCGCCTCGAAAGACTCCTTCCACGGCAGCGGATAACGCAGTTGCAGGTCGTCGTAATAACCTGCCCGGGCGGCCGCTGCGATGGCGCGGGAGTGCCAGCCCCAGCGATGTGCCAGGATCGCGGCCTGCGTCAGGCGGGACGGGTCGAAACCGGCGATGGCGGCCCCCCATTCACTGCGTCCGCGGCTCTCCAGGCCGACGCGGAACAGTTCGCCCGCCCGACGGATGGCCGGATCGGCGGCCAGCGCGCGCACGACGTCCTCGTCCACCGCGATACGCTCGTCTCCGAATGCGTAAGGCAGGCCCAGCGCATCTGCCGCCAGGAAACCGTGATAACTGCGTTCACGGGCGAGGCCCGCATAGATCTCGTCGGCGCTCGTTTCGTCTCCCATCGCCGCGAGCGCTCGTGCCCGCCAGTAGCGCCAGATTTCCTCCGACTGCATGTCGTCGGGCATGGCCCCGATGGCCGTAAGCGCGTCTGCCCAGTCGCTGCGGATCAGTGCGTTGCGGGTGCGCCAGGCCAGAACGTCGACGGACACCGCATCCGTGGGCAGGCTCTTCAGCAGTACCGCGGCGGTCGGCTCGCGGCGAAGAGCCGACCGGATCGCGATGTAGCCGGCGGCGTCGACACGCTCCGCAGGCGGGATGTCCAGACGCTCCGTGAGGCGCGGCCAGAGGTCCGCGGCATAGGCCGGCTCCTGCCGCGCCAGCGCACGTATGCCCCACAGCACACGGTCGATCCCGGCGCCCTCCACGGTCCCGGCCAAGATGCGGACGAGTTCGGCCGCCGGGTCATCCTGCATCGCGATCCAGCCGGCGGCTTCCGCCCGCGCATCGTCATCGAGATCCCGTGCGAGGTAGCGGGCGAGACGGAACTGGCGTGCCTCGATGGCCAGCCGGAAGCGCTGTCGGTAACGCTCGGTCGTTAGCAGACCCTCGGCACGCAGGCGTTCGAACACCGGATCGCACTCGTCCGGCTGGCTGTGACCTGCCAGCCATAGCCGCTCCACGACCTCATCGTCATACCGGAAGGACGGGTCTGCCAGTCGGCGCGCGTGAGCCGCCATGCAGTCGAGCCTGGTTACGCCGGCCGCCGCGTAATGAGTGTCGTATTGCGCCAGAAAGCGCTGCCAATCGCCCCGGCGCGCCAGTTCGTGGATCCACCGGCCGCGGAGCCGATCCGCTGTCGGTAATTCGGCGTGGCGTTCCAGGAATGCCTCGATATCTTCGGCGGGCATCTTGCGTATGTTCGCGCGCAGCCAGGCCTCCCGGAGATCCGGCCACAATGGATAGTCGGAGAGCGCGGCTTCGGCAGCGGCGGCGGGGCCCCAGTCACCCTTCTCCGCTTCCCCGTAGGCCTCGCGGAAAAGGCGGCGCTGCTCCTCGACACCGGTGGCGGTACCGGCCTCAGCCTGAGGGGCGATGCTCGGCAGAAAAGCGATGGCGACGGCGGCTGCCAGTGCGATACGCGGTAACATACCCAGAAAATACTCAGGTGCTCGCGTCCAGGCAAGGAAAGAAAAGGGCCGGGCCGCCTTGCAGGCGGTACCGGCCCTCGATGCATTCACGCTGCAATCAGCGAATCTGCAGAAGCAGCGTGCGATCGCCTCGTACGATCTTCAGAAACAGGATGCGGTTGTCGCCGATGGCCTCCCGCATCTCGGTCATATTGCTGACCGGCGTCCGGTTGACCTCCGTTATGACATCGCCGGGTCTCAGACCCCGCTGGGCGGCCGCACTGCCGGCTTCAACGGCGACGACTTCGACGCCGTTACTGCCGGGACCGCTGGCGGGGCCGAACTCCGCCCCGTCGAGTCCGGGATGCAGATCGGCACCGGCGCTGCTCATCATCGCGCCGCGATCGTCGAGTGTCGCCGTAATGTTCCGGCGCTTGCCGTCACGCAGCAGCTCGATGTCGACTTCCTCGCCGGCCCGCAGCAGCCCGATCGTATTGCGGAGTTCCGTTCCGCTCGCGATCTTCTCGCCGTTCGCCTCGATGATGATGTCGTCGACCTCGATACCGGCTTTCTCGGCTGCCGAACCAGGGTTCACCGACTGTACGAGTGCGCCCCGCACGTCGTCGAGGCCGAGGGCCTCGGCGGTGTCTTCGTCCACGGTGCTGATCTGTACGCCGAGCAGGCCGCGGCGTACTTCGCCGAATTCCAGGATCTGGCGCATGATCGCATTGGCCATGTTGGACGGGACGGCGAATCCGATGCCGACGTTGCCGCCGGAGCGCGAAATGATGGCCGAGTTGATGCCCACCAGCTCACCGCGCAGGTTTACCAGCGCGCCACCGGAGTTGCCCGGGTTGATCGAGGCATCCGTCTGGATGAAATCCTCGTAGCCGTCGGGATTCAGGCCGAAGCGGCCGAGAGCGCTGACGATGCCGGATGTCACCGTGTGCTGCAGGCCGAATGGGTTGCCGATCGCGATCACGAAATCGCCGACTTCCAGGTCGTCCGAGTCGCCGATGGGCAATTCCACGAGGCCGTCTTCGGCGACCTTCAGTATCGCGATATCCGTGCCCGGATCGGATCCGATCACCTCGGCTTCCAGCGTCCGGTCATTGAACAGCGTGATCTCGATCTCGTCGGCGCCGTCGACGACATGATGATTGGTGATGATGTAGCCCTCATCGGCGTCCACGATGACGCCGGAGCCGGCACTCTGCATCTGGCGCTCGCGCGGCCCCTGCTCCGGCAGGCCGAAGAACCGTCGAAAAGGATCGTCGTGGAAGGGGCTGCGCATCTCGACGGTGGCACTGACCCGGATATTGACAACTGCAGGCGAGATGCGCTTGACCAGCGGCGCGAGGCTGGGAACGTCGTCACCGTCCACGAAAGCGGGCAACGCCGCATGGCCGATACCGGCGAGACCGGTCGCGAGGATCAGGGTTGCCAGGAATGTGCGTCGTATCATGCCGAGTTTTCCTCTGTGCGAATGATGTATTGCCGCGGAAGTTGGCCGGCCGGTATCACCGGGAGCGTCCCTGCCGAGATTCTTGTCCACGTGCATCATGAATGGTTCAGCCACTTTCCGTCCAGCAAAGACAACGGCGGAGGCCGATTGGTTCCGGCCTCCGCCGTCAGCGGCCGCCGGCGACGGCGCTGCGCACCGCCGTCGCCGGACTGGCTCGTGGTCATTCGACGCTGACGTCGATCCGCCGCGGCATGACCTTCGGCTGTTTCGGGATACTGATCTCGAGCACGCCGTGAGAGCTGCGAGCCGTAATGCCTTCGGCGTCGGCGGTCTCGGGCAGCGTGAAGCGGCGGAAGAAGGTCCCGCTGACACGCTCGATGCGGCGATAGCCATTCTTCTCGTCGCGGTCCGCAAACTCGCGTTTGCCGCTCAGGGTGAGTACCCCGTTCTCCATGCTGACTTCGATATCCTTCGGGTCCACGCCCGGGACGTCGGCGGTGAGCACGAAGCGATCCTCTTCCTCGCTGATGTCGACGGCGGGCACCCAGTCCGCCACGGCGGAGGAACTCTCCGAGTCCGCGGGCAGCCGGCCGGCCATCAGATTGTCGAGATCACGGTGAAGCCGATTGACCAGGCTCCAGGGTTCGTAAGTTACAAGGCTCATAGTCTGACCTCCTCGCTAGTCGCTGAACGCCGGATGGCGCTCCTCTGTCATGGTTGCGAGATGCGGTCCGGCAAAACGGATTTCAAGGGTCCCGGAGGCCCGCCTGATGGTGTTTGCCGCGCTTTTCCTGCGTCCGGCGGGGCATTCCGGGCCGCCACAAGATATTGTGTCATCCATATGACAGCGCGTTCGCCGGAAAAGAAATTATTTTTCAAGCTCTATTTGCAGAATATTTTGTAACTACATGTTTTTTATATCGTTATAGCTTCCAAAAACATATGGACGTCCCCTTGACAGAGGGGCTCTGCGGTCATACTCTATCTACTCGCGGGCACAACATCTTGTGCCTCGCAAAAGCAAAAGCCTTGCTCGATGGCAGGTGTTCGGTCGGTTCGTGCCGAGCGCCAGGGGGTTCTTATGCGGTGATCTGGCCGCCGCATTCGACAGGATAGTTTCCGCCGTCCCGGCCGGATGCCGACGGCGCCGCTTTGGGGGTTCTCGCACAATGAAACCGGCAGCGATGGTTGTACCGACCGCAATTTCGGAGATCGCATTTCAAGATGCCTCTCGCGATATCTGGGATTCCAAATACCGGCTGAAAGCCAAGAACGGCTCGGAGATCGACGCCTCCATCGACGATACTTACAAGCGAGTGGCCAGGGCCCTGGCCGACGTCGAGCCGGCCGACCGCCGCGAGCACTGGTTCGAGCGATTCCTCTGGGCGCTGCGCAGTGGCGCCATTCCCGCGGGCCGCATCATGTCGAATGCGGGCGCGCAGGATCACAAGCCGGCCACATCCACCATCAATTGCACGGTGTCCGGGACGATCACCGATTCCATGGACGACATACTGAACAAGGTGCACGAGGCCGGGCTGACACTGAAGGCCGGCTGCGGTATCGGCTACGAGTTCTCGACGCTGCGTCCGAAAGGGGCTTACGTGACGGGCGCGGGGGCCTACACGTCCGGGCCGCTCTCCTTCATGGATATCTACGACAAGATGTGCTTCACCGTCTCGTCGGCAGGCGGTCGCCGCGGGGCCCAGATGGGCACCTTCGATGTCGGTCATCCTGACGTCATGGATTTCGTCCGCGCGAAACGCGAAAACGGGCGTCTGCGCCAGTTCAACCTGTCGCTGCTGATCACCGACGAGTTCATGCAGGCGGTCAAGAGCGACCAGGACTGGAAGCTCGCGTTCCCGATCTCCGTGCGCGAGGCGGAGCAGGACGCAGCGGCGCTCGACGACGAGGATCAGTTCATCTGGCGCGAATGGCCCGGCGGCGGCGACTACGCGCGTAACGATGACGGTCTGGTCGCATGCCGTATCTATCGCACCGTCCCGGCCCGGCGTCTCTGGGACATGATCATGGCGTCCACCTACGATTTCGCCGAGCCGGGCTTCGTGCTCATCGACCGGGTGAACGAGATGAACAATAACTGGTGGTCCGAGAATATCCGTGCCACCAACCCCTGCGGGGAACAGCCGCTGCCTCCGTACGGCTCCTGCCTCCTGGGCTCTGTGAATCTGACCAAATTCGTCGCTGCGCCGTTCACCGGCGAGGCCCGGTTCGACTGGGACGAGTTTTCCGACGTGGTCAAGGTGTTCACCCGCATGCTCGATAACGTGGTCGAAGTGAACGGCCTGCCGCTCGGTGAGCAGCGTAACGAGATCCTGCGCAAGCGCCGGCACGGCATGGGTTTCCTCGGCCTCGGCTCGACGATCACCATGCTCGGCATGCGCTACGGTGAGTCGGACTCGGTCGCGTTCACGGAGAAGGTCGCGCGGACTCTCGCCGTCGCCGGTTGGGAAACGGGTCTCGAACTGGCGCGCGAAAAAGGTCCCGCACCGATCATGGAGGAGGAGTTCGAGGTGACCGCGGAGATGATCCGCAAGCGGCCGGAGATGGCGGCGGACGGTTACCGGGTGGGCGACCGGCTCCCGGGCCGGGTGCTGCATGCGCGCTACAGCCGCTACATGCAGAGGATAGCGGCACAAGCGCCGGAGCTGGTCCGGGAACTGGAAAGCACGGGCGCCCGGTTCACCCACCACAGTTCCATCGCACCGACCGGCACGATCTCGCTCTCGCTGGCGAACAACGCCAGCAACGGCATCGAGCCGAGCTTCGCCCATCACTATTTCCGGAACGTGATCCGCGAAGGGCGCAAGTCCAAGGAGAAGGTGGACGTGTTCTCCTTCGAGTTGCTGGCGTACCGGGAGATGGTCAATCCGCGCGCCATGCCTCATTCCGACGCCGCGGACGAGAAGTTGCCGGACTACTTCATCACGGCCGACGACATCTCACCGAAACAACACGTCGACATCCAGGCGGCCGCACAGAAATGGGTGGATTCCTCCATCTCGAAGACGGCGAACGTGCCCACGGATTATCCCTACGAGGATTTCAAGGACATCTATCTGTATGCCTACGAACAGGGACTGAAAGGTTGTACGACGTTCCGTTTCAATCCGGAAGCTTTCCAGGGCGTGCTGGTCAAGGAGCAGGATCTGAAGAACACCACCTACGTGTTCGAGCTCGAGGATGGCAGTACGGTGGAGCTGAAAGGCGACGAGGAGATCGAGTACGACGGCGAAATCCACACCGCCGCGAATCTCTTCGATGCCCTCAAGGAAGGGTATTACGGGAAGTTCTGAGCGCGGACGGACCCGGAAGCGATATCAGAGGGAATCATGATTGAGCCGCCGCCACGGCGGTCCGAGGGAACAGTGATGACTGCAACGAAGATAGAAAAGAAGATCGTCGGTTATTCGGTGAAGAAGCCGGAAGACAAGGCGGCGAAGAAGCCGGCGGTCGACGTCGAGCAAGAGGGCGACGGCGCCAAGGTGATCCGGATGCACGAGCGGCTCGAGCGTCCCGAGGTCCTGATCGGATCCACATACAAGGTGAAGACGCCGGTGTCCGATCACGCGATGTACGTCACGATAAACGACATCGTGCTGAACGAAGGCACGGCCCATGAGCAACGCCGGCCCTTCGAGATCTTCATCAACTCGAAGAATCTCGACCATTATCAGTGGATCGTCGCCCTGACCCGGATCATCTCGGCGGTCTTCCGCAAGGGTGGGGATGTGACCTTTCTCGTGGACGAGTTAAAGGCGGTCTTCGATCCGAGAGGCGGCTACTGGCAGCCCGGGGGCAAATTCATGCCCTCGATCATCGCGGAGCTCGGCCATATCGTCGAGAAGCACCTGAGCACCATCGGTCTGCTGCAACCGATCGGCCCGGACGAGCACCAGAAGAAGCTGATCGCCGAGAAGCGCGCCGAGTTCGAAGCGCGCGCCGCGCAGACCGACGCGTTCTCGGAGAACGAATTCCCGGAAGGCGCGCAGCTCTGCCTGAAATGCAACGTCGCGGCGGCGGTGATGATGGACGGTTGCATGACCTGCCTGAACTGCGGCGAGTCCAAGTGCGGCTGATCGCCACGCCTTCCGGCGTCGAGCTCAGCGATTGATGGGAGGCCCCGTCGCCGCGATGTGGCGGGGCCTTCCGTTTGCTAATATCCCGTGCTTCCGAGGAAGCACGCGGCGGTGCGCAATTGACGCTGCAGATACCTGACTTCTCCGCCGCGCGCCTGCTGGTCGCCGGTGACGTGATGCTCGACCAGTACTGGTTCGGTTCCACCGGGCGCATCTCGCCGGAGGCGCCGGTGCCGGTGGTTCACGTCCGCGACGGCGAGGAGAGGCGGCGAACGTCGCGGTCAACCTGTCCGGGTTGGGCGTGCGGACCTCCCTGGTGGGCGTCGTCGGCGCGGACGAGGATGCATCGCGTCTGGCAGCCCTGCTCGATGCCCGTGGCATCGACTGCCGCTTCGCCGTTTCCGCAGGGTCACCCACCATCACGAAGCTGCGGGTCTTATCCCGCGGTCAGCAGTTGATCCGCCTCGATCGGGAAGAGTCGCAGCCGGCGGGGAGCGTCTCGATCCGCGAACCGTTCGAGGCAGCCCTCGAGGCGAGCGATCTCGTCATCCTGTCCGACTACGCCAAGGGCGCGCTGCACGAGGTCGGCCTCCTGATCGCTGCTGCACGCGAAGCCGGTGTGCCGGTGCTGGTCGACCCGAAGGGCCGCGACTTCGATCGCTACCGGGGTGCGGCGCTGCTGACGCCGAACCAGGCGGAATTCGAAGCGGTCGCAGGGGTCCCACGCGACGACGATGATCTGCTCGCGCGAGCCCGACGCATGATCGACGACCTGGACCTGGGGGCGCTCGTGGTCACACGCAGCGAGAAGGGTATGCTGGTCGTCGAGCGCGACGGCGAGGCGCGGTTCCTCTCCACCGAAGCCCGGGAAGTCTTCGATGTCACCGGTGCCGGTGATACGGTGATCGCGACCCTGGGGGCTGCGCTCGCTGCGGGGCAGTCGCCGGGCGACGCGGCGGCGCTCGCGAATCTGGCGGCCGGACTCGTGGTGCGCAAGATCGGCGTGGCGGGAGTGACTCCCTCCGAACTCAGGGTGGCACTGCACCAGCGGGGGAAGGGTGGCCGGGGACTCGTCGACGAGTCCGCGCTCCTCGAGTTCACTGCCGAGGCGCGGAGCAGGGGCGAGCGCATCGTCATGACCAACGGCTGCTTCGATATCCTGCACGCCGGACATGTCACCTACCTGGAGGAGGCGAAGACCCTCGGCGACCGACTGATCGTCGCGGTCAACACGGACGAGTCCGTGCGCCGGCTGAAAGGCGAGGGTCGGCCGGTAAACCCGGTGGAGGATCGGATGGCGGTGCTGGCGGGACTGGCGGCCGTGGACTGGGTAGTGCCGTTCCCGGAAGAGACGCCGGCGCGCCTGATCGAGGCGGTCCTCCCCGATGTCCTCGTGAAAGGCGGAGACTACAGGCCGGACGAGATCGCGGGCGGTCCGGCAGTGCTGGCCGCGGGCGGCGAAGTGCGCGTGCTGGCTTTCCGGGAAGGCCGTTCGAGCTCGCACATCATCGAGACCATACGCAGCCTGCCCTGAGCCAGGAGGCCCCACGGTGAGGTTCGTCTACCAGCTGCTGGTCTATCTCGCGACTCCGTTCGTATTCCTCTTCTGGGTCTGGCGGGGGTTTACACGGAAGGGCTACCACGATCGGCTCGGGCAGCGATTCGGTTTCGGATTGCCGGACATCCCGGGCGGCTCGGTGTGGGTGCACGCAGTCTCTGTCGGGGAAGTGCAGGCGGCGGCACCGCTGATCAAGGCGCTGAAGGAGCGTTTCCCCGAGCTCGCAGTCGTCGTCACGACGGTCACCCCCACCGGTGCCGAGCGGGTGGAGCGCCTGTTCGGCAGCGAGGTCACGCACTGCTTCGCGCCTTTCGAAACGCCGGGAGCGGTGCGGCGCTTCTTCGATCGGATCAGACCCCGTATCGCAGTCATCGTCGAGACGGAACTCTGGCCAAACCTGTATGCCGAATGCGGCCGTCGCCAGGTGCCCCTGGTGCTCGCCAGCGCCCGCATCTCGCCGCGCTCAGTGGCCCGCTACAGGCATCTGACACCCTTGTTCCGGGAAGCGTTGTCCCACGGCATCGTGATCGGCGCCCAGAGCGAACAGGATGCGGAGCGTTTCAGGGATCTCGGGGCCGCGCCGGCGCGCACGTTCGTCACCGGCAATATCAAGTTCGATGTCGAGATCGACGAGACCCTCGGCGGTCGCGGCCGGGCATTCGCGGCGGAGCATTTCCCGGGCCGCAGCGTGTGGATCGCGGCGAGCACGCATGCGGGAGAGGAGGAGATCGTACTCGCCGCCCACCGCCGGCTGCTGGAGCATGTACCGGATGCGCTGCTCGTTCTGGTACCGCGGCACCCGGAGCGATTCGGGGCGGTGGGCGAGCTGGTGGCACAACAGGGATTCGATTGCGTCACGCGGACGAGCGGCGAGCGCTGCCGGGAGGACACGGCGGTGTTCCTCGGTGACACCATGGGCGAGCTGCCCCTCTTCTACGCGGCTTCCGATATCGCTTTCGTGGCCGGCAGCCTGGTGCCGATCGGGGGGCACAATCTCCTCGAGCCGGCGGCGGTGGGATTACCGATCCTCACCGGCCCCCACCTGTTCAACGCGGAGGACATCGCGGAGATGTTCGTGGAGCAGGGGGCGTGTCGCATCGTCGAGAACGAGGAGGGTCTGGCGCTCGCCCTGGCTGAATTGTTCGCCGATGAAAGCCTGCGCCGGGACATGGGTGAACGGGCCCGCCAGCTGTTGCTGGATAATCGCGGTGCGCTGCGTCGCCTGCTCGATCTGCTGGAACCTCTGACGCTGACGGATGGCTGCGAAAGCCGCTGACCCGTCTAGCGGTACTTCTCCAGTTCCTTCAGCACCGACGGCGCCACGATCGTATTCTCGGACCGGGGCACGAGGATGGCTTCGATCTGCTCAAGATCCTGGATACGCAGCGTCCCGGCGGCCTGCTTCAGTCGCAGCATGTTCAGCAGGTAGTCGTAGCGCGAGCGACGGTATTCGGTGAGTGCTCTCAATACCTGCTGCTGGGCCTGAAGAACATCGACCGTCGTACGGGTACCGACCTCGAAACCGGCCTCGGTCGCCTCGAGAGCCGTTCGCGCAGACGATACCGCCTGGCGCAGTGCCTTCACCCGGGAGATTTCGGCGATCACGCCAAGGTACGCGTCCCGTGCCTGACGTTCCGTCTCCCGGGCGACCCGCTGCAATTGTTCGCGGGCGGCCCGGTGGAGATAGACCGCTTCGCGGACTTCGGCCGATGTCCGTCCGCCGGAGAAGATCGGCACGCGCACTTCGAGCGCGATGCTGTCGGAGGTCTGGTCGTTGAAGACGTCGTTGAAAGGACCCCCCTGGTTCGAGCGCTCCAGTTCCCGATCGAAATCGCTGCGGCTCGCCACGAGATCCAGTGTCGGGTAATGGCCGGAACGTCGCGAATCGATCTCCTGGCTGGCGATCTCGGCATTCAGACGGGAGGCGACGAGCGACAGATTCTGCTCCAGGGCGGTGTCCACCCAGGCATCTTCTTCGACCGGATCCGGCGTCTCGAGACTGAGCTCCTCGCCGGGCGTTTCCAGGTCCTTCAGGTACTCGCCCGTGATCTCCCGCAGACCCTCCCGCGCCGTTGCGAGAGCGCGTTTGGCCGCGATCTCGTCCGCGACTGCCTGATCGTAAGCGGCCTGGGCTTCCTGGACGTCGGTAATCGCGATCAGTCCGACCTCGAAGCGTTGCTTGGCCTGCTCCAGCTGCCGCGCGATGGCCAGCTTGCTGACCTCGGTCGCCTCGAGCGTGTCCTCTGCGGCCAGTACCTCGAAGTAGCGGGTGGCGACCCGCAGTATCAGGTCCTGCTGGGCCGCTTCGAAATCGGCCTCGGCACGAGCCACGCGCTTGCCGGCCTGCTTGAGACCGACGTACTGATCCCAGCGGAAGACCGTCTGGCGCAGTTCGATCTGCCACTGTGTCGTCTCGATATCCTTGTCCTCGAACTCGCTGGTCACGGTGACGATCTCACCCCCCGGCGTCACCTGCTGGAATGCCGAGGCGCCGTCGGCCTTTCCCCTGCTCTCACTCGCGGAAGCATTCAGTTGTGGCAGCAGGAGACCGCGTGCCTGAGGAACCAGCGTCTCGGCTGCCAGCCGGTTCGCCTCCGCTTCCCGGATCAGGGGGTCGCTCTGCAGGGCCCGCTGGTAGACCTCCAGCAGCGACTCCCCCTGTGCAGGGAGAGCGGTCGCCAGCGCGGCGATCGGCACCAGGACGGCGAATTTGCGGATATCCATAACTGTCCTTCTATCATCGGTTTGGCAGCCGGGTGTTTTAGTTAGCTATATCACTATAGCAGCGGCGGCGACCGCCACTCAATAGCGCGGGAGCGACGAATCCACCTCCACCGCCCAGGCATCGATGCCGCCGGTCACGTTGGCGACTCGCTCGAATCCCAGTCGACAGAGGTAGCCGGCGACCCGCAAGCTGCGCATGCCGCTGTGGCAGAGTACGGCGATCGGTCTTCGCCGGTCCAGTTCGGCGTGTCGCATCGGTATCTCCGCCATCGGAATCGCCATGGCCTGTTCGAGCGACACGATACCCAACTCCCAGGGTTCGCGGACATCCAGGATCTGCCACGGTTCGCCTTCGCGCACGAGGGTCGCGAGTTCTGCAGGTGTGATCTCGTCGATCTTCATGATGCCAGGCCCCCGGCGGATCGCCGGCGCCGGTCAGAACCGGAACTCAGATGGTCGTGCGGCATTGCGTAGCGGGTTCAACACCGTTTCGAAAAGGCTCTCCCGGCTCCACTCGTTCTCTCCGGACCGGGTCACGAGCAGGGCCTCCATCACGGGCGGTTCACCGACCACGAGGAACAGGCGGCCGTCGATGGCGAGGGCGTCGGCAAAGCGTTGTTCGAAGACCGGCACGGAGCCGGTGACCGCGACAGCGTCGAACTCACCGGCCGGGAGCGCCTGCATCGCATCCATGGTGACGAGTTCCGTGTTCACGATATCCAGTTCCCTCAGCTTATCGCTCGCCGTCGCCACAAAATCCGAGTGGCAGTCGATACTGACGACGTGCTCCCCTAGCCTGGCCAGGCAGGCGGTCAGGAATCCCGTGCCCGTGCCGATCTCGAGAATGCGATCACCGGCCTCGATCTCGAGAGACTGCAGCAGACGACCCTCGACCTTCGGAGCCATCATGTTCTCCCCGTGTGCCAGCGGGATCTCGGTATCGGCGAAGGCGAGCTGCTGCCACTGCGCCGGCACGAAGTGTTCGCGGGGAACCTCGCCGAGGACACGCAGCACCTGCGGCTGCAGTACGTCCCAGGCGCGGACCTGCTGATCGATCATCTGTTCGCGGGCGCTGTCGAAGTTCATCCGGTCGGCTCGGTCGAGGTTGTCGAGGCAGGAAACGCCCGTGAGATTACGG
Source organism: Gammaproteobacteria bacterium (assembly GCA_037382365.1). Classification (GTDB taxonomy): domain Bacteria; phylum Pseudomonadota; class Gammaproteobacteria; order Steroidobacterales; family Woeseiaceae; genus Lentisalinibacter. Next base: position 38,855 of record JARRPZ010000011.1, read on the forward strand.
AGTTTACAGAACGCTGACAAGGATGCGCGGAAGCCGATTGTCCGGCGTTATGGTTAATTGGTCGGTCAGCCCGCTGCCGTTTAGGCTATGCTACTCGGTGGCAGAGTCTAGGCTCTTGAAAGAACAAGAATTTTAATGACTTCCGATGCCCGTATTCAGGGATTGACGAGCGAAACATGCCATCAACCGCGCTGATCGCTGCCGTTGCCGTTCTGGCACCGGCCGTGCTGGTCCTGCTCGTGCTCGTCCTCGTTCTGCGAAGGCGCCACACGGAACGCCTGCACAGGCTGAACGAAGAGGTGATCGAGGTGGCCGCGGATGCTGCGGTGGGACGTCGTCTGAGCCCGGCCGATGATCCGCTGCTCGCCCCTCTCGGGCGATCCCTGAACGGCCTCTTCGAAGCGATGGCCGAGAAGGACGAGGCCGCGTTCGAATCCGAGCGCATGCTCCGTCGGCTGGTCCGCACGATGCCGGAGGTGGTCCTGCTACACGACGACCGGGTGCATCTCGCCAACGATGCAGCCGGTCGTCTGATCGGTCTCGAACCCGAAAAGCTCGAAGGTCGCCCGGTGAGCGATCTCGTGCGACCGGCTTTCCGGGCGCTGTTCCGTCGCATGGTCACGCGTCTGCTGGCCGGTGAGATCGGACCGCAGCGTCTCGAGATGCAGCTCATCAATGGTGACGAACAGGGGCTCTGGGTGGAGGCGGGCATGACGGTCGTCACCCGGGAGGGTCGGCCTCTGGTACTCACGATCGCGCGGGACATCAGCCACCGGCGCGATGCGACATCTTCTTTGTTCGGAGATCAGAGCCAGGTTGCCGCCGTACTCGAATCCATCGGTTATGGCGTCATCACGACGGATACGCGCGGCCACGTCGAGTACATGAACCGGGAGGCGGAACTCCTCACCGGACACGACGCAGAGGATTCCCGCGGGCAGCCGTTCGCGGAGGTCATGCAGCTCATCGACGAACTGGACAAGCGCTCGCTCGGCGATCCCGTGGAACGGTGTCTGTCCATGCGGCAGCGGGTCAACATGGGGAGGCGCGCCCTGATGATCGGGCGGGACGACGAGCACGAGCATTCCGTGGAACTGACCGCGTCGCCGATCCGCAACAGCGAGGGCGGTATCGAAGGCGTCGTCGTGCTCTTCCATGATGTGAGCGAGATGCGCGGGCTGACACGCCAGATGAGTTATCAGGCCTCCCATGACGCCCTCACCGGCCTGATCAACCGGCGGGAGATGGAACGCCGGCTGGAGGAGGCCGTCGAGAATGCGAAGCGCGAGAAGACCAGCCATATGCTCTGCTACCTGGACCTCGACCGCTTCAAGGCGGTCAACGATACCTGCGGACACATGGCCGGTGATGCCCTGTTGCGGGAGGTCGCATCGCTGATCAAGGATCAGGTGCGGGACTCCGATTCCGTGGCGCGGATCGGAGGCGACGAGTTCGCGATGTTGCTGATGGGCTGCCCCCTCGAAAAGGCGCGCCAGATCGCGGGTGACGTCGTACAGGCGATCGCCGATCATCGGTTCGTCTGGCAGGAGCGTATATTCACCATCGGCATCAGCATCGGCATCGTCGAGATCGGGGCCGACTCCGGATCGGTCCAGGACATGCTGGCGGCGGCGGATTCCGCCTGCTACATGGCCAAGCAGCGAGGCCGCTCCCAGGTCCACGTGTACTCCTCGGCGGACGAAGCCGCGGCCAGGGAACGGGGCGAGATCCAGTGGCTGAGACGCCTGCAGGACGCATTGGCCAACGGCGGCTTCGTACTGGCGACCCAGCCTATCATCGCGCTGGATGCGAGCGAGGATGCCGGCCCGGCCATGGAAGTGCTGCTGCGTTTCCAGGACAGCCAGGGCCGCACCGAGACGCCACGGGATTTCATCCCGGCGGCGGAGCGTTATCGTCTGATGCCCCAGATCGACCGCTGGGTGGTCCTGGCCGCGTTCACGGCGATAGCCGCCGGCGACATCCGCGTCCCCGCGGAGCGCAGCTGCATCATCAACCTCTCGGGGCAGACGCTGGGGGATGCGGACTTCCTCGAATACGTTGTCGAGACGCTCGACCGTACCGGCGTCACGCCGTCGCGGGTCGGTTTCGAGATGACGGAGGCGGCGCTGATCGGCGAACCCCGCCAGGCCCAGCGCTTCATCGAGGTGCTGCACGGCATGGGCTGTCGTTTCGCGCTGGACGACTTCGGCAGCGGGCTCGGCGCATTCTCGAATCTGAAGCACCTGCCGGTCGACTACCTGAAGATCGACGGTGCCTTCACCCGTAATCTCGGTCGCGACCCGGTCAATCAGGAGATGGTCAGTGCGATGATCAAGCTGGCGAAGAAGATGAATTTCATGACCGTGGCCGAGCAGGTCGAAGAGCAGCGAGACTTCGACATGCTGCGCGAGATGGGTGTCGATTTCGCCCAGGGCTACCTCATCGACCGGCCGCGGCTGCTCGGCGCCGGAAGCGCGGAGCCGGCATAAAAAAACCGCCGGATCCGTCGGATCCGGCGGTCCTCGATCACAATCCGGCGCGGATCAGAGCAGTGGCACGATCAGCAGGGCCACGATGTTGATGATCTTGATCAGCGGGTTGATGGCCGGGCCCGCCGTGTCCTTGTACGGATCGCCGACGGTGTCCCCCGTGACGGCCGCTTTGTGGGCCTCGGAGCCCTTGCCGCCGAAGTTGCCGTCCTCTATGTACTTCTTCGCGTTGTCCCAGGCGCCGCCGCCGGCCGTCATCGAGATGGCGACGAACAGGCCCGTGATGATGGTGCCAAGCAGCATGCCGCCCAGGGCGACCGGTCCGAGGATCAGGCCGACCACGATCGGCACCAGCACCGGCAACAGGGAGGGGATGACCATCTCCTTGATGGCCGCCCGGGTCAGCATGTCCACGGCCCGCGAATAGTCCGGCTTCTGCGTGCCTTCCATGATGCCCGGCATCTCCCTGAACTGCCGGCGCACCTCGTTCACGACGGATCCCGCGGCCCGGCCAACGGCCTCCATCGCGAGTGCCCCGAACAGATAGGGGATGAGACCGCCGATCAGCAGGCCGATGATGACCATATGGTCGGAAAGGTCGAATTCGAACAGCCGGTCGAAATTGGCCTCGAGCGCATGCGTGTAGTCCGCGAACAGGACGAGCGCGGCCAGGCCGGCCGAGCCGATCGCGTAGCCCTTGGTGACCGCTTTGGTCGTGTTGCCGACCGCGTCGAGCTGGTCCGTGATGTTGCGCACTTCGGGCTCGAGCTCGGCCATCTCCGCGATGCCGCCCGCGTTATCCGTGATCGGACCGAATGCGTCCAGAGCGACGACGATCCCGGTCATGGAAAGCATGGTCGTTGCGGCGATGCCGATGCCGTAGAGGCCCGCCAGCTCATAGGAACTCCAGATACTTGCGCAGACGGCGAGCACCGGCCAGGCGGTCGCCTTCATGGAGACACCGAGACCAGCGATGATGTTTGTCGCGTCACCGGTGAGCGAAGGTGCTCGGTACCGGTGTAATACTCCGTGATCCAGACCAGAAACGCCGTCAGCAGGAGGCCGACGACGGCCGCGCCGAACAGGTTCAAGGCCTGTCCCGTTTCGCCCATCATGATGTTGGTGATGGGATAGAATGCCGCGGCGGCCAGTACGCCGGCTGCGATCATGCCTTTGTAGAGCGCGCCCATGATGGAGCCGCTGGCGCCGGCCTTGACGAAGAAAGTGCCGATGATCGAAGCGACGATGGACGCGGCGCCCAGGACCAGCGGATAGACCCAGGCGGCCCAGCCCCACTCCGCGTGGAATAGCACACCGAGCAGCATCGTCGCGATGATCGTCACCGCGTAGGTCTCGAACAGGTCGGCGGCCATGCCGGCGCAGTCGCCCACGTTGTCACCCACGTTGTCCGCGATGACGCCCGGGTTGCGCGGGTCGTCCTCGGGGATACCGGCCTCGACCTTGCCCACGAGGTCGGCACCGACGTCGGCGCCTTTCGTGAAGATGCCGCCGCCGAGACGCGCGAAGATGGAGATCAGCGAGCCGCCGAAAGCCAGACCGACGAGCGCCTTGATGGCCTTCTCGCCCTCGATCCCGAAACCGTTCAGCAATGCGTAGTAGCCCGCGACGCCCAGCAGACCCAGGCCCACGACCAGCAGACCCGTGATGGCGCCGCCGCGGAAGGCGACGTCGAGCGCCGGATTCAGGCCTTTCCGGGCGGCCTCCGCCGTGCGTACATTGGCCCGTACCGAGACGAACATGCCGATATAGCCCGCGAGCGCGGAGAAAATCGCTCCGATCGCGAAGCCGACCGCCGTCCACCAGTCGAGGGCGAAGCCGACGACCACGAAGAGCACGACACCGACGATACCGATGGTCGTGTACTGGCGGTTCATGTAGGCGGCCGCGCCTTCCTGGATCGCGGCAGCGATCTCCTGCATCCGGTCGTTACCGTCCGATTGTTTCAGTACCCACTGTACCGAGAACAATCCGTACAGGATGGCGAGGGCGCCGGCGCCTATGCAGAGCCAGAGCGCGAGTTGATACGACATGGGTCAATCCTCCCGGTCATGTCCACCGATCGGCTCCGCGGCCGTCGGTCATTGGTTTTCTGTGGCCGGAGCACCCTCGCCGCCGCCCGAGACGACGGACGCGAAATCAGTCAGGGCATCACATCCACGTGGCAGGGGCGGGGCGCGACCGTGCCTCTCCTGCTGCTGCTTCGTGCTGGTTGCCCGTTCGTAAGTCGCTGGAATTGCAGAGTTTATGTGCTCGTAAAAGGCCGCTGCCGCGCGTCTCCGACGGCGGCAGCGCGCGCATCATACCACAAATTTTTCCGAGAGCTTCTTCTTCACCGGCACGTTGCGAAGCGCGGCATAGACGGGCAGCCCCTTCGAGTAGGGGGGATAATCCTCGCCGTAGATGAGGGGCGCAAGATAGCGACGGCAGGATGGGGTGATGCCGTAGCCGTCCCGGGTGATGAAGCGCTTCGGCAGCTTCTTCTCCCGGTTGGCCACGCGGCCGAGCGGCGCTTTTTCTATCTTCCAGCGGTACGGACTGTCGGAGGTACGCTTGATGACCGGGAGCACGGCATCCTCTTCCGCCAGCGCCATCTCGACGGCGGCCCTGCCGACGGCATAGGCCTGCTCGACATCCGTCGCCGAGGCGATATGACGGGCGGACCGTTGCAGATAGTCGGCGATGGCATAGTGGAACTTGAAGCCGGTCCCGTCCCGCACCATGGTTGCCACCTCGGAAGCCACGCCGCCGAGCTGCACGTGACCGAATGCGTCCCGGGTGCCGGCGTCGGCCAGGAAACGGCCGTCCTCGTATCGGGCCCCCTCGGAGACCACGATGACGCAGTAGCCGTAGTCCTCGACACACTGCTTCACCCGAGCCAGGAACTTCCGTTTGTCGAACGGCACCTCGGGAAAGAGGATGATGTGGGGTGGCTCGTCCGCCCCCTCACCGGCAAGTCCCGCTGCCGCTGCGATCCAGCCCGCGTGTCGACCCATCACCTCCAGGATGAAGACCTTCGTGGACGTCTCGGCCATGGACGCTACGTCCAGGGCCGCCTCGCTGGTCGAGACGGGTACGTACTTGGCCAACGAGCCGAAACCCGGGCAGTTGTCGTTGACCGGCAGCACGTTGTCGACGGTCTTCGGGATGCCGATACATCTGATCGGGAAGCCCATCTTGTGCCCGATCTGGGACACCTTGTGGGCGGTGTCCATAGAGTCGTTGCCGCCGTTATAGAAGAAGTAACCGATATTGTGCGCGTCGAACACCTCGATCAGTCGCTCGTATTCGCGCCTGTTCTCCTCCAACCCCTTCAGCTTGTAGCGCGCCGTACCGAACGCGCCCCCCGGTGTGTGCTTCAGCTGGGCTATCGCCTTTGCGGTCTCCCGGTTGGTATCGATGAGGTCCTCGGTGAGCGCGCCGATGATGCCGTTGCGCCCCGCGTAGACGCGGCCGATCCGGTCGCGGTGCTGACGAGCCGTCTCGATGACGCCGCAGGCACTCGCATTGATGACCGCGGTGACACCCCCGGACTGGGCGTAGAATGCGTTCTTGGCTGTCATGGGATCCCTCGCTCGACTTGCACAGATTCGAGGTCAGCGAGCATAGCCAATTTCGCGGCGACCTTCATGCGCGGGCGCGAATTGACCTGACAAAGGGGAGCGGCTACGGTTGCGCGGCTCGCCGGCGTATTCCGGTTTATGGCACGGGAGTTCAATCATGCGGATCGTTTTGCTTGGCGCTCCGGGCTCGGGCAAGGGGACCCAGGCTCAGCGGCTGATGGCCGAGAAGGGCATCCCTCACATATCCACCGGTGACCTGCTCCGTGCAGCGGTGGCATCGGGCAGCGAGCTGGGCCGTAAGGCCAAGGCAGCCATGGATGCCGGCGAACTGGTCTCCGACGATCTCGTGCTCGGTATGATCCGCGAGCGGCTTGCTGCGGCCGACGTCGGTTCCGGATTCATCATGGACGGGTTCCCGCGTAACGAATCCCAGGCCGAGTCGCTCGACGGCCTGCTCGAGGAGATCGGCCAGCCACTCGATGCGGCTGTCCTGATGAACGTCGATTTCGAGATACTGATGAAACGCCTGACGGGTCGGCGCACCTGCTCCGTTACGGGCAAAGTGCTCAATATCCATTTTTCGCCGAAGGAAGAGATCGACGCCTGCCTGGAGGCCGGCGGTGAGCTGCTGCAGCGGGACGACGATAACGAGAAGACGATCGCCAACCGGCTGCAGGTCTACCGGAAGCAGACCGAGCCCCTCGTCGAGTACTACCGGGGGCGGGATCTGCTGGAGAGCGTCGATGCCGACGGCACGGTGGAGGCGGTCTACGGACGGCTGCTCGCCGCGGTGGAGGACTCTCCGGGCGACTGATCCTCCAGCAGTTCACGCAGCTCGCGGCCGACGATTTCATCGCGCCATCCCGACAGCGCTCTGAGTACGGCGTCGCCGGCAACCGCCTGACGCAGCTCTTTGCGCGAAGCGAGCAGCTCGGGCTCTATGCCCAGTTCCTCCGCCCTGCCGCGGACGACGTCGGCCAGTTCCGCCACCAGTGCCTTGTCGGCGGCGGAAGGGGGGCGCCGGCGGACGACCGGCGCTGACGCCGGGTCCCGGATTATCCTGAGGAGGCGGTCGCCCGCGCGCCGCACGAGTCCGGCGGGCATGTCCCGGATGTCCGCCAGAGCCTGCCGGTCGCCGGGCCGGCGCTGCGCCAGTTCGAGCAGGACGGCGTCCTTCAGGATCCACTGACGGGGACGATCCGCGCGCAGGGCTTCCTCCTCGCGCCATACCGCCAGTTCCGCGGCGGCGGCGGCGCTCTTCTCGTCCATGCGGGCGAGACCTCTCAATCGCTGCCATGCCGTGTGCGGCGCCGGCATATACAGTGCGCCATCGAGCAGATCGGCACTGTCCGCACGGGCCCATTCGAGCCGACCCAGTTCCTCGAGCCGCTCCGTCAGCATATTGCGCATGTCATCGAGGTAGCGCACGTCGTCGGCCGCGTACTCCAGCTGAGCCGTGCTCAGTGGGCGCCGCGACCAGTCGGTACGCGTCTGATGCTTGCCGAGATCGACGCCGAGCAATTCCTTCACGAGGGACGCATAGCCGATCTGGGCCGGGAAGCCACACAGGGCCGCGGCGATCTGGGTGTCGAAGAGTCGACCTGGCAGGCGTCCGGATGTGCCGACCAGGACTTCGAGGTCCTGGCGCGCGGCGTGGAGAGTGAGTTCGACGCGATCGAAACAGCGCCACAGCGGCTCGAGATCCATGCCGCTCAGCGGATCGACGCAGGCGATCCACCCGTCCCCCGCGAGCTGCACCAGGCAGAGGCGGGCGTGATAGGTGCGTTCGCGGAGGAACTCGGTGTCCGCGGCGAGGTGCGGCAGGCACGACGCCTTTTCGCCCAGCTCCCGCAGGGCAACTTCGTCGTCGATGTAGATGGCATCGCTCATGGGCACTCTTTGCCCTCCGGGAGTATCGTGCGACCATGCGTGTCATGCGAGGATACACTGCCGCGGCGTGCTGATACTGCTTCGTACACTCACGGGCATCGTGCTGTTGCGGCTCGGTCCGGACGCGCTGCCCCGTTCTGCCTTTCTCACCGGTGTCCTCTTCGCGGTCATGATCGCGGTGAGTTTCCTGGGTCTGGCTCTCTCCGGTGGCTGGCAGCCCTGGTCTCCCGTGTTCTTCGCGCTGAGTCTCGGGCTGTCCCTCGGCAGCTACATGGTCGCATTGCGGCTGCGTGGGTTCGGCGGACGCATCCTGCAGACCTTCGCCGCGCTGTTCGGCGCCTCGGCCCTCCTCGGAGTGGCGGAGCTGCCCTTGCTGGCGACGGGCACGCTGGAGAGCGAAGCGCAGGGCGGGGCGATCGTGCTGCTCGGGCTCATCGCCTGGTCCATCCTGGTCGACGGACACATCCTCGCCCGTGCCCTGGAGGTCCCGCTCATCGCCGGCACGCTGCTCGCGCTGGCGGTATTCGGCGCGCAGCTCGTGCTCTACCAGCAATTCCCGTCGGCCTGACCATGCACCTCCACATCGTCGGAATCTGCGGGACGTTCATGGGCGGCATCGCTGCGCTCGCCAAGGCAGCGGGTCACCGCGTCAGCGGTTGCGACCGGGACGTCTACCCGCCGATGAGCGAGGAGCTCGAGCGGCTGGGTATCGAGGTCGTTCCGGGCTGGGATCCGGCGCAGCTGCATCCGCGACCGGACATCGTCGTGATCGGCAATGTGATGAGTCGCGGCAATCCGCTGGTCGAGGCCGTGCTCGAGCAGGGACTCCCCTACACGTCGGGACCGGCGTGGCTGGCCGAGCACGTACTCCGGGGCAGGCGCGTGCTGGCGGTGGCGGGCACCCACGGCAAGACCACGACGTCGAGCCTGCTGGCCTGGATACTCGAGGCCGCGGGATTCGAGCCCGGATTCCTGATCGGCGGAGTCCCGCTGGACTTCGCCGTCTCCGCGCGGCTGGGCGGATCGGACCTGTTCGTCGTGGAGGCCGACGAGTACGACACCGCCTTCTTCGACAAGCGCGCGAAGTTCGTCCACTACCGTCCGCGGATCGCGATCCTCAACAACCTGGAGTATGACCATGCCGACATCTATCCGGACATGGCCGCCATCCGATGGCAATTCCACCAGCTGATCCGCACGGTGCCGGGCGGGGGCCGATTGCTGATCCGCGCGGGGGACGCCGAGCTGGAAGCGACACTGGCCATGGGCTGCTGGACGCCGGCGGAGACTTTCGCGGCGGGGCGACCGGCGGACTGGCGGGCGGATTACGGGCAGGACGAAGGGACGATCCGCGTCTCGGGTCCCGGTGACCGGCGCGCCGACTCCCCCTGGCCGCTGGCGGGAGAACACAATCTCGAGAATACGGTTGCCGCCGTGGCGGCGGCGGCCGCCGTCGGCGTATCCATCGAGCGCGCGCTCGACGCAGTCGCCCGCTTCCGCGGCGTCCGCCGCAGGCTGGAGCTGACCGCCGAGACGGCCGGCGTGCGAGTCTACGACGACTTTGCCCATCATCCCACCGCCATTGCGAAAACGCTGGCGGGGGTGCGACGGCGTGAGCCGGAGGCCCGGATCGTCGTCGCCTTCGAGCCCCGATCCAACACGATGAAGCTGGGCGTGCATCGAGATACGCTGGCCGGATCGCTCGCCGTGGCCGACCGGATTCTGGTGCCTGCGCCCGAGGCGTTTGGCTGGGATCTCGCCGCTTCGCTGGCGCCGCTGGGCGATCGCGTGTCCCTCGTCGGCAACTACGACGAACTCGTGGAGCATCTGCTGCGGGAGGTCGCCGAGGGCGATATCCTGTTGTTCATGAGCAATGGCGGTTTCGGGGGCGTGCGCGAGCGGGTGACCTCCGCACTGGCGGAAAGAGCCTGAACGGCACCTGCCGTCCCGGCCGAGCGACGAGTTGCCACGATGACAGACGGAGACATACCGCTCTTCCCGCTGCGCACGGTCCTGTATCCCGACGGTCCGTTGCCCCTGCGCATCTTCGAGACGCGCTATCTCGACATGGTCAGCCGCTGCCTCCGGGAGGAGAGCGGTTTCGGTGTGGTGCTGATCCGGGAAGGAACGGAGACCGGCGACGCGACTACCTACGCGACCGGCACACTCGCCAGGATCGTGGACTGGTACCAGGGCAGCGATGGTCTGCTCGGCGTCACGGCGCGAGGCGGCGAGCGATTCCGCCTCGAATCCGTGCGTCAGGCGCCGGACGGGTTGAACCTCGCCCGGGTCTCGTTCCTCGACCCGGAACCCGCCGTGGCATTGCCCGCCGACTTCCGGCCGATGGTGGATATCCTGCGCGGCGTGCTCGATGACCTCGGACGACTTTACGAGGGCCTGGATCGCCGCTACGACGACGCGAGCTGGGTAGGCTACCGGTTTGCGGAGATCCTCCCGATCCCGCCGGATCAGAAGCAGTTCTGCCTGGAGACCGAGGACGCCCTGCAGCGCCTCGAACTCATCCGGGTCATCCTGCGCGATGCCCGGGAGTCCGAGGGCGAGGATTGACCGCTCAGTCCGCGATCTCGGAAAAGGCTTCGGCCGCTTTCTCGATCGTTGCGTCGATCTCCGCGTCGCCGTGGGCGGCGGAGACGAATCCCGCCTCGTACGCCGAAGGAGCGAGATAGATGCCCCGCTCCAGCATCGCGTGGAAGAAGCGACGGAACCGCGCCACATCGGCGTCTGCGACCTGCCGGTAAGTCCGTACCGGTCCGTCATCGGTGAACACGAAGCCGAACATGCCGCCGAGTGAGCCGGTGGCGAGCGGGACGCCGGCGTCGGCTGCCGCGTGCGCGAGGCCGTCCGCCAGACGGCTAGTGCTGGCGGTCAGTTTCTCGTAGAAGCCTTCCTCTTCCAGTCCTTCCAGCGTAGCCAGGCCCGCCGCCATCGCCACCGGATTGCCGGAGAGCGTCCCGGCCTGGTACACGGGCCCGAGGGGAGCGATGTGCTCCATGATGTCGCGACGGCCGCCGAAAGCCGCCGCCGGCATGCCGCCGCCGATGACCTTGCCGAAGGTCGTGAGATCGGGTCGGATGCCGAATACCGACTGGGCGCCGCCTCTGGCCACCCGGAAGCCGGTCATCACCTCGTCGAATATCAGGACGGCGCCTGCCGCGCTGCACGCCTCGCGCAGTGTCTCGAGGAAGCCGGGAACCGGCGGTACGAAGTTCATATTGCCCGCGACCGGCTCGACGATGACGCAGGCGATGCGCTTGCCGTACTCGTCGAACGCCTCATGCACCTGTTCGGCGTTGTTGAATTCCAGTGTCAGGGTCTGCCTGGCGAGGTCGGCGGGTACGCCCGGCGAGCTCGGCACGCCGAAGGTGAGTGCGCCGGACCCGGCGCTGATCAGCAGGGAGTCGGAATGGCCGTGGTAGCAGCCTTCGAACTTGATGATCAGGTCGCGGCCGGTGTATCCGCGGGCGAGACGTATGGCGCTCATCGTGGCCTCGGTACCCGAGCTCACCATGCGGACGAGTTCCATGGAGGGGACGAGTTGCGTGATCTTGCGGGCGATCTCGGTCTCCAGTACGCACGGCGCGCCGAAGGACAGTCCGTCCTCCGCGGTGCGCTGCACCGCTTCGATCACCCGCGGATGGGCATGGCCGAGGATCATCGGTCCCCAGGAGCCGACGTAGTCGATGAGCTCGCGCCCGTCCTCCGTCCACACACGGGGGCCTTTCGCCCGCTTGAAGAACAGCGGCTCGCCGCCGACGGCGGCGAAGGCCCGCACCGGCGAATTCACGCCGCCGGCGATGTATTTGCTCGCTTCGGAAAACAGACTCATGCTCACCTCCTGTGCTGGGCGCATGCTAACCGAGCCGGCGTCGGCTTCAAAACCCGGCTGACGCTCCGTATCATGGCCGCTGTTTCCCCGCGTCCCGGCAGGGCAACGGGACGGTGAATTGAGCGGCGACTCGCCGCGGAAGGTGCTCATGAAGAGCTACATGTGTCTGATCTGCGGCTATATTTATAATGAGGCCGAGGGCGATCCGGAATCCGGGATCCCGCCTGATACGCGCTGGGAAGACGTTCCTCTGTCCTGGCGCTGCCCTGACTGCGGCGCCGGCAAGGAAGATTTCGAAATGGTGGAGGTCTGATCGGCCTCTAGGGGTCGGGCCGGCGGTCTGCCTGGACCGCGACCAGGCCCTCTGCGGCGAGGAGTTCCAGCACGCTGTCGGGCCCGACGAGGTGCAGGGCACCGACGATCACCAGATAGTCGCTCTCGTCCTCGAGCAAACGGGCCAGTCGGGGCGCCCAGCGGCGATTCCGCCCGACGACCAGCGTGTCGTAGAGTTCGGGATAGGCCCTCAGCTCCTCGAGTAACACGTCGGCGAGATAGTCGCTGTCGCCGCTCAGCCAGGCGTCTACCGTTTCGCGCATCCCGGCGTCCAGGTGCTGCAACTCCGAAAGGGCCTCCAGCAACATGTCGCTCTGCAGGCTGACGGGCAATTCGTCGAAAAAGGCGAGCTGCTCTTCGAATGTCTCCAGCCCGTCGACCGGCTTGCCGTCCCGCCGCGCCAGGGCTGCCATGTGGGCGTCCAGGCCGTGCCGCGGATCATAGCCGTGCCGGGCGAGCTGCATCTGGGTCACCGTGAGAGCGGCGTACCAGGGTTCCGTGCGCCGGAACCGGTCGAGATCGATCCCGGCCTCGGCTGCAGTCGTTCTTGCGCGGGCGAATTTCTCGGGGCCCATCAGGGAAGCCAGTGTCCGACCTTCCGGCGTGGCGGCGCGGGTGAACATGGCAGTGGCCGCCCTCGCCGAATCGAGCTCGTCCATGTCGAGTTCCATGACCAGGGTTTCGGCCTCCTCGTAGGCTCTCCGCATCGGTTCCGGCAGCGGATAGTCCTGCTCGCGCAGGAGATGGATGGAGCCGAGCAGCCAGATCCGATTATCGGCATCTTCGATCAGCCAGAGCGGCAGCCCGTCGGCGCAGGCTGACGCAGCGAGCAGCGAGATCCCGGAGAGGAGGGCGGCGACGAGGCCCGTCCGCGGTACGCTGGACGTGCGCGCCGCGCTCATCCGGCCAGCGTCCCCTCGAGCCAGCGCAGCCGGGTCTCCAGCGCCCCGTCGTCACGGAGTTCAAGCCAGCGCCACGCCGGCGGCCGGTCGTCGACCGCGAACGTGTCCTGTCCCGGTCTGAACTGCCGGCAGGTGGAGGGTGTCGCGAGCAGTCGATAGTGGCCGCGACGCTGGTCGAGGGACTGATGCACGTGGCCCCAGACGAGGCCCCGGACCTGGCTGTGGCGGTCCGCCAGCTGGAGCAGGCGTTCAGGATCTTCGAGGCCGATGCCGTCCAGCCAGCGGCTGCCCACCGGCACCGGCTGATGGTGCAGGCACACCAGCGTCGGGTGGTCACCGTGTCTGGTGAGGTCATCGTCCAGCGCCGCGAGGCTGTCAGGGTCGAGACGGCCGCCCACCTCGCCTTCCGCGTGGGTCGAGAGCAGGTGGATCCGCCATCCCGCCGCCCGCACCGTGCCGCAGTACTGGAAGGGAGGCGCGGCCAGCAATTCCGCCATCAGGCGGGGATCGTCATGGTTGCCGGGCAGGCACCAGACGGGCGCGCCGTAGTGCGACAGCAGAGTGCGGAAGCGCAGGTAGGCACCACGGCTGTCGTCCTGGGCGATGTCGCCGGTTACGAGTATGGCCTCGGGGATCGCTTCGGCGCACGCCGCCCGCAGCACCGCAGTCAGAGATTCCGCCGTGTGCACCCCGCGCAGCTGGCCGTCGGCATCGGCGAACAGATGCGGATCGGTGATATGCAGGATGCGTAATGCGCTCACCCGGCTTCCCTCCTGGCCCGTGACCGGACGGGAAAAAGGGTGGAGCGCGGCCGGACTCGGCCCAGATCACAGCTGCTCACGTCCCGGGCCGCGACGACTCAGTAGCGGTAGTGGTCCGGCTTGTAGGGTCCCTCAACCGGTACACCGATGTAGCGTGCCTGTTCCTCCGTCAGTGTGGTGATGTGCGCGCCGATCTTCTTCAGGTGCAGACGGGCGACTTTCTCATCGAGGTGCTTCGGCAGCACGTAGACGCGTTTCTCGTAGTTCTCGGGATGCTGCCAGAGGTCGATCTGGGCCAGTACCTGATTGGTGAAAGAGTTGGACATCACGAAGCTGGGATGGCCGGTGCCGCAGCCGAGATTCACGAGCCGGCCTTCCGCCAGCAGGATGATGCGCTTGCCGTCGGGGAAGATCACGTGGTCGACCTGGGGCTTGATGTTCTCCCACTCGAGCTTGCGCAGGTAGGCGACGTCGATCTCGTTATCGAAGTGGCCGATATTGCAGACGATGGCCTGGTCCTTCATCCGCTCCATGTGCTCGCCGGTGATGATGTGGTAATTACCGGTGGCGCTCACGAAGATATCCGCCTTGTCCACGGCCTCGTCGAGCGTGACGACCCGGTAGCCTTCCATTGCCGCCTGCAGGGCGCAGATGGGATCGATTTCGGTAATCCAGACGGTCGCGCCGAGCCCGCGCAGACTCTGTGCGCTGCCCTTGCCCACGTCGCCGTAGCCGCAGACGACGGCGACCTTGCCGGCGATCATGACGTCGGTGGCCCGCTTGATGGAATCCACCAGCGACTCACGGCAGCCGTACAGGTTGTCGAACTTCGATTTCGTGACCGAATCGTTGACGTTGATGGCCGGGCACCCGAGGGTGCCGTCGCGTTGCATGTCGTAGAGTCGCTTCACGCCGGACAGCCCGCGGATCTCGTCCAGCAATTCCGGATGTTTCTCGTGCACCACCTGGGTCAGGTCGCCGCCATCGTCGAGCAGCATGTTCGGCTTCCAGCCATCCGGCCCTGTCAGCGTCTGGTCGATGCACCACCAGTATTCCTCCTCCGTCTCGCCTTTCCAGGCGAATACGGGAACACCCGATGCGGCGATCGCTGCGGCAGCATGGTCCTGGGTGGAGAAGATATTGCAGGACGACCAGCGCACCTCCGCGCCGAGCGCCGTCAGCGTCTCGATCAACACGGCGGTCTGGATGGTCATGTGCAGGCAGCCCGCGATGCGCGCCCCCTTCAGCGGCTGCTTTTCGGCGAACTCCTCGCGCAGGGCGACAAGTCCCGGCATCTCCGTCTCCGCGATGGCGATTTCCTTGCGGCCCCATTCGGCCAGTCCGATGTCGGCGACCCGGTAGTCCTGAGAGGGGATCGCGGCAGGATTACTGCTCATTGGCTTATTCTCCGTTGATTACTTCCGTGTGTGCCTCTGTTCGTCGTCGATCCGGCATCGGATGCCTCAGGCGGCGACCGCGCCCTTCAGCTTCCCGGCTACGTCGGTCCGTTCCCAGGTGAAGTCCGCATCCATGCGCCCGAAGTGGCCGTAGGCCGACGTCGGGCGGTAGATCGGCCGCACCAGATCGAGCATCTCCAGGATGCCGTAGGGCGTCAGGTCGAAGTGCTCGCGGACCAGAGCCGTCAGCTTTTCCTCCGCCACCTTGCCGGTGCCGAACGTGCGTACCGAGATGGATGTCGGCTCTGCCACACCGATGGCATAGGAAACCTGGATTTCGCAGCGCTCGGCGAGTCCGGCGGCAACGATATTCTTGGCCACGTAGCGGCAGGCGTAGGCTGCGGAGCGGTCCACCTTCGAGGGGTCCTTACCGGAGAATGCGCCGCCGCCATGCCGGGCGCTGCCGCCGTAGGTGTCGACGATGATCTTCCTTCCGGTCAGGCCGCAGTCCCCCATCGGCCCGCCGATCACGAAGCTGCCCGTTGGGTTGATGTGGTAGACGGTGTCCTTCGTGAGCCAGTCCGCGGGGAGTACCGGCTTGATGATCTCTTCCATCACGGCCTCGCGCAGGTCGGCCTGGGAGATGTCCGGTGCGTGCTGGGTGGAGAGGACGACGGCGTCGATGGCGACGGGCTCGTGATCCTCGTAGCGAAAGGTCACCTGACTCTTGGCGTCGGGCCGCAGCCAGGTCAGGTCGCCGCACTTGCGCACGTCGGCCTGCCGCTTGACGAGGCGGTGGGCGAAGGTGATCGGCGCCGGCATCAGCACGTCGGTCTCGTTCGTGGCGTAGCCGAACATCAGCCCCTGATCGCCGGCGCCCTGCTGACGCTTGTCTGCCCGGTCCACGCCCTGGGCGATATTCGGGGACTGTTTGCCGATGGCGTTCAGGACGGCGCAGGATTCGCCGTCGAAGCCCATGTCGGAACTGTTGTAGCCGATGTCGAGGACGACCTCACGGACCAGGGCTTCGATGTCCACCCAGGCCGACGTGGTGATCTCGCCCGCGACGATCACCATCCCGGTCTTCACCAGGGTCTCGCAGGCGACTCGCGCTTCGGTGTCGTCCGTGAGGATCGCGTCCAGCACGGCGTCGGATATCTGGTCCGCGACCTTGTCGGGGTGTCCTTCGGAAACCGATTCGGAGGTGAAGAGAAAAGCATCGCTCATGAGGCCGATTCCGCAATCGAAACGTAATCGAACATTATACAAGAAGATGTCCTGACTGAGCGCCCTCGGTCACCATAATGCCGGTCCCGGGTCGAGACGAGGGTAGCGCACGGCGGGAACTCGGCTACGTCCCGGCAGTGAGACGCCTGCTTGCCGGCACCCCGTCAAAAAGCGAAAATGCGCGCCTCATCGAATGGGGAGAACCGATGCCCAGCACCGCAGAAGAGATGCACGCCGGCCGGCCGTCGCGGCGGGACCTGGCCAACGCGCTGCGTGCCCTCGCCATGGATGCGGTCCAGGCCGCCAATTCGGGACACCCGGGCATGCCGATGGGCATGGCGGACATCGCCGAGGTGCTGTGGAGTGACTTCCTGCGCCACAATCCCGCCAATCCCCGCTGGGATAACCGGGACCGATTCGTGCTCTCGAACGGTCACGGCTCGATGCTCCTCTACGGGCTCCTGCATCTCACCGGCTACGATCTGGACCTCGACGAGCTCAGGAATTTCCGTCAACTCGGGTACCGCACGGCAGGCCATCCGGAGAGGGAACCGGATCTCGGCATCGAGACCACGACGGGCCCGCTGGGGCAGGGCCTGGCGAACGGGGTGGGTATGGCCCTCGCCGAACGGATGCTCGCGTCCCGCTACAATCGGCCGGATCTGCCCATCGTCGACCATCACACCTACGTATTCCTGGGCGATGGCTGCCTCATGGAGGGCATCTCCCATGAGGCCTGTTCCCTCGCCGGCACGCTCGGCCTGGGGAAACTCGTCTGCCTCTACGACCAGAACGGGATATCCATCGACGGCGAGGTCGAGTCCTGGTTCACGGACGATACGCCGGGTCGGTTCGTCGCCTACGGCTGGCAGGTCATCCCCGATGTCGACGGCCACGATCCGGTGGCGATCGCCGGGGCACTGGAAGCGGCGCGCGCCGAGACGGAGCGTCCGACACTCATCTGCTGTCGCACCGTGATCGGCTACGGTGCGCCCCACAAACAGGGGACGGCGGATACGCACGGCGCTCCGCTCGGGGAAGACGAGATAGCGGCGGCCCGGGACGAACTCGGCTGGCACTACCCCCCGTTCGAGATCCCGGAGGCGGTCCGTGAAGCCTGGGACGCCCGGGAACGAGGCGTCGAGGCGGAAGCGGACTGGGATCGGCTGTTCGAGCGCTACCGGGAGGCGCACCCGGAGGCGGCCGCCGAATACCGCCGTGTGATGGCGGGCGAACTGCCGGCGGACTGGGCGGACAAGGCCGACGCGGCCATCGCCACGATCGCGGCGGCCGGCGCGAAGGTCGCGACCCGCAAGGCCTCCCAGATCGCGCTGAATGCGTTCGCGCCGCACCTGCCGGAGCTGATGGGCGGTTCCGCGGATCTGACCGGTTCCAACAATACCTGGCACGACGGTTCCCGGGCCGTGAACGCGGAGGATGCATCCGGTAACTACGTGTACTTCGGCGTGCGGGAATTCGCCATGACGGCGATCTCCAACGGCATCGCGCTGCACGGCGGCCTGCGGCCGTATTGCGGCACGTTTCTCGTGTTCTCCGACTACGCCCGCAACGCCGTGCGCATGGCGTCGCTCATGAAAGTGCCGACGATCCTGGTCTACACACACGATTCGATCGGTCTCGGCGAAGACGGACCCACGCACCAGCCCGTCGAACACCTGGCGAGCCTGCGCCTCATTCCCGGGATGGACGTGTGGCGCCCATGCGATACCGTCGAGACCGCTGTTGCCTGGCGTGCCGCGCTGGAGCGCGGTGACGGCCCGACTTCGCTGGTGCTGACGCGGCAGGGGCTACCGCATCAGGAACGCTCGGCGGCCCAGATGGATGCCATCGCCCGCGGCGGTTATGTTCTCCGGGACGGTGACGGCGAGGCCGATATCATCTTCATCGCGACGGGGTCCGAAGTGGCGCTCGCGATGGGCGCTGCGGAGATTCTCTCTTCCGACGCTGTGTCCGTGCGGGTCGTCTCCATGCCCTCGTGCGAGGTCTTCGATCGCCAGGACGCGGCCTGGCGGGAGAGCGTGCTGCCCTCGGCGGTGAGCCGGCGCGTGGCGATCGAGGCGGGTGCCACCCAGGGGTGGTGGCGATATGTGGGCAGTGCGGGCGCGGTGATCGGCATCGACCGGTTCGGCGAATCGGCTCCGGCAGCAGAATTGTTCGAAAAGTTCGGCTTCTCGGTGGAGAATGTAGTGGCGGTGGCACGCAGGCTGGGCGCCTGATCTTCGGCCGTCGCAACGCTGTTTCACGCAGGCGCGCACACGCGCGCCACAGCAGGAGGAATCAATGACTATCAAGCTGGGCATCAACGGGTACGGCCGTATCGGCCGCATGGTCCTGCGTGCGCTGTACGAGAGCAATCGCCGGACGGAGCTGGAGATCGTCGGCATCAACGATCTCGGCGACGCGGAGACGAACGCGTACCTGACCCGCTACGACACGGCCCACGGCAAGTTCCCGGGTACGGTGGAAGTGCAGGACGACGCTATGATCGTGAACGGGGACCGCATCCGCGTGATGGCCGAGCGGGACCCCGCCAAGCTGCCGTGGGGGGAACTCGGTGCCGACATCGTGCTCGAGTGCACGGGCCTGTTCCGCACGAAGGAGAAGGCCTCGGCCCATATCAAGGCCGGTGCCCGCAAAGTACTCATCTCCGCGCCCGCCGGGGGCGATGCCGACGCCACCATCGTGTACGGCGTGAACCACGATACCCTGTCTGCGGACGACGAAGTGGTCTCGAACGCTTCCTGCACGACGAATTGTCTGGCGCCCCTGGTGAAGCCGCTGCACGACACGATCGGCGTGGAGCACGGCATCATGACCACCATCCATGCCTACACCAACGACCAGGTGCTCACCGATGTCTACCACAAGGACCTGCGTCGGGCGCGCTCGGCGACGATGTCCATGATCCCGACCAAGACCGGAGCGGCGGCCGCCGTGGGCCTGGTGCTGCCCGACCTGCAGGGCAAGCTGGACGGCTTCGCCGTGCGCGTGCCGACGATCAATGTGTCGATGGTCGATCTGAGCTTCGTGGCTTCCCGCGAGACCAGCAAGGAGGAGATCGACAAGATCCTGAAAGAGGCCAGCGAAGGGGAACTCAAGGGTATCCTCGCTTACAATGATGCGCCGCTCGTGTCCGTCGACTTCAATCACGACCCCGCCTCGTCGACCTACGATGCTACGCTCACCAAAGTCATGCAGGGCACGCTGGTCAAGGTGTGCGCCTGGTACGACAACGAATGGGG
The DNA here is from genome assembly GCA_037382365.1 of Gammaproteobacteria bacterium. Classification (GTDB taxonomy): domain Bacteria; phylum Pseudomonadota; class Gammaproteobacteria; order Steroidobacterales; family Woeseiaceae; genus Lentisalinibacter. Next base: position 58,545 of record JARRPZ010000011.1, read on the forward strand.
TTTCTCCAACCGCATGCTCGACACCGCTCTGGCGCTGGCCAGGGCCGGCTGAACAAACACTGCGCGGCAGGAGCGGGACCGGCGGCGTCATCGCGGCGCCGCCCCGCCCGTTCCGGCGTCGCCAGGGAGTTCGCGAATGACTATCCTGAAGATGGCGGATCTCGACCTGCGAGGGAAGCGGGTGCTGATCCGTGAAGATCTGAACGTGCCGCTCGAGGACGGGCGGATCACTTCCGACACGCGCATCCGCGCGGCGCTGGACGGCATACGAGCCGCCAGAGATGCCGGTGCCGCGGTGATCGTGATGTCACATCTCGGCCGGCCGAAGGAGGGCAGCGCGCAGCCCGAGTTCTCCCTCGCACCGGTGGCCGCGAGGCTGGGTGAACTGCTCGGCACGGAAGTGCGGCTGGTGGCGGACTGGCTGGAAGGCGTCGACGTCGCCCCGGGCGACGTCGTGCTGGCCGAGAACGTGCGCTTCCAGGTCGGCGAGAAGGCCTGTGAGGAGAGTCTGTCGCGACGCATGGCGGCGCTGTGCGACGTCTTCGTGATGGACGCCTTCGGCACCGCCCATCGCGCCCAGGCCAGCACCTATGGTGTGGCGGAATACGCACCCGTCGCCTGTGCCGGGCCGCTCCTCGCCAGGGAACTCGAGGCGCTCGCCAAAGTGATGCAGACGCCGGCGGCACCGGTCGTGGCGATCGTCGGCGGGTCCAAGGTATCGACCAAGCTGTCGGTGCTCGAGGCGCTGGTCGATAAAGTGGATCATCTGATCGTGGGTGGCGGTATCGCGAATACGTTCATCGCCGCGGCGGGTCATGAGGTCGGCCGGTCGCTTTACGAAGCGGACATGGTCGCGATCGCGAAGCGGCTCGCGGCATCCACCGCGAACCGGGCGGATATCCCGGTTCCGAGCGACGTCGTCGTGGCCCGCGAGTTCGATGCCGCGGCGGAGGCCGACGTGAAGCCGGTGGAGTCCGTGGCTGACGACGAGATGATCATGGATATCGGTCCGGACACGGCGGAAAAATTCGCCGGCATCATCGCCGAGGCCGGCACGGTGGTGTGGAACGGGCCGGTCGGTGTATTCGAGTTCGATCAGTTTGGTGAGGGCACGCGCATCCTCGCCCAGGCCATCGCGGACAGCGACGCCTTCTCCGTTGCCGGTGGAGGGGACACGCTGGCAGCGATCGAGAAGTACGGTGTCGCCGACGGGATCTCCTATATCTCGACGGGCGGCGGTGCGTTTCTGGAGTTCCTCGAGGGCAAGACCCTGCCCGCCGTCGCCATCCTGGAAGAGCGGGCGGCCCAGGCCTGAGGCCGCAGCCGGGAAACCCGGCCTGCGAGGCAGGGCGGGCGCTATGCGATAATCCGTGCGCCTCGGACACGGAGAGTTTATCGTGAGACGCACGAAAATCGTGGCGACGCTCGGTCCGGCGACGGACGAGCCCGAGCGGCTGAGACAGATCATAGATGCCGGCATGGACGTCGCCCGCCTGAATTTCTCACACGGCACCGATTCCGATGTCCGGGATCGGGCGGCGACCCTGCGTCGCGTGGCGGAGGAGTCCGGACGTTACGTTGCCCTGCTGGGTGACCTGCAGGGACCGAAAATACGGATACGCCGGTTCCAGAACGGCAGCGCCAGGCTCGATCGCGGAGACAGTTTCTTCCTCGACCCGGATCTCGACGCGGACGCCGGCACCCAGGCCGGTGTGGGCATCGCCTACGACCGCCTCGCCGCGGACGTCGACCCGGAAGACGTCCTGTTGCTGAATGACGGTCACATCGAACTGGAAGTGACCGCCATCGAGGGGAACCGGGTACACACGCGAGTGCTCGTCGGCGGTGTCCTGTCGGACCACAAGGGCATCAACCGGCGTGGCGGCGGCCTGTCTGCCTCGGCGCTGACCGAGAAAGACCTGGCCGATATCCGGCTGGCGGCGGCGCTCGAATGCGATTATCTGGCCGTCTCGTTCGTGCGCAGCGCGAAAGACGTCGAGGAGACCAGGAGGCTGTTCCGGGAGGCCGGCGGGCACGGCCTGATCGTCGCCAAGATCGAGCGTGCCGAGGCAGTAGCGGACATCGAGTCGATCGTCGAGGCAGCCGATGTCGTGATGGTGGCACGGGGCGACCTCGGGGTGGAGGTCGGCTTCGCCGAACTGACCGGCCTGCAGAAGCGCATCATCCGCCTCACGCGCCAGAACAACCGCGTCGCCATCACCGCGACCCAGATGATGGAGTCGATGATCTCCAGCGCGATGCCGACGCGCGCGGAGGTCTCCGACGTGGCCAATGCCGTCATGGACGGTACCGACGCGGTCATGTTGTCGGCCGAGACGGCGGTAGGTGAATTTCCGGTCGAGGCCGTCAGCGCGATGGCCGCGGTCTGCGAAGGCGCGGAGAAATATTCATCCTCCGCTTCCCGGCGGCGTCAGCGCATCGACGACGACTTCCGTTACGTGGACGAGGCTATCGCCATGGCCGTCATGTACACGGCGAACCACCTGGCCGTGAAGGCCATCATCGCGTTGACCGAATCCGGGTCGACGGCGCTCTGGATGTCGCGCGTCCGGTCGGACATCCCGATCTATGCTTTCACGCGCCACGCGAGCACGAGGCGGCGGGTGGTGCTCTACCGCGGGGTGTACCCCGTGTCCTTCGACATCACCCATGCGAATTCGCAGACCCTGTACCAGGAGATCTTCGGCCTGATGCTCGACCGGGAACTGGTCGAAGAAGGTGATCTGGTGATATTCACCAAGGGAGATCTGACCGGCGTGGAAGGTGGTACGAATGCAATGAAGATTCTGCGCGTCGCGCGGGGTGGATGAACGGGTGACCGGGGCGGCGGGTGGTCGGCAGCGCCCGGCGCGAGGACGATGGATCCGCCGGGTACTGGTTGCGTCGCTGCTGCTCGCATCGGCTCCCGTCGTTGCGACCTGGCTGCTCCTGAAAGCGAGCCTCCCGCCCGTCGACGGGCAGATTCTGCAACCGACGCTCTCGGCACCCGTCTCGATCGGCCGGGACGCCGCCGGCGTGCCCACCGTGCGAGCCCGCAATCGCAGGGACCTTGCCTTCGCCACCGGCTTCGTGCATGGCCAGGACCGCTATTTCCAGATGGACCTTGCACGCAGGAGCGCGGCCGGCGAACTGGCCGCACTGTTCGGCGGGGCTGCGCTGGAGTTGGACCGCAGCGTCCGCCTGCACCGTTTCCGCGCGCGGGCGGAAGCCGTCGTCTCCGCTTCCGGCCCGGCGGAGCTCGCGGCACTGCAGGCCTACGCGGACGGTGTGAATGCCGGCCTCGGCAGCCTCGCCGTCCGCCCTTTCGAGTATCTGATGCTCGGCCAGGCGCCGGTCGCATGGCGGCCGGCCGACACGGTGCTGGTTCTGTACGCGATGTTTCTGCAGCTGAACGACTCCACCGGCCGACGTGACCTCGAGCGGGGATTCGTTTACCGGCACCTGCCACGGTCGGTCTACGATGCACTGTATCCCCTCGGCACGGAATGGGACGCGCCCCTCGCGGGAGGCCGGGCGCCGGCGCGGCGGCTCCCCTCACCACGGGAATACGATCTGCGGGCGATCGACACGGCCCGGAGGCAGCCACGGCGTGTGCCCGTAGCCGAACCGGAACCGGAAGTGGTGCCCGGGAGCAACAACTGGGCGGTGGCCGGGGCATCGACGGCTGACGGCCGGGGACTCGTTGCCAACGACATGCACCTCGGGCTGGACGTGCCGAACACGTTCTACCGCGCCTGCCTCGTCCACGAGGCCGATGCCGTGTACCTCTGTGGCGTCACGCTGCCCGGCACGCCCGCCCTCGTCGCGGGATCCAATGGTCACATCGCCTGGGGTTTCACGAACAGCTACGGTGACTGGACGGATCTGGTGTCGCTGCAGCAAGGCTCGGTCCCGGGGACCTACCGGATCGACGGCGGCGACCGGGAGTACCGGGAGTTCGAGGAGATTATCCAGGTCGCGGACGATGAGCCGGTGACGCTCGTCGTGCGGGAGACCGACTGGGGACCGGTCATCCCCGGCATTACGCCCGACGACGGGGAGTACGCCCTGGTGTGGACCGCGCATCGTCCGGCGGCCGTCAACCTCGGTCTGATGCGGCTGGAGGGCGTGCAGACCGTCGAGGAGGCGCTGCCACTGGCGGCGCTGGCGGGCATACCACCCCAGAATTTCACTGTCGCCGATGCCGGCGGCAACATCGGCTGGACCATCGCCGGACGCATTCCCCGGCGTGTCGGAGACTTCGACTCCCGGCGACCCGCGGACTGGAGTCTTCCGGGTTCGGGCTGGGCGGGGTGGGTCGCGCCGGACGAATACCCGCGGATCCGGAATCCGCGCGCCGGGCGAATCTGGACGGCGAATGCTCGCGTCGTGGACGGTACCGCGTACCGACTGATCGGACCCGGCGACTACGATCTCGGGGCGCGGGCGGGTCAGATCCGCGATGCCCTGGAGGTCCTCACGGACGCCGGGCCGGAGGACATGCTGCGGATACAGCTCGACGATCGTGCCGTCTTCCTCGGGCGCTGGCGCCAGTTGCTGCTCGCCGAGCTTGATGCGGAGGCGGTGGCGGCGCGCGCGGCGCGCGCCGACTATCGGGCGCTCGCCGAAGACTGGATACCCCGCGCCAGCGTGGATTCCGTCGGCTACCGGCTGGTCCGTGGTTTCCGCGCGAGGGTTCAGCAACAGGTGTTGTCCGGGCTGACCGCCGGGCTCGAGACGACTCTTCCGGAGGGTCGTCGACTGCTCCCCAGCCGCCAGTTCGAGGGCACGCTGTGGCGGCTGGTCAGCGAGCGTCCCCCCCACCTGCTGCCCGCCGGCTACCAGACATGGAGGGAATTGCTGCTGGCAGCGGTCGATGCGGGACTGGACTACTACCAGGCGAACTACGACACGCCGCTCAGCGAGCGCACGTGGGGCGAACATAATACCGTCCGCATCCAGCATCCCCTCTCGCGAGCCGTGCCGCTGCTCGCGACGCTGCTCGACATGCCCCGGGAGCCGCTGCCGGGCGATGCCAACCTGCCGCGGGCGCAAGGCACCCGTTTCGGTGCATCCGAACGCTTCGCGGTCGCCCCGGGAGCAGAGGAACGAGGCTATTTCCACATGCCGACCGGCCAGAGCGGACATCCCCTGTCCGAGTGGTACGACGCCGGACACCGCGACTGGGCCGACGGCAAGCCGACGCCGTTTCTGCCCGGTGTGGCGGTCCATCGTCTGGAACTCGTGCCGTCCCGGCCCTGAGCCGGACCCGGCTTGTCAGCAGCGCTCCACACCCGGATACTGAGGCGCCGACGGCCATGCAGGCACGGCGACAGGACGGAACATGACACAGAACAGATTTACGGGCACCGAGCGCTACGTCGCGACGGAAGACCTGATGATGGCGGTGAACGCCGCGGTGACGCTCGAGCGTCCGATCCTCGTGAAAGGGGAGCCCGGTACGGGCAAGACCATGCTCGCGCAGGAAGTGGCGGCGGCGCTGGGCAAGCCGCTCTACGAGTGGCATATCAAGTCGACGACGAAGGCGCAGCAGGGTCTCTACGAATACGATGCCGTCGCCCGGCTGAGAGATTCGCAGCTCGGCGACGAGAAGGTCCACGACATCCGAAATTACATCGTGCGCGGCAAGCTCTGGGAGGCATTCGCGTCCGAGGTGCAGCCCGTACTGCTGATCGACGAGATCGACAAGGCGGATATCGAATTCCCCAACGATCTGCTGCAGGAACTCGACCGCATGGAATTCTTCGTATACGAGACGAAGGAACTCGTGTCAGCGAAGCACCGGCCGGTCATTATCATCACGTCCAACAACGAGAAAGAGCTACCGGATGCGTTCCTGCGCCGTTGCTTCTTCCACTACATCAAATTCCCGGACAAGGAAACGATGAGCGAGATCGTCGACGTCCACTTCCCGGGACTGAAGAAGGACCTGCTGCGCGAGGCGCTGGAGAGTTTCTACCAGGTACGTGACGTGCCCGGCCTGAAGAAGAAGCCCTCCACATCGGAATTGCTCGACTGGATCAAGCTGCTGCTGGCGGAGGACATCCCGCCGGAGGCCCTGCGCAGCGACGACAACCGCAAGGCGATCCCGCCCCTTTACGGTGCCCTTCTGAAGAACGAACAGGACGTGCACCTGTTCGAGCAGCTGGTGTTCATGTCGAGGAGGGCACGCTGAGCCGTGCTGATCCAGTTCTTCTTCATGCTGCGGGAAGGTGGACTGAAGACGTCCATCACCGAGTTACTGACGCTGCTCGATGCGCTTAAGAACGGGCTGGCGGAGCGCAGCGTCGATAATTTCTACTACCTGTCCCGGGCCTGTCTCGTGAAGGACGAGACGCAGTTCGACCGGTTCGACCGGATTTTCGGCGCCCATTTCCAGGGTATAGAAGACGCCTTCTCCGACCTGGTCGCCGAAGTGCCGGACGACTGGCTGGAGCGGCTCGCAGAGCTGCAGCTGTCCGAGGAAGAGAAGGCGAAGATCGAGTCGATGGGTGGGTTCGAGGAACTCATGAAGGCGCTGGAGGAGCGCCTACGGGAGCAGCAGGAGCGACACGAGGGCGGTAACAAGTGGATCGGTACCGCCGGCACGTCGCCTTTCGGTGCCTACGGTTACAACCCGGAGGGCGTGCGTATCGGCCAGAAGGGCGGGGGCAATCGCAAGGCGACGAAGGTGTGGGATCGGCGCGAATACCGGAACCTGGACGACTCGGTCGAGCTCGGTACCCGCAATATCAAACTGGCGTTGCGAAAGCTGCGGAAATTCGCGCGGGAAGGTGCGGCCGACCAGCTCGATCTGGACGATACCATCGACAAGACGGCGCGCAACGCGGGCCTCTTGGACATCCGCATGGTGCCCGAGCGCCACAACGCGGTGAAAGTCCTGCTGTGCCTCGACGTGGGCGGGTCGATGGACGACCACGTACGCGTCTGTGAGGAGATGTTCTCCGCCGCGCGCAGCGAGTTCAAACACCTGGAGTACTTCTACTTCCACAATTTCGTGTACGAGAGCATGTGGAAGGACAACCGGCGCCGGCATGCCGAACGCATACCCACCATGGAGGTCATCCACAAGTACGGCCACGACTACAAACTCGTCTTCGTGGGTGACGCCACCATGAGCCCGTATGAGATCGTCTACGCCGGCGGCAGTGTCGAGCACTGGAACGAGGAACCCGGTGCCGTATGGATCGAGCGGCTGCTGAAGGCGTTCCCGAAGGCGGTCTGGCTGAATCCGGAGCCGCGGCCCCGCTGGGATTACACGCCGTCGGTGAAACTCACCCGGGAACTGATGGACGACCGCATGTATCCGCTGACCGTCGCCGGCCTCGACGAGGGCATCAAGCGTCTGCACTGATGCCGTCCGTCCCCGGCCCGGGCGGGCCGCACAGCGAGACGAGGTGATGGAGTGAGCGGCAGCAAAATCGGTCTGGTGCTGCCGGGCGGCGGCGCCCGCGGTGCGTTTCAGGTCGGCGTGCTGAAGGCGATCGCCGAGATCATGCCCGACGACGCTCCCAATCCTTTCGGTATCCTCAGCGGCACCTCGGCCGGTGCCATCAATTCGGCGGTCGTGGCGAGTCGGGCCCACCGGTTCAGTTCGGCCGTGGGTGAACTGGACAGGGTCTGGTCGAATTTCCACTCCGAGCAGGTATTCCGAACCGACGCGCTGACGATGCTCAAGTCGAGCATGCACTGGTTTACGGCGATCGTCTTCGGGGGTCTCGGCGAGCGCAACCCGCGCTCCCTTTTCGACAACGAACCACTGCGCGCCCTGTTGTCACGCAATATCCGCTTCCCCCGCATCCAGACCGCCATCGACCGGGGTCACCTGGACGCGCTGGCCGTGACGGCTGCCGGTTACTCGTCCGCCCGCTCGGTCACATTCTTCCAGGCGGCACCGGGCACGCGTGCCTGGCAGCGGACACGGCGTATCGGGATCCGCTGCACCATCCATCTGGATCATCTGATGGCGAGTATCGCGGTCCCGCTCGTGTTCCCGCCGGCCTGCATAAGGGGCGAGTACTTCGGTGACGGCGCGATGCGTCATTCGACGCCGCTGTCGCCGGCGGTGCATCTCGGTGCCGATCGCATCCTGGTGATCGGCATCCGTGACGAGACGCCGGATCCGGCAGCGGATCCCCACAGTCGTCCGGTCTATCCCAGCTTCGGGCACATCGCCGGCTACATGCTCGATACACTGTTCCTGGACGGCCTGTATTCGGACCTGGAGCGCATGTCACGAATCAACGACGTGCTGGATTCCATCCCGCCGGAGGTGCGGACCGGGCCGGCCAGGAAGATGCGGCCCATCGACACCATGATCGTGATCCCGAGCGAGGATATCCGTGAGGTCGCAGCCAGTTGCCGCAAGGCCGCGCCACTGCCGTTGCGGCTGCTGATGCGGGGTATGGGAGGCCCTGACCGGGGCGAACGGCGTCTGCTCAGTTATCTCCTGTTCGAGGCGGAATTCACGCGCGCGCTGATCGATCTCGGTTACCGTGATGCCATGAAGATCCGTGACGAACTGGAGGCCTTCGTACGTGATGCGGAGGTGCCGAGACTGTTCGCACCGTCCTGGATGCGCCGCGACCTCGCCGTCTGACCGGGGCATCAGAGCAGCAGCAGGGTTCCCATCCCGAGGAAGACCAGCAGGCCGACCACGTCGGTTACGGTGGTGAGCACGACACCGCCCGCGATCGCCGGATCCACACCGACGCGCCTCAGGATCAGCGGCACGAAGAATCCGGCAGCGGCGGCGACGATCATGTTCATCGTGAGGGCCGCCGCGATCACCGCCGCGACGGTCCATGTCTCGAACCAGGCAACCGTGATGAGAGCGACCACGGCGGCCCAGCCGAGACCGTTCAGGATGCCCACTGACAGCTCCTTCGTGAAGATCTGGCGGGCATTCGATTTATCGATCTGCCCCAGCGCCATTGCCCGGGTGATGATGGTGAGCGACTGAGTGCCGGCGACGCCGCCCATGCTCGGCACGACGGGCATCAGCACGGCCAGCAGGACGACCGCATCCACGGTGTCCTGGAACAGGTCTACGACCGATGCCGCGAGGAAGGCGGTCAGCAGATTGATGCCGAGCCATACCGCGCGCCGGCGTGCGCTGGTGACCACCGGCGCGAACATGTCGTCCTCTTCATCCAGACCGGCGCGGCTCATCAGGGAGTGCTCGGCCTCCTCCCGGATCACGTCCAGGACGTCGTCCACGGTGATGCGGCCGAGCAGACGATTGTCCAGGTCGACGACCGCAGCGGACAAGAGGTCACGGTTCTCGAAGAAGCGCACGACCTCCGCATCGCTCGTCTCCGCGGGTATGGGCTTCGTCTCCGTGTCCATGACCTCGGCGACGGTCCGGTCCGGGTCGTTCGTGAGCAGCCGCGAGAGCGTCAGCGTGCCGAGGAACATGTCGTCCCGGTTCACGACGAAGATGGACTCCGTGTGGTCCGGCATGCCGCCATGGACCCGGAGGTAGCGCACCACCACTTCCAGCGTCACGTCCGGACGCACGGTGATGGTGTCCTTGTTCATCAGGCCGCCGGCGCTGTCCTCCGGATAAGCGAGGACCTCGCGAAGTCGGTCACGGTCCTGCTTGTCGAGCGAACGCAGCACCTGCTGGGTGACGGCCTCGGGCAACCCTGCGAGCAGGTCGGCGAGATCGTCCAGCTCCATGCCCTCGGTGGCGGCGATGACCTCCTGGGCATCCATTCGCTCGATGAGGCCGCTGCGGACCTCGTCGGCCATTTCGACGAGGATGTCGCCCTCGTCGTCCGGGTCCACGAGTTCCCAGACGACGGCTCGCTCTGCCGGCGGAAGGGACTCGAGCAGTCTGGCCACCTCGGATGGGTGCAGGCTGCCGATCATGCGCCGCACGGGACGCATGGCGCCGCCCTCCAGGGCCTCGCGCAGGATCTCCAGAGGTCTCTGTTGCGGTTCCTGGTTATCCATCGTGCCGGCGCATCCGATCAGGGTGCGAACGGTGGTGTCGGGCGTTCGCAGACTGCAGGGAGTTTAGCCCGCGGCCGGTGACAAAGCTAAGACGTCCGCCGTGTCAGGGGCCGCCTTCGGCCGCTGTCCCGGGTAGTTCGTTGTGGCGCGTGTGGATGGGGGAGTGGTTGTCGGCGAGGGCGGCGGCGAGCTTCTCGGCCATGTACACGGATCGATGCTGGCCGCCGGTGCAGCCGACAGCGATCGTCAGATAACTCCGATGAAAAGTCTCGTATTCCGGGATCCAGCGGCGCAGAAACTCCAGGATGTCCCCGAACATCCGCTGCACCAGCGGTTCGGCGTCCAGGAACGCCGCGACCTCGGCATCGAGGCCGGTCAACGGTCGCAGGCCCGCCTCCCAATAGGGGTTCGGGAGACAACGCAGGTCGAATACGAAGTCCGCGTCGGTGGGAATGCCGTGCTTGTAGCCGAACGATTCGATCAGGATCGAGAGAGATTGCGGCTTGCGGGTCACCACTCGCTCCCGGATGGCGTCGCGCAGCTCGTAGACGCTGGTGCGCGTGGTGTCGATGATCAGGTCCGCCGAGTTGATCACCGGCCCGAGGAGTTGTCGCTCGCGGGCTATCGCGTCGCGCAGGGCAAGCCCGGCGTCACCCATGGGATGACGGCGGCGGGTCTCGCTGTAACGCTTCAGGAGGATGTCGTCTTCGGCCTGCAGGAAGATCACGTCGCACTCGATACCGCCCTGCTTCATCTCCTGCACGAGCGTCGGCAGGGCTTCCAGGTCCGTCGCCGGGTTGCGGGCGTCGATACCGACCCCGATACGCTCGGTGACGCCGCCGCCCGCGTGGGTCACTTCCGGCAGCAGCGAGGGCAGGAGACCGGCGGGCAGATTGTCGATGCAGTAGAAGCCGAGGTCCTCGAGGACGTTGAGCGCGACGCTTTTGCCCGAGCCGGACAGGCCGCTGACGATGATCAGGCGCGTGCTGCGGCGCTCCTCATTCTTGTCCGGCACAGGGGTTGCTCCGTCCCGGTCTCAGGCCTCGCCGCCGGCCGCGACACCGCCCGCGGCGCGTGGCGAGTCCTCCGCCTCCGCCATCAGCGCCTCGTACAGCTCCCGGCTGCTGCGGGCCTTGCGCAGCCTCGCCTGGATGCCCGGGCGGGACAGCATTTCGGTCAGCACCCGGAAGTCCTCGATCGTGGCGTCGTCGACGTCCTCGGGAAAGATCACCCCGAAAATGAGATCGACCGGCTCGTCGTCCGGCGTGTCGAAATCCACCGGGGAAGACAGCTTCAGCAGGGCACCTATCGGATGCGGCGCGTCGGCGATACGTGCGTGGGGAGCGGCGACGGCGCGCCCCAGCGCGGTGCAGCCCAGTCGCTCCCGATCGGTAATCGCCGCGAAGATGTCCTGCTGGCGTACGTCCTCCGACCCGTGGGAGAGGAGTTCGCTCAGGATCTCGATAGCGTGTTTCTTGCTCCGCGCCTCGACATTGGAGAGCACGGAATCCGGCCTGACGAGTTCATGGAGTGTCATGAGAGGACTCTCGATGTGTAAAGGACCGACCGTTCGGGATGCCGTGCGCCGGGCAGGTCTGCCCGGTGGTCAGCTGTACGTGCGTTTGTCGGCGTCCCGGGCATGATGGTCGCAGAGTTTCTCCTTGTGTTTCTTCACCTGCCGGTCAAGTTTGTCGATCAGGGCGTCGATGGCCGCGTACATGTCCTCTTCGGTCGAGTCCGCGTAGAGCCTGCCTCCATTGACCTGTACGGTCGCCTCTGCCTTGTGACGGAGTTTCTCCACGGTAAGGATGCAATGCACGTCGGTCACGGCGTCGAAATGTCTCTCGATGCGCCCCAGCTTGGTTTCGACATAATGTCGCAATGCGGGCGTCACTTCCACGTGGTGGCCGGTGACATCTAGCTGCATGGCCGTCTCCTCTGGTTGACGGTATCGGAGACAAGGATGTCCACGGCGCCCCGCGCGTGGTCGTCTCCGACCCTGAAGGTGTGGTTGCGGGTCCGTATGCGGCTCCCCGCTGCCGGGTCATGCGCGGCTGCGCTCCCGGCGCTGGCTGGAGGACGGAATGTCCATGGCCTCACGGTACTTCGCAACGGTCCGACGGGCAACTACCACTCCGTCCTCTTTCAGCAAGGCGGCGATTTTGCTGTCACTGAGGGGCTTGCGCGGATCCTCCGAGCCGACCAGTTTGCGGATTTTCGCGCGCACGGCCACGGAGGACTGCTCCTCACCGTCCACGGTCTCCAGATGACTGGAGAAGAAGTAGCGGAACTCCAATACGCCGCGTGGCGTGTGCATGAACTTGTTATTGGTAACGCGGGAGATCGTGGACTCGTGCATCTCCACTGCCTCGGCGACGTCCCGCAGCACCATCGGTTTCATGGCCTCCTCGCCGTGCTCGAAGAAGCCGGTCTGGCGCTCCACTATGCAGGTTGCCACCTTCATCAGCGTCTCGTTTCGTATCTCGAGGCTGCGCACGAGCCAGCGCGCTTCCTGCAGCTGGGCCTTCAATGCACTGTGGCCACCGTTGCCGCGCAGCATATCGGCATAGCGCTGGTTGACGGTCAGTCGAGGGATGCCCGACGAGGCGATCTCGACTATCCATCGGCCGTCCTGCTTGCGCACGAAGACGTCGGGGATCACGTATTCGGTCCGGCTCGGGGCGATGGCCTGACCGGGGCGCGGATGGCAGGCGCGGATCAGTGCCAGGGCATCGGCCAGTTCTTCCTCCGAGACCTGCAGCTCGTGCTGCAGGCGTTCGTGCGCGTTCTCGGCCAGCAGATCCAGGTGGTCGGCGGCGAGTGCACGCGCGGTGCCGAGACCGGGCGTGTCCGGATCAAGCTGGCGCAGCTGCAGGTCGATGCACTCGGCGAGCGAGCGCGCCGCGATACCAGCCGGGTCGAAGCGCTGGATCTTCCTGAGAGTCCGTTCGGTCTCCTCCTCGCTGACGTCCAGGTCCGGCTGGAGGATCTCGCGGATCTCCTCGAGGGAGACGGTGAGATAGCCATCGTCGTTGACGGCATCGATGATCGCTTCGCCGATCAGCATCTCCCGCTGGGAGAATTTCTCCAGCTCCAGCTGCCAGTGGAGATGTTCGTGGAGTGAATCCTGGCTCTCGTCGGCGAACTCCGCCATGCCGCGGGAGTCGCCGCCGCTGAAGCTCGAGTCCTGACCCCGCCCCGATACGTCGCTCCAGTCATTCTCGGTCGTGACTGACTCGACCTCCGGGGCGTCGTCGGACTGCGCTGGCTCATCCGCCCCGACCTGGGGCGGCTCCGGCAGCTCCTCCAGCTCCAGCATGACGTTCTCCTCCAGCGCTTCCTGGATCTGCGCCGTGAGGTCGATGACCGGCAGTTGCAGCAGACGGATGGCCTGCTGCAACTGGGGTGTCATCGTCAGCTGCTGGCTGATTTTTAGCTGGAGAGACGGCTTCAACATCCTGCTGTCGGGTCCCTGTGGCCATAACGCCGGAGCGGGGTCCACATATCCGCGGTGGTCAGAGTCGGAATCCTTCGCCGAGGTAAACCTGCCGTACGTGCTGGTTCGCCAGAATCTCCTCGGGCGAACCTTCCGCAATCAGCGACCCCTCGTTGAGTATATAGGCTCGTCCGCAGATTCCGAGGGTCTCTCTCACATTATGGTCCGTGATTAGCACCCCGATTCCCCGATTGCTCAGGTGACGGATGATGCGCTGGATGTCGATTACCGAGATCGGATCCACGCCGGCGAACGGTTCGTCGAGCAGGACGAAGCGGGGGTCCGCGGCCAGCGCCCTGGCGATCTCCACGCGACGCCGCTCGCCGCCGGAGAGACTCAGGCCGAGATTCGTCCGCACGTGCCCGACGTGCAATTCGTCCAGCAGCTCGTCCAGGATCCGTTCGCGGTCTCCGCGGTCGAGATCCGCCCGGGTCTCGAGGATGCCCAGGACATTCTGCTCGACGGTGAGCTTGCGGAAGACGGATGCCTCCTGGGGCAGGTAACCGAGACCGAGCTTCGCACGGCGGTGCATCGGCAGGTGCGTCAGGTCCTGTCCGTCCAGCAGGATGCGACCCTTGTCGCAGGTGATGAGACCCACGATCATGTAGAAAGCCGTCGTCTTGCCGGCGCCATTCGGCCCGAGCAGCCCGACCACTTCTCCGCTCGAGACCTCGAGCGATATCCCCTTCACCACTTCCCGGAACTTGTAACTCTTGTGTACGTCCTGGACGCTGAGGATACTCATGGAGTTTCGTCGTCGTCCCCAATCGCGGCTTCGGCGTCCTCGGGCACGATGGTGAGGCTGATCCGGTCCTGGTTGTCTTTGCCTCCCCGCGCACTGACCACCTGTCTATTCAGGTCATAGACCAGTTCGTCGCCCGTTATGCTGTTCTCCCCCTCTACTATGCGGGCATCTTCGGAGAATGTGATCATCCCGGCCGGCAGATCGTACTCGAATCGCCCCGCCTGACCGGTCGTCACCACGTCGTTCTCCGGTCGCCGATTGCGGAATCTCGCCGGATCCCCCGACACCACCGCCCGCGACAGCCTGTGATCCTTGAACGTGAGTTCTGCCGAATCGGCCCGGATGCTCGTCGTGTCGACATCGATGCGGACATCGCCCTCGAAGCGCCATATGCTGTCCCGGAATTCCAGGCTGCCCTCGCCGCCGAGCAGGGTCTGTCCGAGCTCTGCCTCGATCCCGATCGTGCCCTGGGTGATGCGCAGGCCATGGAAGACCAGCATGTTGTTGCGGCGGTCGAGTTCGCTGGAGTCCGCGTCCAGCGAGATCGGCAGGCGCGTGTTGATGCCCTGCGCATGGCCCGCGAGCGGGACCGCCAGCAGCAGGCAAAGCAGTGCGCTACGGCATGAATTTGCCGCTGACATTGGATTTCAGCTCCACTCGGTCTTCCTGCAGGAATGCTAGCATGCCGGTGGCTGACAGGCTGCGCTCGCCGATGCGGATCGTGACGCGTTCCTCGGTCCTCGCCGTCTTCGCCCGCGGGTCGAATTCCAGCCATGGTGTGGTCAGTTCGGTCACCTCCCCGCTGTCGTCAGGCTCGCTCACGGCGCGGACGTCGCCCTCGAGGACGATCCGGCGCGACGCGGGTTCGAGAACGCCGCTCGCTGCAGTGAGCGACCAGGGTACCGACTCGCCGGGACTGTAGCGCACCGAGACCTCGATGAGTTCCACGGGTCCGTCTCGCTCCCGCTGCGCCGCCTCCGCCGCATGCAGCCGATACATTACGTCTCCGTTCTCCGCCATGCCGGTGACCGTGGCATCGCGCATATAGTAGCCGGCGACGATCGTGCTCGGATCGGACTCCTCGATGACTTCGTCACGGTCCGACACGGTCAGCAGCCAGGTGGCTATAGCGATGGCCGCGAGCGCGGCGAGGACGAGCGCGCCACGCAGGTTCACCGCCGGCTCACCGCCTTCCGCGCGTGAAGGACGAGGTCCGCAACTTCGCGTACGGCGCCGTCGCCGCCCCGCCGGGAAGTCACGTAATCGGCGGCTTCCCGGACGACGTCGACGGCGTTGGCGACGGCGATCGCCAGGCCGCAGGCGTTCATCGCGTCGAGGTCCGGGACGTCGTCGCCCACGTAGGCCGCATCCGCCAGGGCGATGTCCAGCGCGGATGCGACCGACTCCAGCTCCGGTACCTTCTGCCGACAGCCCTGGATCACCCGGTCCACACCCAGTTCCCTCATGCGCTTGTCCACGGCACGTGAGTTCCGGCCGCTGATCACCGCGATGCGTATGCCGGCCTCGAGCAGCCGGCGTACGCCGTAGCCGTCCTGGGTATGAAAGCTCTTGTATTCACGACCCTCTTCGTCCAGCAGGAAACGGCCGTCGGTGAATACACCGTCCACGTCGAAGACCAGGAGTCGGAGGCCGGCGAGTTTCTCCGCGAGGTCGGTCACGTCTACATTACGCCTGCGCGGAACAGGTCGTGGATGTTGAGCGCGCCTATGAGCCGATTGTCCTGATCGACGACCAGGAGTCCGGTGATCTTGTTCTGCTCGATGATGCGCACGGCCTCCGCCGCGAGCGTTTCTGGGCCCACGGTCAGGCATCCGGGATGAGTGACCTCGGCCATGTCCGTGCCGCGAATATCGAGGCCGGTGTCGAGTGCGCGGCGCAGGTCGCCGTCCGTGAAGATGCCGAGCACCCTCCCGTCGGCATCGACGATCGCCGTCATGCCGAGTCCCTTGTGGCTCATCTCCAGCAGACCCTCGCTCAGGCTGGCGTCGGGTCCGATCCGTGGCACCTCCTTTCCAGTGTGCATGACGTCGGCCACCGTGAGCAGGAGTCGACGCCCGAGACTGCCGCCCGGATGAGAGCGAGCGAAATCCTCGGCGGTGAAACCGCGGGATTCGAGGAGCACGACGGCGAGCGCGTCCCCCATCGCGAGCGTGGCCGTTGTGCTGGCGGTGGGCGCGAGATTCAGCGGGCAGGCTTCCTCGGCGACGGATACGTCCAGCACGACATCCGACGCCTTCCCGAGTGTCGACACCGGCTTGCCCGTCAGTGTGATCAGCGGTACACCCAACCGCTTCACCAGTGGCAGGATCGTGATGATCTCCCGGGTCTCGCCCGAATAGGAGATGGCCAGCACGAGATCGGTGGCGGTGATCATCCCCAGGTCGCCGTGGCTCGCTTCCCCGGGGTGCACGAAGAATGACGGACTGCCGGTGCTCGCGAGGGTCGCGGCGATCTTCCCGCCGACATGACCCGACTTGCCCATGCCGGTCACGACCATACGCCCCTTGCAGCCGAGGCAGAGCTGGCAGGCTCGTTCGAAATCCTCGCCGATGCGGTCGGCGAGATCGCTGACCGCCCGGGCTTCGATGTCGAGGACCCGGCGGGCCAGTGCTCTGGTGGTCTCTGCGTCCAGTTTCGGCTCCTGGCGGTCTGCGCGCCGCGAGTCAGGACGGCATCTGTCCGATGCTCTGCGACACGACGTAGAAGTGGTAGACCGCGAAGGCAATTAGCAGCGCGATCCCCTCGAGCCGACCGATACGACCGGCATCCGCGTAATTGTACGTCATGGCGAACAGGACGAGCGTCAGTGCGACCATGACGAAGAAGTGCAGTGTGAGTACCGTCGGATCGACCGCGGCGGGATGGATGGTCACGGCCAGGCCGATCACGGCCAGCAGGTTGAACATGTTGGAGCCGAGGATGTTGCCGATGGCGAGTCCCTGTTCGCCCTTGAGCGCACTCATGAGCGACACGGCGAGTTCCGGCAGACTGGTCCCGATGGCGACCAGGGTGACGCCGATCACGAGTTCGCTGACGCCGAGTTCGCGTGCGAGCTGGATCGCCCCGTCCACCAGGAGTTCGGAGCCCACCAGCAGGATCGCCAGACCGACGATCAGCCACAGGATCGCGGTGCGCATGCTGAGATCGCGTGGGATCTCCGCCTCGTATTCCGCCTCGAGGGGGTCTGCCGCACGCGAGCCCGTGCCGAGCCGGATGATCCAGTAGAGCACGATGGCCAGCGTCCCCAGCAGCACGAGTCCGTCTATGCGGGTGAGGCGCAGATCGAGGAACAGAGCCAGCGTGAGTAGCGTCACCGCCAGCAGCAACGGCATCTCGCGCCGAGGTGACCACGATCGGACGGACGGCGGCCACGGCACCGAGCACGAGGGCGATGTTGGCGATGTTCGACCCGATGGCGTTGCCGAGTGCGAGAGTCGGCCGGCCCGCGAGGGCGGCCACGACGGACACCAGGATCTCCGGCGCCGAGGTCGCGAAGCCGACGATCGTCAGACCGATCAGCAGCGTCGGCACGCCCAGATTTCGGGCCGTGCCCGCAGCTCCGACGACGAAGCGATCGGCGCCCCAGATGAGGAGCGCCAGTCCGATCACGACGGAGATGAGATTGAGCAACATGGGACCCGTATCGAACCTCGGCCGGGCGCATCGCCCGCTGATATCGGCCGGAGCCGTCTCCGGACGCCGGAAAGCTTCGGAATCATACACAATACGGCGCCCGGGCCGCGATGGGCTCCGGCGCTTTTGGGTACCGACGACCTTTCCGCTACACTGCGCCCGGATCATACACACTGCCGGAACGGCGCTCGATCGACCACGGATGATCACACCAGAGGAAATATCGCTGCTCATCGAAAAGGGCCTGCCGGAAAGCCGGGCCCGGGTACTGAGCGACGACAATACGCACTTCGAGGCCGTCGTGGTCAGCGCGGAGTTCGAGGGCGAGCGCGCCCTCCGGCGCCACCAGATGGTCTACGCCTGCCTGGGCGAGCGCATGGGCCGGGAGATACACGCGCTGTCCATACGCGCCTATACACCCGAGGAATGGAGTCGGCAGGGCTGAAGGGCCCGCCGGCACTGCCCTCGACATGGACAAGCTCAGGATCACCGGCGGCGTTCCGCTGGATGGCGAGATCCGCATTTCGGGGGCGAAGAACGCGACACTCCCCATCCTCGCCGGCACATTGCTCGCCTCGGGTCCGGTCACGGTCGCCAACGTGCCGCACCTGCGGGACGTGATCACCACCATATCGCTGCTGCAGCGGATGGGTGTGGAAGTCACCGTCGACGATCGGCTCGGCGTGGAGGTCGATGCGTCCGCCATACGCGAGTATCGCGCACCCTACGATCTCGTGAAGACCATGAGGGCCTCGGTCCTCGTACTCGGACCCCTGGTGGCGCGCCACGGCGTCGCGAACGTCTCACTGCCTGGCGGCTGCGCGATCGGGGCACGTCCCGTGGATCTGCACGTCGCCGGTCTGCGTGCGATGGGCGCCGAGGTGGACATCGAGAACGGGTATATCCGGGCCCGCGCAGACCGACTCAGGGGTACGCACTTCGTGTTCGAGACGGTGACGGTGACCGGCACCGAGAATCTCATGATGGCCGCGACCCTGGCGCGCGGCGAGACGGTCCTGGAGAACGCGGCCCGGGAGCCGGAGGTCGCGGATCTCGCGGATTTTCTGAACAGCATGGGTGCGGGCATCGAGGGGGCGGGCACCGGCACGATACATATTCAGGGGGTCGACGAACTGACCGGTACGCGGTACGAGGTGCTGCCCGATCGCATCGAGACCGGTACCTACCTGGTGGCCGGAGCGATGACCCGCGGCCGGGTGCGGGTCAGGCAGACGCGGCCCGATATCCTCGAGGCCGTGCTGTCCAAACTTACGGAGGCCGGCGCCGGGATCGAGATCGGTGAGGACTGGATCGAGCTGGACATGGGCGGCCGCCGTCCCCGCGCCGTGGAGTTGCGCACGGCGCCCTACCCGGCGTTTCCGACGGACATGCAGGCCCAGTTCTGTGCGTTGAATGCGGTCGCCGAAGGCCCCGGGACGATCACCGAGACGATCTTCGAGAATCGCTTCATGCACGTGCCTGAGCTGCAGCGCATGGGGGCGAAGATCAGACTCGAAGGCAATACCGCGATTTCCACCGGTGTGGAGGCACTGAAAGGGGCGCCGGTGATGGCCACCGACCTGCGCGCGTCGGCGGGGCTGGTGCTCGCCGGCCTCGTCGCCCGGGGAGAGACCCTGGTCGACCGGATTTATCACGTCGATCGCGGTTACGAGTGCATCGAGGAGAAACTGCGCCAGCTCGGTGCGGTGATCCGCCGCGTGCCGGGCGACGAGGCAGGGGCCGCCTGAGCCGTCGCCTCAGCGGGGCGGCTGGAACTGGGGACGTTCTCCGACGACCGCCTCCGTCTCGATACGTCGGCCGTCCCGGATCACGGTCAGGGTGAGACGGGTCCCGGGTTTCACGCCTGCCACGCGGAGCAGCGCCTGCTGCGTGCTGCCGATCGGCTCGCCGTCGATGGCGACCAGCACGTCGCCGCGCTCGAGTCCGGCCCGGCTCGCGGGACTGTTCGCGTGTATGCGCTCGAGCAGGATGCCGCCGCCTGTGTCGAGTCCGAGGGACTCGGCCTCGGCGGGCGTGAGATCGTCCGGCTCCATACCCAGCCAGCCGCGGATGACGCGACCGTGTTCCTTCAGCTCCCGCACGACGCCCCGGACCAGGTTGACCGGGATGGCGAAGCTGATGCCCTCGGTGGCGATGTCCTGGGCCAGCACGGCGGTATTGATGCCCACCAGCTCACCCCGGGAATTGACGAGTGCGCCACCCGAATTGCCGGTATTGATCGCGGCGTCGGTCTGGATGAAGTTCTCGAACGTCGTCAGTCCCAGCAGGCCGCGTCCGGTCGCGCTGACGATCCCCTGGGTCACCGTCTGGCTGAGGCCGTAGGGATTCCCGATCGCGAGCACGACGTCGCCGATACGGAGCTGGTCCGAGCGGCCGAGCGTGACGGCCGGCAGGTCGGACAGGTCGACGCGGAGAAGGGCCAGATCGGTCTCCAGATCCTGTCCGACGAGGACAGGGTCCGCGATGCGTCCGTCCGCGAGTTGCACCCTCACCTGCACGGCGCCGGCGATGACATGGTAGTTGGTGACGAGGTAGCCCTCGTCATCGATGATCACCGCCGAGCCGAGACTCGAGTCCAGTCGGAACCGCTGAGGGCGTCGCTCGGCGGCACGGGCGGAGTCGCGGACCAGCCGCGTGGTGTAGACGTTCGCGACGGCCGGAGCGCTGCGGGCGACGGCGTCGGCGTAGCCAGCAGAGGACGTCGCGGTCCCCGATGCTCCCTGGCGCGCCGGCAGAAGATCCGGGCGGATCATCACGACCAGGAAGGCCGCGGCCAGGCCGATCACCACCGACTGGAGCAGGAAGAAGAGCGCCCTGCGGATGCTTGCCATAATGCCCCGGTTGCGGTGCCGGACACAGCCTGTACGACCGGGTCTGTAGCGCTCCGGCCGGTAGGCAACTCTGTCTGCCCGTGTGTATAATCCCGGTTTTGACCCACGCGCAGCCACTGGACCCGAGCCTCTCCGGGCCTGGCTCCCGCCGGGATCTCTGCCAATTTACCAGTTTTCGAGCCAAAGCTAGAACGAGCTGTCATAGCCGGTTGGATGGGAGTGCCTGATGACGGACGACGTTGATCGGAGCAGACGTCATTTCCTGACTGTTGCGACCGCCGTAACCGGCGGTGTCGGTGCGGCAATCGCCGCGGTCCCTTTTCTCGTCTCCCTGCGGCCGAGTGCGCGTGCTCAGGCGCTGGGTGCGCCCGTGGAGATCGACATCAGCCCCCTCGAGCCCGGCGAGATGGTGAGGGTGGAGTGGCGCGGCAAGCCGGTCTGGGTGCTTCGCCGTACGGATGACATGCTGGCCCGCCTGGAAAAAGTTGAACAATTCCTCGCCGATCCGGATTCCTCCGAATCGCAGCAGCCCGAGTATGCGAAAAACGAGGCGAGGGCACGGAAGCCCCATTATCTGGTCGTGATCGGCCAGTGCACGCATCTCGGCTGCGCACCGATCAAACGTTTCGACGTGCAGCCTGCCGACCTGGGCAAGGACTGGTACGGAGGATTCTATTGTCCGTGTCACGGATCGAAATTCGATCTGTCGGGCCGGGTGTATTCGGGCGTGCCAGCGCCCACGAATCTGCCGGTGCCGCCCTACCGGTTCGTCAACGACGACGTGATCCTGGTGGGTGAGGAGACAGGAGCTGCATAGCGATGGCAAGAACGGAAGTCGAAGTGAGTGAAGCCACCCGCAGTGGTGGCGTGATGAAGTGGATCAACGACCGCTTCCCGCTGGACAGCATGCTGAAGGAGCATGTGACGGAGTACTACGCGTCCAAGAATCTGAACTGGTGGTACGTCTTCGGTGTCCTGTCGATGGTCGTGCTGGTACTGCAGATCGTCACCGGCATCTTCCTCACGATGAACTACAAGCCGTCGGCGGCCGATGCATTCGGGTCCGTCGAATACATCATGCGGGACGTGGACTGGGGCTGGCTGATCCGGTACATGCACTCCACCGGTGCCTCGGCCTTTTTCATCGTCGTCTATCTGCACATGTTCCGTGCGCTGCTGTACGGTTCCTACAAGAAACCCCGCGAGTTCCTGTGGCTGACAGGGATGGTGATATTCCTCTGTCTGATGGGTGAGGCCTTCTTCGGCTATCTGCTGCCGTGGGGGCAGATGTCCTACTGGGGCGCACAGGTCATCGTCTCCCTGTTCGGCGCCATCCCGGGTATCGGAGAAACGCTGACCGAGTGGATCCGCGGTGACTATTCGATCTCCGACATCACGCTGAACCGCTTCTTCGCGATGCACGTCATTGCGCTGCCGCTGGTCCTCGTCATGCTCGTCGCCGTGCACATCCTGGCACTGCACCACGTCGGCTCCAACAACCCCGACGGCGTGAACATCAAGGAGAAGAAGGACGAAGATGGCATCCCGATCGACGGCGTCGCGTTCCATCCGTATCACACCAGCAAAGACCTGGTGGCGATCATCGTCTTCTTCATGATCTTTTCCGCCATCGTGTTCTTCGCTCCGGAGATGGGCGGCTATTTCCTGGAACACGCCAATTTCGACCCCGCTGATCCGCTGGTGACGCCCGAGCACATTGCGCCGGTGTGGTACTTCACGCCGTTCTACGCGATTCTGCGTGCCGTGCCCGACAAATTGCTCGGCGTATTGCTGATGGGCGCCGCCGTCCTGCTGCCGATGTTCCTGCCATGGCTGGACCGCTGCCGTGTGAAGTCGATCCGTTATCGCGGCTGGATCTACAAGGCGGCCCTGGCCTCGTTCGTGGTGAGCTTCATTGACTAGGGCAAGTTTCGTCGTCACGCTGCTCGCCGCGCTGGGTGCGGCATCGGTCGCCGGGCCGGCGGTGGCGGCCGGTGGCGGCTCCGCATTCAACGAACCGGCGAACAACGACGTCGGCAACGAAGCATCGCTGCAGCGCGGTGCGCGGAATTTCATGAACTACTGCGCCGGTTGCCACTCCGCCAAGTATGTCCGCTACAACACGCTCGCGGACGCGCTGGACCTCAGCGAGGAACAGATAATCGAGAATCTGATGTTCCACGCGGAGAAGACCCACGAGACCAT
>JARRPZ010000012.1:0-54864 GCA_037382365.1 Gammaproteobacteria bacterium
ATACCGATGGAGAGCAGCAGGATACCCATCAATATGACGATCGGATCGCGAACCCGGTCGGCCAGGTCGTCCGTCGCGAAAATGAACAGCGCGATCGCCGCA
Organism: Gammaproteobacteria bacterium; assembly: GCA_037382365.1. Taxonomy (GTDB): domain Bacteria; phylum Pseudomonadota; class Gammaproteobacteria; order Steroidobacterales; family Woeseiaceae; genus Lentisalinibacter. Next base: position 103 of record JARRPZ010000012.1, read on the forward strand.
ATGCTCACCCAGAGGACCACCATCGCCGCCTGGTCGGTGACGCGGTTACGTTCGATGCGTTCCCCGGCCTTGCGGCGGAAGTAACCGAGCTGTCCGCTCTGATCGTCGCCGATCCACTCGCGTATGGCGAATTCGAGGCCCGCGGGATCCCGGCTGAGCGATGCGTCGCATTCGGTGCCGGCCACCCGCATGACGTTCCTGATCCAGCCGAGATCCGGGTCCTGAGCCTGCAGGAAGTTGTCGTGGGCGAACTTGGAGACGTTGCCGCTGGTAACGCCCGCGGCGGCCCAGTAGAACTGGACCCGTAGCCCTTCGGCCAGCGTGCGGTAGTCCAGATACTTGCGGTGCCAGGAAAGCCGGTTGCCGAGGGTGTGGATCGCGGCAGCCGCCAGGAAGAAGAGTACGAACGCGACGAGGAACACCCTGTTCGGCAGCAGGTCCGAATAGAGGATATACATCAGACCCATCAGGAGGGCGAGCATATGAGTCGTGCGCAGCACCCTCAGGATGCGACGCTGATAGAAGATGGCGAGCCAGTCGGCCACGCGGAAGACGTGGTCGATGTCGCCGATGCCGGGCGGCAGATCCTTCTCCTTCTCCTTGTCGTACAGAGGCCAGGCCTCGTTCATGATCCGGCTCTCGTACTCTATGGCGTCGCGGCTGAAGTCCCTCGAGTGCGCGAAGACCTGGCGATGACGATCCGGCATCTCTGCCGTCCTCGGCTGGTCGTCGTCCGTCGTGTACCAGCTACAGGAGAGCGGTTCCAGCCCCTCCGCCGGCTCGCCGTCCGGTCGAGCGCGGGAACACACGATGTGATAAACGAGATCGCTCTCGTCATCCGTCAGCATGAGACGGCTCGCCTGATTGCGCGGCGTGTAGCCCGGCATCACGTCGTCATGATGAAAGCGGACCACCTGACCGGTGCCGCCGACCTTGTCGTTGTACTTTCCGTCCCACAGCGCCAGCAGGATATGGCAATGGGCACAGAGGAAGACGCCCAGCTGCCCGTACTGGCGCGTCCTGTTCTTGCCGTGCCGGGCGATCGAGGCGCGCGTATTGCCCGGCGCGAGTGGCAGATCGTAGACCTCGGACGCCTGGTCGAGCAGCCGCTGGAACCGCTCCTTGGCCGCCGGTGTATCGAAGTCCGTAATGTAGATATCGAGCGGCATCGGTAACGGCACAACCAGCGGGATATCGAGCGCCAGCGCCTCTTCCGCGACGAGCTGGTCGGCGCCTTCGGCCAGCGATGACATGACGGTGACGCCCCGTTCCGGATAGTCCCGGGCCATGCGCTTCAGGAACTCGCGCACCCGTTCCCGTATGGCGGGCACTTCGTCGGCGACCAGGTCCCGGTGGCCGGTGACCGACACCACCAGCGGGACCGCATAACCGGTACGGCCCGCGACGAGTGTGCGGTGGATCTTCCGGTCTCGTGCCATCCCGGCAAGGGTACCTCAAAAGAAAAGGCCCCGGGTGGGGCCTTTTCCACGGTACCGCGTGTTGCCGCAGCTCAAGGAGAAGAGGCCGGCTCGTCGTAACCGTCCGCCGGGATCGACGGGACTAGTCGCTCATAATAGACGAACTGGATAACCTGCAGTCGCGCACGGAGTTCGCCGATCCGGTTTGCCGGGTCGGGACCGAATCGCGTTGCCGCAGCGAGTGCGGCTTCGTATTGCCCGAGCTGGCTTTCGAACGCCTGACAGTTCTGGTCTCCTGCGCTCTGCTTGGGCTGTTGCGTTGCATCCCAGCACTTGTCCAGCTTGTCCCTGGCATTCAGCCAGTCGGCATCCAGTGCGGCACAGTCGGTCGGCGACAGTGGCGGGTCCGTGGGTGTGGGTGTCAGCCCTGCTACGCCGCTGTCCACGTCGACGCAGGCCAGCTGATTCTGTGCGTCACGGAGATCATCGAACAGCTGCAGTGTCAGCTTCGCAAACACGGCATCGTCCGGGGATTCCACGACGGTTTCCGGATTCGCCGGCGGCGGCAGGGGACACGTCCCATCCGACACCCAGATCTCGCCGGGCGCACCGCTGTTCCATGTACACGGCGTCGTCTCCAGATTGTAGGGCTTGATTGACCATCGTTGGCCTGCGGCCTTACTACTGCCGCAGGCGACGTTCGTCATCGAGTCGACATACTGGGGCGTACCGATACCCGACGGTGGTATTGATCCCGGGATGCCTGTCAGCACCGGGTCGGTGAACGTGATGTATCGTTCCGACACCGTCGTCACTACGTCCCACTGCAGGAGTTCGGCGAGTGTCGTCGGTGGCGGCGTGTCGCTCTGATCGCTGCAGCCGAGCTCGTCGCCCGTGAGACCGGCCGTGTCATAAAACTCCTCGAAGACCCCTCGGAAGACGACACCCGGTTCCGATATCCCGAAGAAGGCTTCGAACGTGAACGGTATCGGATTGCCGAGCGCATCGAGCCGGTCCTTTTGTCCGCGATACTGCCGTGAGACATACATCGGCGGCAATCCGTCCGGCGGCATGCCGGATGCGTCGAACAGATCCGTAATCTCCGTCGGCAACAGCGGCGTGATATTCAGCAGTTGGGCCGCCGGATTCGATTCGTTCCCGACCCCGAGCGGAACGACGACGCCCGCCGCGATCAGGTCCGTCACGCCGAGCAGGTCCTCACATACGGCCGGGACATAACGGCAGTCGGGAATGTTCTTGATCTGGAAAAGCGTCAGACCGGACTCGGAACTCTCGATCTCTACGAAAGACAGTGAAAACGCGGTATCGCCGTCGTCCGCCAGGACCAATGCACACGAGCCGGAGCAGTCACGCAGGTCGATGCCGATCCCGGGGGCGACCGTCGGAGCTTCCGGCGGGAATACGCCCAGGCTCGCGTCCGCCGTCGACAGCGTCAGGTCCGTCGTCTCACAAGCGGGATCCGACGCCGGACAAGGCTGCTGTACTTCCGTCAGCGAGAACGGTGCGGTCTCCTCCGGCACCAGCGCGAGGACTTCGCAGAACTGGCGGTCGGTGACATAGATCAGTCCGCTCTTGGCACTCGTGCGGATGCCGTAAGAAGCATCAGCCGCATTGCACTGCACGGCGACGGGATCGGACGGACCCCGCATGCCACGCCGCGCGGGAACGTCGAACACCTCCGTGATCGTGCCGACCTGCCCACCGGCGGAGATCGGCACGGACAGCACACGACCTCGGTCCGTAATTACGAGGATGCGATTCTCCAAAGCATCCGGCGACTGCCACAACGCGGCGCTCAGGATCGCCTCGTTACCGGACAGCGGAATCTCCTGCTTGCCGCTGGCAATCTCGACCGGATCGGCGCCGAAGGCAGCCGGAAAGAATACGATCGTCTTTCTCTCCTCCAGGCCGATGATGCCGGCACCGAGCGGAAACCCGGCCGCTACGTCACCGTCTACGGGATTGATGTCGACGAGCAGGGGACGACCCGTCGCATATTCCAGGGCACAAAAGTCACCCGCGAGGGGGGTCCAGTCCGCGGACGGGCACGCACCCTCTTCTTTGGCCACCGCCTGGATGAGGCTATGGCTCTTGCCCTTGTTCTTGCCCGCGATCCATATCGCGCCCGTGAGATCCACCGTGAGCCCGGTACAGGTATCGGGTTTCTTGTCGTCGAGACCCAGGGCCGGATCTTCGCAGTCGATCAAAGCGCTCGAGTCCGACGGATCACTCGTATCCGGGAAGTTGCGGATCGTTTTGCCATCCAGGCAGAACAGACCATCGAGGGCGGTCAGCTTGCACGCGGCAAAGGCCGATTCCGCACGGATTCCGGTATCCAGGAAGTCCGTGTCCTCCAGGCCTGCGAAATCCATCTCGATCACCGCGGCGCGGCTATGGACCTGGGTACGATCCAGTGTCTGGATCACGCCCTCGGCCACCTGCCCTGCTGCCACGTTCATTCCCAGTAACGCAGCCAAAGACAGCATGGTCACCGCTATGGCTCTTGTCAGCCTAAACATCGCTCTCTCCTTTCCGGTCATCCCGATCCGGATATTGATTTTTCTCGTTTATTATTCGAGTTTCGCTTCATGCGAATGCTTCCCCAACAGGGGCTTTCGTCGCTCTCGTGTCAGGCGGCTAACGCTGAGCCACCTGATACTTGGTCGCCTCGTCCGGTCTCCCCCAGGCGATATAAAGATCCGCCAGACGCGACCTGCCGGTCTCGGCGAGGTCGGGGATAGGTGCTTTTCGTAATCCCGGCAGACTCGCGAGCAGCAGCGGTTCTGCCTGTTCATATGCCCCCAGGCCGCTCAAAGCCGTTCCCTCGACATTCTTTGCGGCGGCGATCTGCCAGTGACCTTCCGGCAACGTCTGCTCCAGGACCTGCCTGGCTTCCCGGGCATACTGCAGAGCTTCCTCATACCGCTCCGTCACCGCCATGAGATTCGCCATCACCACTAGCGTGCTTCCCGTCTGCGGATGTTCCGGCCCGAGCGCCTTGCGCCGTGCGGCCAGACTCTCGGCGATCAGCGCTTCGGCTTCCTCGTAGCCGCCCTCTCCGGTCAACCAGAAGCCCAGACTCGCCGCGTTGGCTGCTGTCTCGGGATGCTCCGGACCCAATACCGTGCGTCGCTTCGTATACGCCTCTCGCAACACGTCGATCGCCTCGTCCACATCGCCCTTCGCATACAGGACGAACGCGAGATTGCTCAGGACCGTGGCGATCTCGGGGTGATCCGGATCGAGCAGTTCCCGATTCATGGCCAGAGCATCCCGGTACATCGATTCGGCCGCCACCAGATTCCCCTGTAACTCCAGAACATACGCCAGGTTGTTGAGTCCGATAGCGAGCTCCGGATGGCGTGCCCCGAGCAGATTCTGCTTCATTGTCAGTGCTTCGCGGAACAGTGACTCGGCTGCCGTGAGGTCTCCGAGATTGAGGACGGCCCATGCCAGGTTGTTGATGGCTTCCGCCAGTTCCGGATGCTCCACGCCGTGTATCGTGCGCCGCATGGCGAGCGCATCCCTGAGATAGGGCACCGCATCGTCGTATCGCCCCTGCTCGAAGTAATTGAGCCCCAGCTGCTCGAGGCTCTGGGCAGTCTCCGCATGCGCGCCACGATGTATGCTGCGACGGATCCCGAGTGCTTCCTCGATTAGCGATCGAGCTTCCGTGTACTGCCCCTGTCGTGACAGTACATCCGCCAGATTCGAGGCAGTCGCGGCCACCTCGGCGCTCTCGTCACCGAATATCCGGCGGCGAATCGTCAGCGATTCCCGGAGGTGCTCCTCGGCCGCCCCATATTCGGCATCTAACGTCAGGACCTCACCGAGATGGTTGAGGCTCTCGGCGACCACCGGATGCGCATCGCCGAAGAGCCTGCGGCGCGTGTCGGCCGCCTTGTCGACCAGCGGCACCGCGGAATCGTACAGCCCGAGACTGGTATACACCGTACCCATGGTGTCCATGAGTGTGGCCTGAATCGCAGGCTGGTCCTGGAGTTCGTCGTCGATACGCTCTGCACCCTTGTCCAGGATCTCCCGCGCGGTAATCGAATTGCCCAGCGACTCGCTCGGATCCGATACTTTGAAAAGGCCGACCATGAACTGGGTCGTCTGCCGCGCCGTCTCCGCTTCCCGCTGGGCGAGATTGCGCTGCTCCTCCGCCTCGATACGCGCAAACCACGCGGCTGTCGCGAGCCCGGAGGTGATCGCCATGCCGGTGACGGCGGCGGCGGTCAGGAACACCATGCGTCGCTGCCGTCGCTGGTGCTCTCTCTGCTTGAGCGCATCGAAGCCGACGCCGAGCATGCCGGCGATGAGTTTCAGCTTCGCGTTCTGTTTGTTGTCCTTGCCCTTGCGCGCATCGGCCGCAATGGGTTCACTGCGCTCGTCCGTGAGTTCGCCGTCCGGCCCCATGACGTAGCGCAACGCCGGCGGGAAACACTCCTGGTCCGCCGTCTGGGGGTCCTCGGACGCGCCCGGCTCACCGTCCACGATGAGGCAGAAGATGCGGTCCGAGCGGCCGAGCCGCTTGTAGGTGAGGATCTCCTCGTTCGTCCAGTGAGATTTCGCAGCCCGGGGCGAACAGATGACGATCTGGCAGGCGGAGTCTTTCAGCGCCTGGGTCAGTTCGTCACCGAGACTGGTCGCGGTCGAGAGTTCCTCCCGATCACGGAAGACCGACCCGAGCCTGTCCGGTACCGGGCCGAACGTGGTCTGATCACCAACGAGATATTTCGGTACCCGGTAAGTCTCCAGTGCCTTATGCAACCACGCTGCCCAACGCTCATCGCTGTGGCTGTAGCTGATGAAGGCCCGGTATTTATAGTTCTCGGACACGCTTCACCGCGGACTGTGAGTTATCGCTCAATCCCGCAAGGATACCTGATCTCGGCATGAACAATGACGCATTTCTTACGTGAAATTCGTATTGCCAATTATGTCAAATATTGTTCTCGTGCCCGCGCGATACGGGGCCTCCGATCGCGATCGCGCTTTGCAGGGGGCGGTTTAACGTAACCGTCGGGTCATCCCCCGCGCATAAGAGCGGGGCATCAGGCGCGCCATGTAAAAGGACAGGCGACCCAGGAACGTCAGGATGACGAGCTCGTCGCCTTCTTTTGCGGCACGCACGACGGCCTCCGCCACCTCGTCCGGTTCCGCCGCCGTCCCTATCATCGTGCGCTTCGTGCCGGCCGGGTTCCCGTCGCCACCCATGGCGCGCTGTTCGAAGGGACTGCGTACGAAGTTCGGACACACCATCATTACGCGCACGCCGGTCTCCGAGAGTTCGCAGCGCAGCGATTCGAAGAAACCGTGCAGCGCGTGCTTGCTCGCCGCATAGCCGGTGCGACCGTAGAGCGGGGCGATACCAGCGATGCTGCTCGTCACCACTATCAGGCCCCGGCTGGCTTCGAGATGTTCGAGCGCGGCCTTCGTGCAGTTCAGACTGCCGAAGTAATTCACTTCCATGACCTCGCGGTAGACATGGAGTGCCGTTTCCCGGAACAGGCTGCGATGGACGGTGCCGGCATTGTTGACCAGCACGTCCAGCCGGCCGTAGCGATCCACGACGGCGCTGATCGCCCGCTGACAGGCGCTGAAATCGGTCACGTCGCACTCGGCCGTCATCACGTCGGCACCGGTGGCGCGCAACGCCGCGGCGGCCTTTTCCAGCGCTTCGGCCTCGAAATCCAGCAGGGCGATGCGCGCGCCATCCAGGGACCAGCGACGCGCCAGCGCACGTCCGATGCCACCCGCCCCGCCCGTGATCGCCACGACCGCTCGGAAGTCGGCATCGCCGGCCAGGCCGGCGTCGGTCGTCTCGTCCCGATCCTCGACCCAGAGCCGGAATGCAGCAGCGGACGAGATGGGGGTGTAGCCGAACTCTTTCTTCAGGCGCTCGTTGGACAGCACGGGCCGGTAGCGGAGGAAATCCACCGTCTCCGGACCATTCACCGTGCGGCCCAGCCGCTTCATGAGCCCAAGCCCGGCGGCCAGCACTCCCGCCGGTATCGGCAGATAGGGTTTGCCCAGCGCTTTCGCGATCGCCCGGGCCGTGAGTGCACCGTCGCCGGCCACGTTGTAGATGCCCTGCCGGTCGCCTAACGCCGCCCGGACGAGGATCGCGACCAGATCCCGGTCCCAGACGAACACGAAAGGCGCGTCGGTACCGACGATGCCGGGTACGACCGGCCCCTCGAAGATCTCCGTGACCGGGCTATGGGTCCCCCTGCCGATCACCGTGCCCGGCCTGAACAGCACCTGGGCGAGTTCCGGGTGGGTCGCGCGGAACTCGGCGAGGAGCTGTTCCACCTCTCCCTTATTGCGGCTGTATTCGAAGGCCGGGTGGCCGCGGGTGGGTGCGTCCTCTGTCAGCCACCGCGGGTTCTCCGGATGGTAGCCGTAGGCTGCACCGCTCGTCGTTACGACGAGGCGCCGGACGCCGGCATCCACACAGGCCTCCAGCAGCCGTCGGGTGCCGACGACATCCACCCGCCGGGCCAGATCGGGCGGCGCATCGGCGGGCGGTTTCAGGATGCTGGCCAGGTGGATTACGGTGTCGATCGCATGATCCCGCAGCAGCGCCTCGAGGTCGTCGGTAGCGATGTCACCGCTTACCGTCACGGCCGGTGGCGGCGCGCCTGCGTCCCGGATGTCATAGGCGACGAGCGTGCCGACATCGTCCCGTCCGGCCAGCTCGGCGACGGTCAGGCCACCGATATAGCCCGCCGCGCCGGTGACGAGGATGTTCCGTGCCATGAGCGTACTCCTCCCCGCGTTACTCCGGCGTACCGGCGGCGAGTCCTGCCGGCGCTCGCCGCGACCAGATGGCCGCCAGTGTCAGACCGCCGACAAGGTGCCAGGTGCCCCACCACGCCGCGACGATCGCCATGCCGCCGACCCCCGCGAAGAATGTGAATATGAGAGCCAGACCGAGGCCGCTGTTCTGGATGCCCACCTCGATCGTAACCGCTCGCCGGTCCCGTTCACCGAGCCCTCCGAGCCGGCCGGCCGTGTAACCGAGGGCGAGCGCGAGCGCGTTGTGGAAGGCGACGATCCCGAGCACCGGCAGGATGGCGAGCGTCAGGTATTCCCGGTCCCGCCAGAAAGCCAGCACGATGAAGCTCAGGAAGAACAATCCGCCGACCAGACGCAGAGGCCGACGCATGCGGGCCGCGAAGCAGGGGAATCGGCTGCCGGCCCACATGCCGGCAAGGAGTGGCAGCGCGAGTATCGCGAGGATCGTGATGACCATGAGAACGGGATCGACGCTGATATCGGAGAGGAGTCGGGTCGTCTGCGGGTCACGGGATGCCCAGAACGTCAGGTTGAAGGGAGTCATGAACATCGCCGCCAGGCTGGTGACCGCCGTCATGCTGACCGACAGTGCCGCGTTTCCGCCGGCCAGCCATACGAGGAAGTTGGAGACGTTGCCGCCCGGGCATGCCGCCACCAGCATCATGCCGAGAGCCACACTCGGGATAGGGTCGATGATCTGCACCAGCAGGAACGTGGCCGGCGGCAGGAGCAGCAGCTGGGTGGCGATGCCCACGAGGGGCCCGCGAGGCGCGCGGGCGACGGCGCGGAAATCCGACCAGCGCAGGTCCAGCGCGACGCCGAACATGAGCAGCGCGAGAATGATATTCAGCGCAAGCAGACTGGCCGGATCGAAGTCCAGCCGGATCGCGTCGAGGGCCGGGTCCACGGCCCGGTCTCAGCCGACCGGCTCGCCGTGCATTTCCTTGAATTCGGTCAGTCCGGGCGCCATCAGGTGAGCCATCGGATCGACGTCGACATGGATGACCGCGGGTCGTCCCGACGCCAGCGCACGGCGCATCGTCTGTTCGAGCTCGGCGGGATCGGCCACACGCTCGCCGACCGCGCCCATCGCCTTCGCGACATCGTCGAAACGGGTCTCCTCGAAGTCGGTGTTGATCGTCTGATCCGCGTCGATGCCCATGGCCTGGCGGAGCTGACCGATGCCCACGGTCTGCGTGAGCTTGACCATCCCCCACTGCTTGTCGCAGAGCACGATGTAGACCAGCGGCAGCTGCTCCCGGACCGCGGTTTCGATCTCCTGCATGTGCATGGCCATCGCGCCGTCGCCCGTGATGCAGACGACCGGACGGTCGGGGCACGCGGCCTTCACTCCCAGTGCCTGCCCCACGCCGGCCCCCAGCATTCCGAACTTGAATGTCGAGTAGATCGCGTCCGGCCTGGCGTTGCGGTAGTAGTGGGCACACCAGACGGCCGTGTTGCCGCCGTCGATAACGACCATGCCGTCGTCGCCGAAGACTTCACGGGCCGTAGCGGGTACGTGGGCCGGGTGCATCGGTGTCTTGTCGGATGCGAGCAGCGCATCCAGACCCGCCCGCATCTTCGCGCGGGCCTCCGCGAGCTGCGCCACGGCCTGGCCGCGCGTGGCCAGCGCCGTCTCCGGCACGGGGTCGCGTTCGAGTTCGGCGGCGAGCGCCGCGAGGAACACCTTGACGTCCGCGATGACGCCGAGGTCGACGGGGCGGTTGCGGCCGATGATGTCCGGGTCGATATCGACCTGGATCGTTCGCTTCGGAACCTCGGGCGTGGAGCCGCCCCAGAACCGGCCCCGACCCCACCAGTCGGTCTCACCGACCCGGGAGCCGAGGATCAGGAAGAGATCGCTGCGGGCCCTCGCTTCCCGTGCCACATCCAGCGTGCTGTTCGGGATGGACAGCGGGTTCGACTCGTCCAGCACGCCTCTCGCGCCCCAGCTCACCGTGAGGGGCGACTGCAGTGCATCGGCGACGGCGCGGAGTTCTTCTGCCGCACCGGCGTGTACCACGCCCGTACCCGCATGGATCATCGGGAAGGCGGCCTCGCGCAACATGTCGGCCACCGCCCGGACCTGTTCCGCATCGGCTGCGAGCGGCGCGACCGGGCGATAACTGCCGGGTTCGCGCAGGAAGTCCGCAGGGTATTCGGCCGGGCCGTTCATCAGGTTCTCGGGCACGTCGAGATGCACGACGCCAGGACGTCCCGCCCAGGACATGCGGAATGCCTCGCGGGCGAGTTCGGGGAGCCGGTCCGGCGTCATCACCGCGCCCGACCATTTGCTCATCGGGCCCGTCGTGCCGACCTGGTCGAAATACTGGAACGTGCCGCCGCGATCCGGGTACGCCAGCCCGGTGCGGCGACAGCTCGTGATGAGGAGCACCCGGTTGCCCTCGCCCTGTTCGACGGCGACGCCGGGCAGTATGTTCGCGACGCCGGGACCGTTGCTCGCCATGCAGACACCGAGTCCGCCCGTGGCGCGCGCATACGCCCCGGCCATGTGCGCCGCGGTGGATTCATGGCGAGGCGAGATCAGGCGGATGCCGTATTTCTGGAACGCCGTGTAGAAACCGAGGTAAGTCCCGTCCACGATGCCGAAGATCGTGTCGACGCCCTCCTTCGCCAGCATCGCCGCGAGCACCTCGCCACCGATCATCTGCCTGGTTGCCGCCGATTGTGCATCGTTCATGTCGTCCCCCTTTCATCTATTCCGGTGCCTGATCCGGCACCTGATCCGATACCAGATTCGGTACCTGTTCCGGCAGGAGGGCCTGCAGGACCGATGTAGGGTGGGAGCAGTATCGGAGCAGTTTCGGCCGCGATTCCAGATCCCCGACAGGGCCTGAAGGTCCTCCTACGGGGCGGTCGGGACTGAAGCGCCTCCTGCATCGTCCTGCGGCATCCTGCTACAGCCGCAGCCCGCCATCGACCTCGATACAGCGTCCGCTGACGTAATCGTTCTCGAAGATGAACTGCACCGCGTGGGCGATCTCGTCCGGGTCGCCGACGCGACGGGCCGGAATGCCGGCCGTGAGCTTCTCTCTCGCTTCCGGTTTCATCGCCATCACCATCTCCGTGCCGATGAAACCCGGTGCGATGGAGGCGGCGCGGATGCCGTAGCGCGCGAACTCCTTGGCCCACACGACGGCCATCGCCTGCACGCCGGCTTTCGTCGCCGAGTAGTTGAGCTGCCCCATGTTGCCCGCGCGGGATATCGAGGAGATGTTGATGATGGCGCCCTTGCAGCCGAGGGAGATCATCCTGGCTGCCGCTTCACGCCCGCAGAGGAACACGCCGGTGAGATTGACGTCGATGACGAGTTGCCACTGTTCCAGAGACATCTTGGAGACCAGTTCGCCGTCCTTGAACTTCAGGGTCAACGCATCACGGGTGATGCCTGCGTTGTTCACCAGGCCGTGCAGTTCGCCGAACTCGTCGGCGATCTGGTCGAACAGCCGCACCACCGCTTCCTCGTCGGCGACGTTCGCCTCGTAGACCGACACTTTCGCCGCACCGGCCTTCCTGCAGTCGGCCGCAGTGGCATCGAGCGCCTCCTCGTCCAGGTCCACCAGCGCGAGTTTCGCGCCGCAGCCGGCGAGCCGCAGTGCCATCGCGGCACCGAGTCCACGCCCGCCGCCGGTGATCACGATCGTCTTTTTGTCGAGGTCCATGAGAGTCGCTACTCCTTTAGTGCATGTGTATGTGCAGAGTGCCCGGTGATGCAGGGCGATCAGCCGAAAACGTATTCGCCCGGTGCGTCACGTAACGGTTTGTAACCCTTGCCGGGGGCACCCATGGTCGGCGGCTTCACCTTGCGACTCGTCTGCGCATCGAGCCACGCGTCCCAGACGGGCCACCACGAGCCCTCCTCCGGCGGCGTATCCTGCAGCCAGCGTTCCGGCGCGATGTAGCTCTCGCCGGGCGCATGGGTCCGGAGCCGGTAGCGGCGACGAGGATGGCTCGGCCCGCTGATTATCCCCGCGTTGTGACCGCCGCTGGTCAGCAGGAAGCTCACCTCCGAATTCGTCAGCCGATTGATCTTGTAGACGGACTTCCAGGGCGCGACGTGATCGGTCTCCGTGCCGACCACGAACAGCGGCACCTCGATCGCATCCAGATGGATCTTCTCACCATCCACCTCGAAGCGGCCCTCGGCCAGTTCGTTATCGAGATAGAGACGACGCAGATACTCCCCGTGCATGCGGGGGGGCATGCGGGTGCCGTCGGAGTTCCACGCCATCAGATCGTTCAGGCTCGGCTCCTTGCCCAGGATGTAGCGATCGATCGCCGGCGCGTACACGAGATCGCTCACCCGCAGCGCGGCAAACGCGCTACCCATGTTCTCGACGCCGAGATAACCCTGGCGCCACATGAAACTGTCCAGGAAAGAAACGATGCTGTCGGAGAGAAACAGCCGGATCTCTCCCGCCTCGGTGAAATCCGCCTGGGCGGCGAAGATCGTGAGCGACTTGAGTCTATCGTCTCCGTCACGGGCCATTCGCGCCGCCGCGATGTAGGCGAGCGACCCGCCAATGCAGTAGCCGACGAGATGCACCTTACGCCGGGGCAGGATGGCACTCACCGCATCCAGCGCCTTCATGACACCCAGATTCAGATAGTCGTCCATACCGAGGTCCTGGTCCTCCCTGCCCGGGTTCTTCCACGAGATCATGAACACGGTCTTGCCCTGCTCGACCAGGTAGCGCACGAGGGAGTTCTTCGGAGAGAGATCCAGGATGTAGTACTTCATGATCCAGGCGGGCGTGATCAGCACCGGCTCGGCGCCCACTTCGCCGGTCTGCGGTGTGTACTGGATGAGCTCGATCAGTCGATTCTCGTAGACGACCTTGCCCGGCGTGATCGCGACGCTCTCCCCGGGCCTGTAGGCTTCGGCCCCCGGCGGCGGTCGGCCGCGCGCCTTGCGCGCCTGATCGTCGATCAGGTTGCGGACGCCGCGCACGAGATTTCGTCCCCTTTCGGCGACAGTGGTCTCGAGGACTTCCGGATTCGTGAGCGGCACGTTCGTGGGCGAAGCGAGACTCAATATCTGCTGTGCCATGAACGAGACCAGCTGCTCTCTCGATCGATCGACGCCGTCGACGCCGGTCGTCGCCTCGGTCCACCAGTCCCGGGACAGCTGGTGGGCCTGGGCGAACACGTTGAAAGGCCATCGCTTCCAGGCGTCACCCTGCATCCGTCGCTCGCTGAGAGCGGTCGGTCCGTCGCCGCCGCGCCCGAGCATCGCCCGCGCGTTGTAGATGCCGAGTTGCACGCTCTTTCGTACGAAACTCTGCATGAGCAGGGCGAGTCTGCCGGGGGAGAGGGACAGGTGCACGAGCCAGTCCAGATAGGCGAGGCTCAGCTCCACGGGAGACATGCCACGGGTCGTACGGGCGATCATGCCGCGAACCTCGCGGTCCAGGCGCCGTGCATCTTCCGCGCTGATCACCTCGTACTCGTTCACCAGCGCATCCAGAGACGCCGCGAGGGACTCTTCCCGCCCAACGCGTTCCTCAGTTTCCGCCATGACGGATACCTCGCTGCGTACACAAAAGGCCTCGCCTGATGCTACAGGCCGGCCGCCGGGCGACAAGTCGTGTTAACCGAAATGTCGGGGGTCGGGCCGGAAGGCCCTCCTGGCGATGCGGACGCGGTCCCGCAGGAGGCCCTTCAGGCCCGAACAGCCGGTCTCGCCGGCCTCACCCCGGTCAACCACCGTCATCCGTGACCGTGTAGCGCGTGCCAGGCGCCGGCGGATCCTCGGGCGGCCCGGCGAAGCACTGCGCCATCGCCATCCAGCGGGTCGCGGTCTCGCCGTGCACTTCGAGTCCCGTATCAGCCACATTCCGTGTCTGGGTCACCACCTGGCAGAATTCCGTCGCATCTCCCGCCACGACGTTCTCGTCGTCGGCCTCGTTGAACTCCCACAGCGCGCCGGACGGACCGGTGAGCCGCACGTAGGGCGGCGGCTCCGGCACGTCGAGACGCCGGTTACGGAAGGTCCAGCCGAAGGTATTGACGCCCAGCACCGCGATATTCCGGATCCGGTCCGTATCCCGGCGGACCACGCCGAGTTCGTCGTAGACCGCCTGTCCGTGGGCCCAGGTCTCCATGAGACGAGCCGTGATGGCGGAGCGGACGCTCATGTCGGGCCCCGCCCACTTCACGCGCGCCCTCGGATCCGCCGAGCCGAAGCGCTCGCACATGGACAAGTAGAATCCGCGCCAGGCGTCCAGCAGCGACCGTCCCGCCAGGCCCTGGAGCCATTGCCGTTCGAAGCTGCGCATGCCGCCCGTCCCGGCGGCCTCCATCACCCGGGCGAGGAATGCCTGGAATCCTGCCGGGTCCTGCAGCGAGAGATCCGCCGCATGGTTCCAGATATGCAGGTGACCGAGGACGTCATCGACCGTCCAGCCCTTGAACCGGGTAGGGAGGTCGAACGTCTCGTCGCGTCGGCCCTCCAGCAGCCGATAGAGGGCCTCGCTCTCGTCCCGGAAATCGGTGACCTGCCGGAACATGGTCAGTCTCCCAGGAATTCGCCGAGCCGGTCGTAGGCGGCGAGGAAGTCCTCCTGGAATTCCTGCACGACGGCGCGGGTGGATTTCACCTGGTTCATGAGTCCGACACCCTGACCCACCCAGTAGGTCGCGAGTTCGCCGGCTGCCGCATTGCCACCCTGGGCGAGTTTGTCCAGCTTCCGCAGCGCCGGCTCGCTGACCAGCGACTGCAGCGGCATCGGGAGCGGTTCGGGTGAATCCGCGGACTCCCAGGCATCCGTCCATGGCGAGCGGAGCTGCCGCGAGGGCTTGCCGGTGCGGCTGCGCGACCGGACCGTATCCCGCGAACTCGCTTTCAGCATCTTGTCCTTCACCACCGGGTTGGTTTCCGCCTCTGCCGTGGTCAGCCACACCGATCCGGTCCAGGCACCGTCGGCACCCATGGCCATGCAGGCTGCCATCTGGCGGCCGGTGACGATGCCGCCGGCGGCGAGGATCGGAACGTCGCTCACCGGTCGGACGGCTTCGCAGACCTCCGGCACCAGCACCAGCGTCGAGACATCGCCGCAGTGACCGCCGGCCTCACCGCCGGCCACGACGAGGATGTCGACACCGGCACTGACCTGACGCAGCGCATGCTCCTTCGCGCCGACCAGCGCGGCGACCGCCACGTCGTGCCGTTCCCCCATGTCGAGCATGATGCGGGGTGGCACACCGAGGGCGTTGGCGATCAGCCGGATGGGGTGCGAGAAAGCGACTTCGAGCAATTCGCCGGCCCCTCCCTCCTGCAGGTTCTTCGCGAAGCGAACGTGTTCGCGGCGCTCCTCGTCGAGATCCTCGACGGCGATGCCGCGGCTCGTGAGCAGACCCGCTGCGAACTGCTTGTGAGTATCGGGGACGGCGGCCAGCAGCTGTTCCTCTTCGAACACCTCGCCCTTGCCCTCGATCTTGTTGGGAACGATGAGATCCACGCCGTAGGGCTTGCCTTCGGCGTGCGCGTCGATCCAGGCGAGTTCCTCCTCCAGGCGCTCCGGCGGCAACGAGACCGCCCCGAATACGCCCATGCCACCGGCGCGGGAAACCTCCGCGACCACGTCGCGGCAATGACTGAATGCGAACAAGGGGAACTCGATGCCGAGTCTCTCGCACAGGGCTGATTTCATGGATGTCCTCCGGTATGTGTGCCCGCGACCCGGGCCGCACCCTGCTCCGCGGGTTCTATCTCCAGTAACAATTCGTCTGCGGCGACCTGGCGACCCGCCTCGCAGTGGACCGCACGGACCACGCCGTCGATCGCGGCCTTCACCTCGTGCTGCATCTTCATGGCTTCCAGTACGAGCAGGCGGGAACCACGGACCACGCGGTCGCCGCGTGCGACGCAGAGTTCCGCCAGCAGACCGTGCATCGCCGCCGTGATCCGGCTGCCACCGGATTCCTCTGCCGTCGCGACGGTCTCCCGCAGATCCTCGAAAGTGCCGGTGCGACCCTCCACCGAAAGATGGATGAGACCCGGCCGGACCAGGTGAAACAGCACGTCGAGCGTGCGGTCGTCGATCATCATGCGCGCCCGGCCGGGCTCACGCCGGAGCAACGACACGGACCACTGCCGTCCGTCACCGGCCACGCCGTATCGTCTGTCGCCCGCCGCGCTCACCGCGACACCCAGCCGCTCGCCGCCGATCTCGTAGACGTAGCGCGAGGTGAGGTCGCCGGCGCTCGACCAGCCGGACAGCGCCGGAGCGACGTCGACGGCGGCGGCGAGCGCACTCTCGCCGGCCAGCACGTATTGCAGGACCGCGGCGATGGCGCCGTCACGGGCCTGCGTGGCGGGCAGCAGCGTCTCCTGTTCTTCGATGAAGTCGGTGGTGGCCCGTCCCGCGGCGAAGTCCGCGGACTCCAGTATCCGGATCAGGAAATCCCGATTATTGGCGATGCCGAAAAGGGCGGTGTGCTCGAGTGCGCGGATGAGACGCAACCGGGCGGCATCACGGGTCTCGCCCCAGGCCACGATCTTGGCGATCATCGGGTCGTAGTACGGGGGGATCTCCGTGCCCGTCACCACGCCGTCATCGACCCGGATCCCTTCGCCCGACGGCGGCAGCCACCAGGCGATACGGCCCGTGGCCGGCATGAAATCGCGCGCCGGGTCCTCCGCGTACAGTCGCGCCTCGATCGCATGTCCCCGGATACGCACCTGCTCCTGGCGGAGATCGAGGGGCCGGCCTTCGGCGACCCGGATCTGCATCGCGACGAGGTCCGTGCCGGTCACCATCTCCGTGACCGGGTGCTCCACCTGCAGCCGCGTGTTCATCTCCAGGAAGTAGAAGCTCCCGTGCTCTTCGAGAAGAAACTCCACGGTACCCGCACCCCGGTAATCGATGCTCCGGGCCGCCTCCACGGCGGCGGAACCCATGGCGTCGCGCAGCGCCCCGGTCATGACCGGACAGGGCGCCTCCTCGACCACCTTTTGATGACGACGCTGAACGGAGCAGTCGCGTTCACCCAGATGGATGACGTTGCCGTGATCGTCCGCGAATATCTGGATCTCGACGTGCCGTGGCCTCGGAATCGCTTTCTCGAGAATCAGTTCGGCGGAGCCGAAGGCGTTCTCCGCCTCGCCCCGGGCCAGCGAGAGAGCGGCTGCGAGGCCCTCCTCCGTATCGACCCGGCGCATGCCGCGACCACCGCCCCCGGCGGCGGCCTTGACCATGACCGGAAAGCCGATGTCCCGTGCGGCGGCGTGGAATGCGTCGTCCCGCTGATCTTCGCCTTCGTAACCGGGAACGCAGGGCACGCCGGCCTCGATCATGCGCCGCTTCGCCGCTGCCTTGTTGCCCATGACCTCGATCGAGTGCGGGGACGGGCCGATGAAGGTGATGTCTTCTCCCGCACAGGCACGCGCGAACGCGGCGTTCTCGGCCAGGAATCCGTAACCGGGGTGGATCGCGTCCGCGCCGGCGGCACGCGCCGCCTGCAGGATCGCCTCGACGTCGAGGTAGGAAGCCGCGGCCGGCGGCGGGCCGATGCACTCCGCGGCGTCCGCCAGGTGCACGTGAGGGGCGTCCCGGTCGGCCTCCGAATAGACGGCCACGGCGCGCCGCCCCATGGCCTGCACGCCACGAATGATACGGCAGGCGATCTCGCCGCGATTCGCGACCAGTATGCGCTCCAGGGTCACGGCGTCCACGCCGGTTTGCGCTTCTCGATAAAAGCCGCGATGCCCTCGCGACCCTCCTCGCCGAGCATGCATGCCGCGAAACGCCGCGCGGCGAGATCCGTCATCGCCTCGGCGTCCAGATGCATCGCGGCCCTCGCCAGCTCCTTCGTGGCCGCGATCGCGCCCGGTGCGCAACGCAGTACGTCGGCCCGGATGACCGCCTCGATGGTCTCGAGCTCGTCGGCATCGTTCGCCAGGAAATCGGCGATGCCCAGATCGCGGGCACCGGCGCCGTCGAACTCCGAGGCAGTCAGCATGATGCGGCGAGCCGCGGCGAGGCCGATGCGGCGCACCACGTAGGGTGCGATCTGCGCCGGCGGGAT
This sequence comes from Gammaproteobacteria bacterium, assembly GCA_037382365.1. Taxonomy (GTDB): domain Bacteria; phylum Pseudomonadota; class Gammaproteobacteria; order Steroidobacterales; family Woeseiaceae; genus Lentisalinibacter. The sequence continues at coordinate 18,395 of JARRPZ010000012.1, forward strand.
GCCGAGTCGCACCTCCGTGAGTGCGAAGCGGGCTTCCCGCGTGACCACGACGAGGTCGCCGGCGCAGACCATGCCCAGCCCGCCGGCGACGGCCGCGCCCTCGACCAGCATGACGACCACCTGTGGTGCAGAATCGATGAGGCCGAAGAGTCGGCCGCCGCGACGGCTCGCCGCGGCGACGTCTGCCTCGCTCTGATCCCCGCCCTGGAAGACGGCACGGAATCCCTTGATGTCACCCCCGGCGCAGAACGTCTCGCCGCGACCACGGATCGTGATCCCGCGGACGGCGCGATCGTCGCGCACGGCCTCGAGCACGCCGGTCAGATCCCCGATCATCTCCGCGGACAGCGCGTTCCTCGCTTCCGGACGGTCCAGCCAGATCGTCAGCCAGCCGCCGGCGAGATCGAGATCCAGTGTCTTGCTTTCGGGCAGTTGCGTCATGATTACATCCTCGCGATGCCGAAACTGTTCGGTTTCACGTGCCGGTGCCTGGCTTCCCACACTGTCGCCAGCATGAAACCCAGCGCACGACGGCTGTCCCGTGGATCGATCATGCCGTCGTCGAGCATACGGCCGGAGGTGTAGAACGCGCTCGACTGGGAATCGAAGTGCTCGGCCAGGCGGCGTTCCTGGGCGGCGACCTCGTCGGGATCCAGACTCCGCCCTTTCGCCTCCGCCGCCGCCCGGGTGACGATGGACATGGTGGTCGCGGCCTGGCTACCGCCCATGACGCCCGTGCTGGCATTCGGCCACGTGAACAGGAAGTCGGGACCCATGCCCCGCCCGCACATGCCGTAGTTCCCCGCGCCGTAACTCGCGCCGATCATGAGCGTGAGCCGCGGCACCGAGATGTTCGTTACCGCCTGGATCATCTTCGAACCGTGCTTGATCATGCCGCCCTGTTCGTATTCCCGGCCGACCATGTACCCGGTGGTGTTCTGCAGGAAGATCACCGGCACGTCCGCCTGATCGCACAGTTGCAGGAACTGGGTGGCCTTGACGGCACCGTCCGGATCGATCGGCGCATTGTTGGCGACGATACCGCAGGCATGGCCGTGGATCGCGCCATGCGCACAGACCGTGCCGGCGCCGTACCCGGGCTTGAAGTCGAGGAAATCGGAACCGTCCACGATCCGCGCGATGACCTCGCGCACTTCGTAGGTGCGGCGGTAGTCCAGCGGGACGATGCCCGCGATCTCGTCCGGGTCGCAGACCGGCTCGGCGTAGTGCGCCGCGCGGCGACGCGGACAGCGCTGATTCCAGTTCAGTCGCGCCATCAGCTCGCGCGCGATCAGTGCGGCGTGGGCATCGTCCTCCGCCAGGTACTCGACCAGTCCCGAGGTGGTGGCATGCATCTCGGCGCCGCCCAGTTCCTCGTCCGTCGCAATCTCGCCCGTCGCCGCCTTCAACAGCGGCGGACCGGCGAGGAAGGCCTTGGCCCGGCCGCGCACGGCGATGACATAGTCGCTCATGCCGGGCATGTAGGCACCGCCGGCGGTCGAGGAACCGTTCAGGACGTTGATCACCGGGATACCGGCAGCGCTCAGGCGTGCCAGGTTGGCGAAGAACGTTCCTCCGTCGAGGAATCCCCCCACCCGGTATTGCATCAGGTTCGCGCCGGCGCTCTCGACGCAGTGCACGAACGGCAGCTTCTGGGCGAGGGCGATCTCCTGACCGCGCAGGATGCGGTACGCGGTCGGCTCCGTCAGGGAGCCCGCCTGGATTCCGCTGTCGCTGACCGACAGCACGCAGCGGACACCGGCGATGAAGCCGATGCCCACGATCACGTTGCCGCCGGGCAGCGACTTCTGCTCATCCGCGGTGTCGTAGAGGTAGCCGGCGATATTGCCGATGGCGAGGAACGGCATGCCCGGATCCAGTATCGCCGAAACCCGCTCCCGCGGTGTAAGCTGACCGCGTTCCTCGAAGCGCGACCGTCGCTGCTCCGAGACCGTCGCGCCCCGCGCGTTCAGGCTCCCGAGCTTCTCCGCCAGCGCCAGCATGCCGGCCCGGTTCTCGGCGTAGTCGTCCGATGCCGTGTCGATACGGGACTGGAAGACAGGCATGTCAGAGTGCCTCCGCCAGCGTCGCCGGCACCGTGACCGGATGATCCAGCAGGACCTGGGCGTAGCCTTTCCCCTGTGGATCGTTCCTGAGACTCGCGACACCACCCCCGCCGAGCACATCGTCAAGCACGAAGTTCACCGCATGCGAACCCGGCAACAGGAAGCGCTCGACCGGCCCGTCGAGGAAATGGCGGAAGCGCTCCGCGACCGCCTGCTCGGTGAGCGACGCCCAGATGTAGGGGAGATACTCCGGCCGCCGGGAGATGATGCCGATATTGGCCTTGTCGCCCTTGTCGCCGCTGCGTCCCCAGGCGAGTCTGATCAGCGGGACATCGAGGGTTTCGCCCACGTACTCGGGCGGCGCCGGCGGGGACGGACGGCCCACCACCGTGGCATCGAAAGGCACGCCCCCGGCTTGCGGCACGGCAATGGTCGTGCCCTCCACGTCGACCGTGACGGCCATGTCCGCTTTCGGCCACAGGAAAGAATAGAGCCGGACGACCGGCGACGGCTTCGGTCGTCCGCCGCCCGAGAACAGGGTCAGCCCGGGCGGGGCAGCGAGCGCGGCGCCAATCGTCTCCCGCAGGAGCGCGGTGATGCCGTTCGGATCCGCGTGCTTCGCCGCGACCTTGAGCGTCACCTCCCGCGAACCGCCGACACGGCGGGCGGCCCCGTAATGACTCTCGTCGCCGAACACCTCGATCAGTGTCTCCGTGAAGTCCGCCAGCCCTTCCCTCGCGAGTCGCCGGCGCGCACGGCATAACGCGGCCTCGCCATATGCCCTGGCCTTGCGATCCGCATCGTCGCCATAGAAGAACAGGAGCTGGCCGCCGCGGAATCCGTCGGCGAAGGTGGCACACACCTTGTAGCGATCCGTCGGCGGGCGCCCGCATGCGCCGGACACCCGCACCCGGTCGGCGCCGACTGCTTCGATACGCACGGCGGAGAAATCACACACGAGGTCGGGCAGCACGTAGGCCTGGGGATCGCCGATCTCGTAGAGCAACTGTTCGGCGACCGTTCCCACGCTCACGACACCACCGGTGCCCGACGGCTTCGTGCAGACGAAACTGCCGTCCGGTTCCACTTCCGCGATGGGATAGCCGATGTCCGCGATACCGTCAGCCACGCTCTCCCAGTCCGTGAAATTGCCGCCGGTGGCCTGGGTGCTGCACTCGAGGATGTGGCCGGCGACGCTCGCCCCCGCCATCGCGTCGAGTTCGTCGCCGGACCAGCCGAACTCGTGGATGCACGCGGCGAGTGTTACCGCGCTGTCGGCGACGCGACCCGTTACGACGATGTCCGCGCCGGCATCCAGAGCAGCCGCGATCGGGAATGCGCCCAGGTAGGCATTGACGTTGGCGATCCGGTCGGCCGCCGGGAAAGGTTCCCCGGAGAACATCTCCCGGATCCCGGCGCCGGCCAGGACCGCGACCCGATCGCTCAGATCGTCGCCGCGAACGACTGCGACCCGCAGCTCCAGGCCGGCGTCCCGGATCAGCTTGCGGATGGCCCGCGCACACGCATCCGGATTCACACCCCCCGCATTGCTGATCACCTTCACACCCCGGCGAGCGATCTCGGCCAGATTCGGTGCCACCACCGCGGAAACGAAATCGGTGGCATAGCCCGCCGTGGGGTCTGCCGCGTGCGCCCGTGCGAGGATCGACATCGTGATCTCGGCCAGGTAGTCGTAGACCAGGTAGTCGACGCCGCCGGCGAGCAGCTGCGGCGTGGCGATTGCCGTCTCGCCCCAGAAACCCGCGGCCCCGCCGATGCGAACGATGTCCTTCTTCATGGTGCCCTCTCAGGCTTTCTGCGGCGGCCTCGACGTTGCGGCGTATTGACTATGAAAACAATTCAGTATAAATGAGTCAAGCTCAATAACGGATGACGACATGAATAGCCCGACCGAGCCGAGGACCAGACGGGAACGGGTGGAGGCGCGCGAAGAGGCGATCATCGCCGCCGCGCAACAGGTCTTCGGCGATCACGGCTTCGACGGCGCGCGCATCACGGATATCGCGCGGCTGGCCGAGGTTGCCGAAGGCACCATCTACCTTTACTTCAAGAACAAGGAGGCGCTGCTGCATGCCGTCGTCGGGGCCTTCTATCAGCGGCTGACCGCGAGTGCACAGGAGGGCGTCCAGGGGCTCGCCGGCACCCGGCGTCAGCTCGAATTCCTCGCCCGCCACCACATGATCAGCTGCCTCACCGAGTGGCACATCATCGAGATGACGGTCGGGCGCTACCGGCAGTTGTCGGAATACGAGAGTTCGGGCTATCTGCAATTCAACAAGACCTACGTCGCCGTCTTCGACAACGTGCTACGCGAGGGGATGAACCGCGGCGAGATCCGCAAGGACATCCCGATCTGGAATATCCGGGACCTCTTCTACGGCTCGCTCGATTACTCCTGCCGGACTTACATGCTGCGTGGCCATGCGCCCGACGATCTGGTCGAGATCGCCCGCAACGTGCAGCGGCTGATGAATATGGTCTGGCAGGGCATCGCCCGGCCCGGGGAGGAGGGATCCGACCATGCCGACCTCGAATCGATCACACGCCGTCTGGAGGCCGCCGTGGCCCGCCTCGAGTAGGCACCCGCACGACCGCTATTTCTTTATCTCGCGTTTGAGCGTCTTCTGCAGCGTGTCGCCGTAGGGCGGCCGGAGGCCGATGAGCCTGGCGATGCTCACCCTCGCCTGACGATAGACGGCCTTGCGATGGCTGAATTCCCGGAAGCCGTCGACGCCGTGGTAGGCGCCCATGCCACTCGGGCCGACACCGCCGAACGGCAGATCCTCCTGGCCGACGTGCCAGATGACGTCGTTCAGTGTGACCCCGCCGGAGGTCGTACGCTGCAGGACCTCGCGTTCCTCGTCGGCGTCACTGCCGAAATAGTACAGTGCCAGCGGTCGCGGATGATCGTTCACGTAGTCGATGGCTTCATCGATGTCACGGTAGGTCATCATCGGCAGCAACGGCCCGAATATCTCGTGCTGCATTACGGCCATGTCGTCGCGCACGTCTTCGATGAACACGGGCGGGATCTTGTGACTGCCCTGCTGGTGAGAAAAATCTTCGCCTGCCGGATTCATCTCCACGACTCTGGCGCCCTTCTCCCTCGCGTCGGACACGTAGCCCTCCAGCCGCTGCCGGTGACGCTCGTTGATCACGGACGTGTATTCGTCGTTCGCGAGGATCTTCGGATACATCTCGACCGCGACCTGCTGCATGGTTTCGAGCATCGCTTCCCGACGTGACTCGTGCACGAGCAGATAGTCCGGGGCCAGACAGATCTGGCCGGCGTTCATCAGCTTGCCCAGCATCACGTTCTCCGCGGCCTGTTTCACATCCGCCGTCTTCGAGATGATCACCGGGGATTTACCGCCGAGTTCCAGCGTCACGGGAGTCAGATTCTTCGCCGCCGCCGCCATGACGTGCCGACCCACCTCGGTGGCGCCGGTGAATTTGAGGTGATCGAACGGGAGACTCGAGAATGCCTTGCCCACGTCGGCGCCGCCGAGGAAGAATGCGAGTTCGGCCTCGTCGAAATACCTGGCGGCCAGTGCCGCCATCAGCGCGGAGGTCCTTTCCGTGAATTCCGAGGGCTTCACCATGACGCGGTTGCCGGCCGCGAACATGCCCGCCAGTGGCATGAAAGTGAGATTGACCGGGAAGTTCCAAGGGCTGATGCAGCCGACGACCCCCTTCGGCTGGAAGTGCACCCGCGCCTTCGCGCCGAGCAGCGGCAGCGGGAAGTCGAGCTTGCGCTTCTCCGGTTTCATCCACTGCCTGACGTTCTTGCGGGCATGTTTCAAGGCGGCGACGGAAGACATGATGTCGGTCATCATCGACAGCGGACGCGGTCGCCCGCCGAAGTCCTCGTCCATGGCCGCGACCAGGTCGTCCTTGTTGTCGATGACCAGATCGATGGCGCGGTTCAGCCGGTCGATCCGGGTTTCCACCGTGACGAATCCCTCGTCGTGAAACGCGCGACGCTGCTTCTCCAGCACCGCGAGCATGGCCTCCCGATCCGGTTCGGATGTCCTGGCACGAATCTGGTCTGCGACAGCATTCATCGATTTCTCCCCGTGCGTTATGACTCCGATGATACGCCCCGCAGGGTTCCATTTCAGCCGACCGTATGGCGGGCGACGGGGGATGCGCTAACATTGCGCCCCCGCTGTTTCCCGCATACGAGGTGAATGTGCGCGACGACAGGACGCCGGTGATCGTCGGTGCCGGCCAGTACACCCAGAAGGACGTCGCTCCGGAATCCGCCCTGCCGCCGATCCGGATAGCCACCGAAGCGGCGAAGTCGGCCCTCGCCGCGGCGGCCGCCCGGGGTGATCTGGCCGGGGCACTGGATACGATCATGGTCACGCGGACCTTCTCGGACTCGACGCCGCGTCGCGCGCACGACCACGGCCGGGCGACCAACCCGCCGCGGAGCATCGCCGGGCGCATCGGTGCCGACCCGGCGCGGGCGGTCTATTCCGAAGCCGGCGGAGAGGTGCCCCAGCGCTACGTCAACGAATACGCCGCCCGCATCGCGGCCGGCGAGGCGGACGCCGTGCTGCTCGCAGGCGGCGAGGCGATGGCCACCGAGAAGGCCGCCCGTCGTGCGGGCATCACCCTCGATTGGCAGGAAGAAGCAGAAGGCGAACTCGACGACAGGGGCTTCGGCATCATGTTCGTGGATCCTCACGAACTGGCGCACGGGATCGGCTTCCCGGTACAGACCTATCCGCTCTTCGAACAGGCGATCCGTCGGCGTCGCAAGGCCGGCATACGGGAACATCTGGCCGCGATGGGTCGGCTCTTGAGTCCCTTTACGGCGATCGCGGCGGAAAACCCCTTTGCCTATTTCCGCCGTCCGAGGAGCGCGGAGGAGATCGCGACCCCGGGAGCGGAAAACCCGTTCATCGGTTTTCCCTATACCCTGTTGATGAACGCCCGCGACGGCGTCGACCAGGGCGCCGCGCTGGTGATGACGTCGACGGCGAAAGCGGACGAACTCGGCATCCCCGACGAGAACCGGGTATATCTGCACGGCCGTGCCGACCTCCGCGACACGCTCCACGTCGGCGATCGGGTGAACTATCACAGTTCGCCTGCGATGCAGCTCGCCGGCAGCGAAGCGCTCGCCATGGCAGGCATCGGTATCGACGAGGTCCGCTACTTCGACCTGTACAGCTGCTTCCCTTCCGCGGTGGAGGCGGCTGCCGAGGCCCTGGGCCTGGCCGAGAACGACACCCGTGGACTGACGCTGACCGGGGGCCTGCCGTACTTCGGCGGACCGGGGAACAACTACACCATGCATGCGATCGCGGAAGCCTGGAATCGCTGTCGTGAGAACCCGGCCGAATATGCGCTGGTCAACGGCAACGGCGGCTACCTCACGAAGCATGCCATCGGTATCTATTCCGCCCGACCCCCCGACAAGGATCGGCCGAGACCGGACCAGGAGCGGTTGCAGCGGGAGATCGACGCGATGGAGAGTCCTGCGCGGGAACATCGGCCGGAAGGCCGCGGGACCGTGGAGACCTACACCGTGGTCTTCGGGCGGGAGGGGGCCGAACGCGGTATCGTCATCGGCCGCCTCGAGGCGAACGGCGCGCGTTTCATCGCCAACACACCGACCGATCCGGCGTTACTGACCGACATGGTCGAAGTGGATTACCTCGGTCGGGCGGGCAGCGTGGCGGCGGGCGACGTGGTCAATACCTTCACGCCCGACTGAAACGGAACGGCCTCACGCCGGGACCGTAGCGCGAAACACCGTTGCAGCCGTGTCCGAACGCAACGAATAGAGCACGCCGGCCGGAGCGAACAGGCTCTCGCCGCGCGCCAGCCCGAGCAATCGGGTGCCACTCTCCACGGACACGTCTCCGTCGGCGGAGGTCACCAGCAGGACGTCGGCCCCGTGGCTGCGTCCGCTGTTCCAGACCCGGCCCGGCGGCAGGTCGATCCTGTGCATCTCGAATTCCTCGGCGGGGGTCCCGTAGATCACCTCGATCTCGTCGCCGGACGGCCGCACGATCTCCGGGCGAGCGCCGTCGAAGACCACGACGTCGAGGAGTTCGGCGACGTCCACGTGTTTCGGCGTCAGTCCGCCGCGCAGCACGTTGTTCGAATTGGCCATCAGTTCGACGCCAGTGCCCCTCAGATACGCATGCAGATTCCCGGCGGGCAGATAGATGCCCTCTCCCGGCTCGAGTCTCACCAGATTCAGCAGCCATATCGAGAACAGGCCCCGATCGCGGTGGCCGCCGCGGGAAAATTCCGCGTCCGCCTCCAGAGCCCAGTAGCCGCGCTGCGCGGGGTCGGTCGGCCGCTCACCACGAAGCCGCTCGATGAGCGGGTCCAGCGCGGCGTCGACGAGCGCCTGATCCAGCGTCATCAGGCGTCTGTACAGGGTCTGTAAACCCTCCTTCGTGGGCTCGAAACCAGTCAGCAACGGTCCGAATTCGGGAACGGTATCCGGCAGCGCGGCGATCTCGCTCCATGGTCTGAAGCCCCGCAGCGCATGGAATTCGGTCAGCGCAACGAGCAGCTCCGGCTTGTGGTTGGTGTCCTTGTAATTGCGGTGCGGTGCGGTGTACGGGACGCCCGCCGCTTCCTCCCGTGCATAGCCCGATTCGGCCTGGGTCCGATTCGGATGCGCCTGTATGGACAAGGGCACCGCAGCCGACAGTACCTTGAGGAGATAGGGCAGCCCGGCGTAGCGGCCGGCCACGGCATCGCCGAGCAGCCGCTCGGGGCAGGCGGCGATCGTTTCGCCCAGATCGATCCGATCGTCTCCGATCTGCACGGTCGAAGGCAGTTCCGGATGAGCGCCCAGCCAGAGTTCGGCCCACGGTCGTGCATCCGCGTTCTCGCGCCCGAGAAGCTCTGGAATGAAATCGCGGGTGCCCCACGCATAATGCTGGATGCCGCCCTCGAGCCGCAGAACACCCGGACCGGCACAATAGTCACGGAGCCGGCTCATCGCTCGCCGCCTCCTTCTCGTCCTTCGTGTGCAGGCGGTTCATCGCATGCTGCAGCCCCCTGTCGAGCAACAGGGGGATCACGTCCGCCGCCCTGTCCATCGCATCGCGTATGCGACGCTCCTCGTCGCCCGACGCCCGGTGCAAGACGTAGTCAGTCACCTCGTCCCGGTGTCCCGGATGGCCGATGCCGATACGCAGGCGCAGATACTCCGTCCCCAGATGACGCGTGAGGTCGCGAAGTCCGTTGTGGCCGCCATGGCCGCCGCCCTCCTTCAGGCGCACGATCCCCGGCGGATGATCGAGTTCGTCATGAGCCACCAGTATCTCGCCGGGATCGATGCGATAGTAATCCGCGAACGCCCGCACCGGCCCACCGCTGCGATTCATGAACGAGCACGGCTTCAGCAGCCAGACTTCTCCGTCGCCGATACTCACCCGGCACACCTCGGCATCGAAACGCTTCTGGTAGCCGAAACTGCCGCCATGGCGCCGGGCGAGTTCGTCAGCGAACCAGAATCCGGCATTATGCCGGGTGTCCCGGTACCGGTCGCCCGGGTTACCCAATCCGACGATGGCTTTCACGGCAACTGCGTCCATGGCGTCGGCATGTTAGCGCGATTCGATGCGGGGGGTATCCCGCCAAAACAAAAAGGCCGCTCGTGGCGGCCTTTCTGCGTGGGACGGCGCGGAGGGACTCAGTCTTCCTCGGAAGACTCGTCTTCGCCTTCGCCCTCTTCCTCTTCGCCGACGCGCGGCACTTCGCCCGCCTCCGGCTCCTCGCCTTCCTCTTCTTCTTCCTCGATGATCTGGCGAGGCATGTGGATCGAGACGATCACGTGGTCCTCGGCGTCTTCCTGTGCGAGCTCCACGATTTCCACGTTCTCCGGCACCTTGATATCCGACAGGTGCAACAGCTCGTCCATGCCGAGTCCGCTGACGTCCACCTCGAGGTACTCGGGCAGATCCTTCGGCAGGCAGCTGACCTCCACCTCGTTGTACTGACGGAACAGCACGCCGCCCTCTTCCTTGACGCCAGGCGCGGTGTCCTCGCCCAGGTAATGGATAGGCACGGACATGCGGATGGCCTCACCGGCCACGATGCGCTGCAGGTCCAGGTGCAGGATCTGGCGCTTCGCAGGGTGACGCTGGACGTCTTTCAGGATCACTTCCTGGGCCTTCTCTCCCACCTTCACGGTGAGCACGCTGGAGTAGAACCGCTCGTTCTGCGCCTGCTGCAGCACCTTGTTGTGATCGAGTGTGATGGCCCTCGGCGGCCTGTCACCGCCATACACGATTGCGGGGAGCTTACCTTCGCGACGCAGGCGGCGGCTCGCACCTTTTCCCTGCTCGTCCCGGTATTCCGCAACCAGATCGTACTCTTCGTTCATGAGCTATCTCCGGTCGGATCGAAAAAATCACCGGCAGCCTTGCGACCAGGCCCGCCGGCGCCCCCTGGCGAGGGGCGGCGAATGATAGCGGAATCACCCGCCGATTGGTAGGAGGGCCTTCAGGCCCGATGCATGGATTCAATCCAGGTACAGGGAGCTGACGGACTCTTCATCGCTGATGCGCCGGATGGTCTCCGCCAGCAGTTCGGCGGTGCTCAGTTGCCGGATCCGCGTGCATGCAGCCGCCTCGTCCGACAAGGGAATCGTGTCCGTCACGACCATCTCATCCAGTTCGGAATCGGATATACGCTGCACGGCCGGTCCCGACAATACCGGGTGCGTGATGTAGGCCACGACTTTCACCGCCCCTTTCTGCTTCAACACCGAGGCCGCCTGACAGAGCGTCCCCGCGGTGTCGACCAGGTCGTCGATCAGCACGCAGGTCTTGCCGTCCACATTGCCGATGATGTTCATGACTTCCGCCACGTTGGCCCGCGGCCGGCGCTTGTCGATGATCGCCAGGTCCGTGTCGTCAAGCCGCTTGGCGAGGGCCCTGGCACGGACCACGCCGCCGACGTCCGGCGAGACGACCACCTTGTTCGGGTACTTCTGCTTCCATGCATCGCCCAGCAGAATGGGCGATGCATAGACATTGTCCACGGGTATGTCGAAGAAACCCTGGATCTGATCGGCGTGCAGATCGACGGTGAGCACCCGATCGACCCCGGACGCGGCGATCAGTTTGGCCACCAGCTTGGCGGTGATCGGCACGCGGGATGCCCGCGGCCGCCGGTCCTGCCGGGCATAACCGTAATAGGGGATGACGGCGGTGATGCGCGAGGCCGACGCACGATGGCAGGCGTCCACCATCACCAGCATCTCCATCAGGTGGTCGTTCGTCGGCGGGCAGGTCGGCTGGAGGATGAAAGTGTCGCGGCCGCGGATGTTCTCCAGGATCTCGACACTGGTCTCTCCGTCGGAGAATTTGCCTACATGAGCCTTGGCCAGAGGAATCCGGAGATGCCGTGCGATATCGGATGCGAGCTGCGGGTGCGCGTTCCCGGTGAACAGCGCAATGCTGGCGATTTCCAAGATGTCCTCCGTATGCCCGTTTCTTGATCTTCTTGTCGGACGCAGTCTCTCGATACCCGCCGGCGATGGCTGGGGTGGCAGGATTCGAACCTGCGAATCACGGGATCAAAACCCGTTGCCTTACCGCTTGGCTACACCCCATCACCCCGATCGCCGCGCCCGACGGGCCCCGGCCGGCGCGGAAGCCGAGCGGGGCTCGTCCGCTCACCCTCCGCTGCAGGCATTTTCCCGAGCCGTCCGGGGGGTGTCAACGCAATCAGGTCAGCGCACCGCGGCACGACCGAAACCCCATTCCCTGACGACGATGGTGAGGCGGATATCTGCGCTGCGTGCGCGGATCCGGTAGGGCAGCAGGACCCCGGCGGCGGCACGATACTCCGGGTACTCGATCGTCCATCCGGCCTGCTCGAGCAGGGTCAGGCGCCCTTCGGCTCCGATGCGCGTGTCCGAGGGCCGTGCCGGATCCGGCAGTCCCCGCAGCCACCACGAGAGGCTGGCCACCGGTACGCTCCAGCCGTAACGTTGCCGCAGTTCCCGTTCGGGCTGGACGAGCACGGTGCGGTTCCCGTTCGACTCCGTGAGTACGAGCCGGTCGGCACCGCCCTCGAGCCTCAGCCCGCCGGCGCCGAGTGGCCCGCGGATGGCGACCTCCACGTCGCCCGCCTCCTCCCGCCAGTCGAGGCTGCCGCTCTCCGCCTCACCGCCGGCGACGATGCCGATGCGCCCCCCGGCTCGCCACGTATCGACGGATGCGAGCACGTCGCGCCGGGTCGACCAGTCGTCCAGCGGCGGAAGGGTCAGGGTCGGCCGGGAGGCACAGCCGGCCGCGGCCGCGACACAGGCAGCCAGGAGGAGCGCACGGATCAGACGCCGGGGCACGATCGGGTCAGCTCTCCGTGTGCTCCGTATCCTCCATGAGCCGCTGCAGGGTGTCTCGCAACGGCTCGCTGCCAGGATATTCGTCGTAGGCTTGCTGCAGGATCTCCCTCGCCTCTGCGCGGCGGTCGAGGGCCCACAGGGTCTCGCCCAGGTGGGCGGCCACCTCCGGGTCCGGGATCATGTCCCACGCGCGCTCCAGCCAGGGCAGCGCCTCCTGCGGTTTCCCCTGCCGGAACAACACCCAGCCCATGCTGTCGATGATGGCCGCGTTGTCCGGCTCCTGCTCGAGCGCCTTCTCGATCAGCCTGCGGGCCTCCCGCAAACGGTCCGTACGATCCGCCAGCGTGTAGCCGAGGGCATTCATGGCCGTCGCGCTGTCCGGTCGCAGCGCGAGCGCCTCCCGGTATCCCTCGATCGCGAGATCGGTCTCGCCGCGCGCGAGTTCGACCTCGGCGCGGCTCAGCAACAGGGCCAGGGACGGCGGCTGCGCCTGAAGGATCGTGTCGTAGGCGGACAGCGCATCCTCGTAGCGGTCCATCGCCTCGAGCAACTGGGCCTTCGTCAGCAATACGTCCAGCGCCCTCTGCGGATGTCGGCGCGCATAGCGCTCCAGCTGTGAGAGTGCGGCCTCCGGCTGACCGAGCCGGGTCAGGATGACGCTCACGCGCTGCTGCGCCGCAAGCTGCAGATTCCCCTCGCCCACCTGGGAATAGAGCCGCATTGCCTGGAACCAGTCCTCCCGCCGCTCTGCGACGCTGGCCAGATAGAACAGCGACTCTTCCGTGTATTCCCCGCTATTCAGCAGTTCCGAGAAATCCGACCAGGCCGCGCTGAGGTCACCCTGCTGCAGGCTGATCAGCGCCAGCACACGCCAGGCGTCGGGCTGCTCCGGATCGTCCTGCAGGATCCGATTGACGATGGTGCGCGCCTCGTCCGGGCGATCGGCACCGGCGAGGAACAGGGCGTAATCGAGCCGCAGTTCCAGGTCCTCGGCGTCCTGCAGTTCCGCGCCGACGGCGAGCGCGGCATCCGAGTCGTCAGCGGCCTCGAGTGCCCGCGCCAGCAACAGTCGGGCGCGGGGTTCGGCCGGTGCGAGCCGGAGAGCCTGTTCCGCATATTCCACCGCCCGCTCCTCCTCCCCGTCGCGCAGCGCGGCACTCGCGGCCAGTGCCCGGGCATAGGCGTTGTCTGCGTATTCGCCGGCGATCCGGCCAGCCACGGCATAGGCGTCTTCGGGGTGACCGTCACCCATCAGGATCGGCAGGAGATCGCGGAACGCCTCTTCGTCCGCTCCGGCGGCGGCCACGGCGGCTTCCAGGTGCGCCGCGGCCTGCTCCACCTCCTGGTGACGAAGCGCGAGACGGCCCGCATAGTGCCTGGCCTCGGGATCCTGCGGTGCCAGTTCCACCCAGCGGCGCGCGGCTTCGAACGCGATGCGATCATAACCGTAGTCGAACGCGACCACTGTCGCCTGCCTTGCGGTCTCTACCGACTCCCCCGAACGCGCAGCCTTCAGGTATTCTTCGATGCCCGTCACGTGCTCGCCCCGCTGCAGGGCGATCTCGGCCATGAGGATATGGTAGGTTCGTCCCTCCCCGCTGACGGAGTCGGACTCGGTAGCCTGCTCGGGGGCGCCGGCGCATGCCGCCAGGAGGGCGGCCAACAACATTAACGGGAGCGCCGTTCGGGGCGAAAGCCGGTCTCGACGCGGGAGGATATCAGTGTCTAGCATTCGGAAATCTCTGTCGGTGACCCGGTGGACCGCTTCGGGCAGATCACCGGCAGTTCGCTTATCATAAGCGCTGCTTGGACCAATCCGAATTCGTGATTCCTTCAGATGCCGTTTTTCATCCTGGGCATTAACCATAACACGGCCCCGGTCGATATCCGTGAGAGGATCGTGTTCGACGAGAGCGACTCGTGTGTGATCTCGATAACCAGGCCGAGACCGGTCTCGTCGACTGGCTGAACAATTATCGGGGCCTCGACGAGCGACTGGCCGACTGCCTGTTCCAGGCCCGGGACGAAGCGGCGGCACGTCACCTGTTCCGGGTCGCCTGCGGACTGGACTCCGTGATCCTGGGTGAACCACAGATCACCGGCCAGCTGAAAGAGGCGTTCCGTCATGCCCAGAGCCACGGCCGCACGGGACCTCGGCTCACGCGCCTTTTCCAGCACGCTTTCTCGGTCGCCAAGAAGGTCCGCACCGACACCACGATCGGATCGAGCCCGGTCTCCGTCGCCTACGCGGCCGTCTCCCTGGCGCATCAGATATTCGCACGCTTCGAGAAGCACACGGCGCTGCTGGTCGGGGCCGGCGAGACTATCGAACTCGTGGCGCGGCACCTGCACGGTCACAAGATCGGGCGATTGTTCATCGCCAACCGGAGCCTGCCGCGGGCCCGGGCACTCGCCGCCGAGTTCGGCGGCTTCGCCCTGCCCTTGTCGGAATTGCCGGGCACGCTGCCGGAAGCCGACATCCTGATCAGTTCCACGGCCAGTCCGGAACCATTGATCTCGGCGAGCGAGATGAAGCGCGCGCTCGAACTCAGGAAGCGCAAGCCCGTATTCGCCTGCGACATCGCGGTGCCCCGCGATATCGAGCCGGCAGTCGCCCACTTCGAGGACGTCTATCTGTACACGGTCGACGATCTCCAGGGCGTCATCAACGACGGCCTGCAGAGCCGGAAAGCGGCCGCCGACGAAGCCGAGCGGATCATCGAATTCGAACTGGAGCGCTTCCACAATGCGGAGCGCGTGCTGGATGCCGTGCCCATCATCAAGTCCATCCGCGGCCGCGGCGAGGAGCTGAAGCACGAAGTGCTCGAGCAGGCGCGCCGGCGGCTGGCCAACACCGGCGACCCGGAGGCGGCGCTGCAGTTCCTCGCCTCCACGCTCATGAACAAGATGCTGCACAAGCCGAGCGAGCGATTGCGTCAGGCAGGCGAAGAATCCGATGAAGCCATCATGCTCTCCGCCCGGGAACTCTTCGGCGTCAGCGACGATGGCAAGAAGCGTTCCTGACGCCGGTCCTCCGACTCCGATCTCATCGTGAAAGCCAGCATCGAACACAAGCTCCAGGGCCTGTCCGACCGCTTCGAGGAACTCGCGGGCCTGCTGGCAGACCCGGAAGTGATCGCCGAACAGGATCGCTTCAGGGAATATTCCAAGGAATACGCCCAGCTCGAACCCGTCATCAGCCTGTACCGGCGATACCGGAAGCTCGTCGATGACCTGACCGCTGCCGGCGACATGGCGCAGGACCCGGACCCGGACATGCAGGCGATGGGACGCGAGGAAGCCGAGCGTCTGCAGGAACGGCGTGAGCCCCTGGAACGCGAATTGGAACTCGCGCTCGTGCCTCGCGACCCGAAGGACGAGAGCGATGCCTATCTGGAGATCCGGGCGGGCACCGGTGGCGACGAGGCCGCCATCTTCGCCGGCGATCTGTTCCGCATGTATTCCCGTTATGCCGAGGCGCAGGGTTGGCGGACGGAGGTGCTGTCTGCGAGCGAGGGCGAACATGGCGGCTACAAGGAGATCATCTGCAAGGTGAGCGGCCGGGACGTCTACGCGAAGATGAAGTTCGAGTCCGGTGCCCATCGCGTGCAGCGCGTGCCCGAGACCGAGTCCCAGGGTCGCATACACACGTCGGCCTGCACGGTGGCAGTGCTCCCGGAGGCCGAGGAAGTGGGTGATGTCGAGGTCAACCCTTCGGATCTGCGAGTGGATACCTACCGCGCCTCGGGTGCGGGAGGCCAGCATGTGAACAAGACGGACTCGGCGGTACGCATCACGCATCTGCCGACGGGCATCGTAGTGGAGTGCCAGGACGAACGCTCCCAGCACAAGAACCGGGCGCGCGCCCTGTCACTGCTGCAGGCGAAGCTGGTCGCCGCCGAGGAAGAGGCGCTCGCCACCGAGCGCGCCGAGACCCGCCGCTCCCTCGTCGGCTCGGGGGATCGCTCCGAGCGGATCCGTACCTACAATTATCCGCAGGGTCGGGTCACCGATCACCGGATCAATCTCACGCTCTACAAACTGGCCGAAGTGCTGGAGGGCGACCTGGACCAGGTCATCGATCCGCTGACCCGTGAATATCAGGCGGATCAACTCGCCGCGCTCACCGATCACTGAGGCGGGAGGCGCGATGGACGTCCGGCAACTCATCGAGGCCATCGGCAGGACGCCGCTCATCCGGCTGAATCGCGCCTCCGAGGAGACGGGCTGCGAGATCCTCGGCAAGGCGGAGTTCATGAACCCCGGCGGGTCCGTGAAGGATCGGGCGGCGCTGGGCATGGTCAGACGCGCCCAGGCCACCGGTGAACTGAAACCCGGCGGCACGATCATCGAGGGGACCGCCGGCAACACGGGCATCGGTCTGGCCATGGTGGGCAACGCACTCGATCACCCGAGCATCATCGTGATGCCGGACACCCAGAGCCGGGAGAAGATCGATGCGCTTCGTGCTTACGGCGCCGACGTGAGGCTGATCCCCGCGGTGCCTTTCCGCGATCCGAATCACTTCGTCCACGTCTCCGGTCGCATGGCCGAAGACATGAACGCGCGTGAACCGGGCAGCGCATTCTGGCCGAACCAGTTCGACAACACGGCCAACCGCGACTTCCATGCCGAGACGACCGGTCCGGAAATCTGGGAGCAGACGGATGGCACGATCGACGGCTTCGTCTGTGCCGTCGGCACCGGCGGCACGCTGGCCGGCGTATCCCGATTCCTGAAGGCCTGCAAGCCGCAAGTGAAGATCGGCCTCGCGGACCCCGGCGGCTCGGGCCTCTACCACTATTACACCCACGGCGAGATCCGCATCGAGGGCAGCTCGATCACGGAAGGCATCGGCAATTCACGCATCACCGCCAATCTGGAAGGCGCCGATATCGATATGGCCTTCCGGATCACCGACGACCATGCCATCCCGCTGGTCTATGAGATGATCCGGACGGAGGGCCTGGTGCTCGGCGGCTCCAGCGGCATCAACGTCGGTGGCGCCATGGCGATGGCGCGAGAACTCGGACCGGGCCACACCATCGTCACCGTGCTCTGCGACGGCGCGCTGCGCTACCGGGAGCGCCTGTTCAACCGGGCATACCTGGAGTCGAAGGGTCTGTCGCTGCCGGACTGGCTGGAAGACGTGTAGGAGGGCCTTCAGGCCCGATCAGGCCGGCCGGTCTCGCCGACGTGGACCGTCCGACGCGGAGCCGCCTGTCATGCGCGTTCGGGTACGTTCCAGCGACGGTACAGGTCGGCCGCCGTAAAGCTCGCCGGATGCCGGTATTCGCCGGCATCGAAGAAGGTGCCGTGGCAGGAACCGCATGGTTCGTACCAGACAGGCTTCTGGGCCGGATCGACCATGCGCAGCATCGGTCCCCGCAGCGAGGGCAGCGAGATGGACAACAGGCCATGCGGGATGCCTTGCGCGAGGTACATGGCCGCGCCGAGGTATGCTATGGCAGAACAGCAGCGGTTTCCGGGAGTCTGACATGCACAAGGGATCCTGCCTCTGCGGCGCGATTACATTCCAGGTGGAGGGGCCACTGAAGCCGCCGGACGCGTGTCACTGTTCCCAGTGCCGCAAGCAGTCCGGACATTACTGGGCGGCGACGGACGTGGCGAAGGAGCGGGTGACGATCCACGGTAGCGAAAATCTCACCTGGTACCAGGCGTCGCCGAAGGCACGCCGCGGCTTTTGTTCGACCTGCGGTTCCTTCCTGTTCTGGGAGGCCATCGGCAAGGAGGAATTCGGCATCGGCATGGGCGCTTTCGACGGACCGACCGACACGCGTCTCGCGCTGCACATCTTCGTCGCGGACAAGGGCGACTATTACGAGATCGCCGACGGCCTGCCCCAGAACCCCCAATAGGACATCAAATCGGCAGGAGGGGCTTCAGCCCCGATCCCCTGCAGGAGCGGCATCGGCCGCGACCGCACGTCACCGATCTCGGCACCCGCGCAAGGCCCGCTCCAGATCGCCGATGAGGTCGTCGCAGTCCTCTATGCCGACCGACAACCGGATGAGCGTATCGCTGATGCCGAGCGCCGCGCGCTTCTCCGGCGGCAGCGATGCATGCGTCATGATGGCCGGGTGCTCGATGAGACTCTCCACGCCCCCCAGGCTCTCCGCCAGCGCGAATACTTCGCATCGCTCCAGGAACCGGCGGGCATCGGCCAGCTCTCCCCGCAAGTGGAACGTCACGATACCGCCGCCGCCCCGCATCTGCCGGACCGCGAGCTCGTGCTGCGGGTGGCTCGCCAGACCCGGGTAGATTACCTCTGCGATTTCCCCGCGGCCGACCAGCCACTCGGCAATCCTCCCGGCATTCTCGTTGTGGCGCTCCATCCGGAGCGCGAGCGTCTTGACGCCCCGCAGAGCCAGGAAGCTGTCGAAAGGCCCGGCGATCGCGCCGACGGAATTCTGGAGGTAGGCCAGACGCTCCGCGACCTCCTCGCTCGCCGCCACGGCGACGCCGCCGACCATGTCCGAGTGTCCGTTCAGATACTTCGTCGCCGAGTGCACGACGATATCGCATCCGAGGGCAAGCGGTCGCTGCGCCCACGGGGTCGCGAACGTGTTATCAGCGACGAGCAGGCAGCCATGCTCCTTCGCGAGGGCGGCGACCGCCTCGATGTCGACGAGCTTCAGCAGGGGGTTACTCGGGCTCTCGATCCAGAGCATGCGCGTCTCGGGCCGGATGGCCTTGCGCACGGCATCGGCATCCGTGAAATCGACGAAGTCGAAATCGAGATCGGCCGAGCGCCGCCGCACGCCGTCGAACAGCCTGAACGTACCGCCATAGAGGTCGTCCATCGCGACCACGTGGGCCCCCGCGTCCAGCAACTCCAGCACCGTCGCTATGGCGGCCATGCCCGAGGCGAAAGCAAAGGCGCGAGCGCCACCTTCGAGATCGGCGATGCAGCGTTCCCAGGCCGCCCGCGTCGGGTTCTGCGTGCGCGAGTACTCATAGCCCTGGTGATGGCCGGGGCTCGACTGGACGTAAGTCGAGGTGGCATAGATGGGCGGCATGATCGCGCCGGTGGAGGGATCCGGCGACTGGCCGGCATGGATGGTCCTGGTCGCGAAACCGTATTTCTTCTGCTCGCTCATGTCGTTGCCACCTGGCCGCTCTGCTTGCGCAGATGATTCAGAACGTCCGATCGGGTGATGAGGCCGAAGAACTCGTCGCCGTCGGTGATGGCCGCATAGGGCTGGACCTGCAGCATCGCCACCAGATTATCGACACTCGTATCCTTGTCGAGCCGGATGAAGGCGGTCTGCATCGCGTCGGCGACCGCCGCATGCATCAGCTCCGGATGACCGAAGACGAAGCGGATGATGTCGTCCTCGGTGAGCACGCCGACGAGCCGCCCCTCGTCCATCACCGGCAATTGCGATATGCCCGCATTGCGCAACCGGTTGTGAGCCGTCGTGACGACGTCCGAGGGACCGACCGTGATGGTGGCTTGCTCGCCGTGCAGGCGGCCGATGAGATCCCGCAGGTCGCCGTACTTTTCGCGGTCGATGAATCCGTTGTCCTCCATCCAGAAATCGTTGTAGAGCTTCGAGAGATACTTGTTACCGGTGTCGCACGCAAAGGTCACCACCCGCTTCGGCTCGGTCTGCTCGCGACAGTAGCGCAGCGCCGCAGCCAGCACCGTCCCGGACGAGGAAC
The DNA here is from genome assembly GCA_037382365.1 of Gammaproteobacteria bacterium. GTDB lineage: Bacteria > Pseudomonadota > Gammaproteobacteria > Steroidobacterales > Woeseiaceae > Lentisalinibacter. The sequence continues at coordinate 38,504 of JARRPZ010000012.1, forward strand.
CGGCCAGTATGCCCTCCTTCAGCAGCAGTTCCCGGGCCAGTGCGAAGGACTCCGCATCGGGTATGGTGTAGGCGGCATCCACGTCGGACAGATCGCAGATCGACGGGATGAAATCCTCGCCGATACCCTCGACCAGCCAACTCCCCTTCTCCCCCAGCTCACCCGTCTCCACATAGTCGGCGAGAACCGAGCCCTCCGGGTCGGCCAGGATCATCTTCACGCCGGTGCCGTTGTCACGGAAGAACTTCGACATGCCGGAGATGGTGCCGCTGGAACCGACCCCCACCACCACCGCGTCGAGGTCACCGTCCATCTGCTCCCAGATCTCGGGCGCGGTGGTCCGCTCATGGGCGAGAGGATTGTCCGGATTGCCGAACTGATTGATGAAGTAGGCGCCGCGCTCCCCGGCGATGCGCTTGCCGAGATCCTGATAGTACTCGGGGTGTCCCTTGCCCACGTCCGAACGGGTGAGCACCACTTCCGCACCCATCGCCCGGAGGTTGAATATCTTTTCCTGGCTCATCTTGTCGGGCAGGACGAGCACGAGACGGTAGCCTTTCTGGGCCGCTACCAGAGCGAGGCCGATACCCGTGTTCCCCGCCGTCGCCTCGACGATCGTATCGCCGGGACTGAGTTCGCCACGTTTCTCGGCCTCTTCGATCATCGTGATGCCGATGCGGTCCTTGATAGAGCCGCCCGGATTAGCGAGTTCGAGCTTCAGGAACAGGCGGCAGGGCCCGGTGTCGAATCGCGTCACCTCCAGCATCGGGGTGCGTCCGACCATCTCGAGCACGTTGGAATAAATCTTCATGAGGGAATCCCGCCGTCGGAATGGGCGCCATTCTACGCCATCGGTCCTCGCCGACTAGCGGACCCGACGACAGCCCGGTAGCATCCGCCGCCCGGGACTAGCGAGGCGATCATGACGGAGGACATCGGCAGTTGGCTCAGGGCGGCGCGTACCCTGTTGGCCGACGTTTCGCCGCGACCCGGGCCGGAGGCGGAACTCCTGCTCGCCCGTGCGCTGGGTCGGGACAGGAGCTGGCTGATCGCACACCGTGATGAGCCGATGGACGCCGACAGCCATGCGCGGGCGGCGGCGTGGCTAGAGCGACGCCGCCGCGGGGAACCGCTCGCCTATATCGCCGGCGTGAGGGAATTCTGGTCGCTGCCGCTGGCGGTATCGCCGGCGGTGCTGATACCGAGACCGGAGACCGAGACTCTGGTCCAGCGGGCGCTGGATCTGATTCCCGAGGGAGAGGAACGACGTGTCCTGGAACTCGGGACCGGCAGTGGAGCCATCGCCATCTCCATCGCCCGGGAGAGACCCTGCGCCGAGGTAGTGGCGACGGATGTGAGTGTCGGTGCGCTGGCGGTGGCGCAGGAGAACGCGCAACGCCTCGCACCCGGCCGCATCCGTTTCCTGGAAAGCGACTGGTTCACCGACCTGGGCGAGGAGCGGTTCGATATCATCGTCTCCAATCCACCCTATGTCGCACGTGACGACGCGGCGCTCGCCGACGCCGCAATCCGATACGAGCCGGCGCTGGCACTGGCAGCGGGCGTCGACGGTCTGGACGCGATCCGCCGCATCGCCAGCGGGCTGCCACGCCATCTCGCTCCGGGGGGACGCGTTCTGATCGAACACGGCGCCATGCAGGCCGCCGGCGTAGCGGGTATCCTGCGCAGTCACGGCCTGGCGAGCATTGCCTGCCGACAGGACCTCGCGGGCAACGATCGCGTCACGGAAGCCCGACTGCCGGGCGCCGATTGAATCGAAACAGGAGACAGCCAGTGGTCATATTCGAGACGAGCCTGGGGGACATCAGCATCGAGCTGATGCCCGAAGAGGCGCCCATCACGACCGAGAATTTCCGCCGCTATGTGGAAGAGGGTTTCTACGATGACACGATCTTCCATCGTGTCATCCCCGGCTTCGTTATCCAGGGCGGCGGCCACCTGGAGGACATGAGTCGGAAGCCGACCCGTGATCCCATCAGGAACGAAGCGGACAACGGCGTCCTCAACCTGCGCGGCACGCTCTCGATGGCCCGCACCCAGGACCGGGACAGTGCCACCTCCCAGTTCTTCATCAACCTGAAGGACAATGCATTCCTGGATCACGGCTCGCGGGACTTCGGCTATGCCGTCTTCGCCCGGGTGGCCGACGGCATCGACGTGGTCGACAAGATCGCGGCCGTCGAGACCGGCAACAGGGCCGGTCACCAGGACGTGCCCGTGGAACCCGTGAAGATCGTATCGGCACGCATCGAAGACTGAGCGTTGAGCACGCCGCTGCGCTACGCGCGGCACCTGCCGCTGACGGGCTTCGGAGCCGAGGGCCAGCGCCGCCTGGCGACGACCCGCGTCCTGCTCGTCGGCCTGGGCGGCCTGGGCTGTCCGGTGGCCACCTACCTGACGTCGGCCGGCGTCGCGGAACTGCTGCTGAACGATTTCGACACCGTCGACGAGAGCAATCTGGCGCGCCAGTTCCTCTATGGCGTCGAGGACATCGGTCGACCCAAGGTGGAGGTCGCGGCGGCGCGCCTGCACGCCATGAACCAGGCGGTGCGCCAGACCATGATCGCCGAGCGCCTCGCCGGCGAAGCGCTTGCGTCGGCGGTCGGTGAGGCCGATGTCGTCGTGGACGCGAGTGACAACTTCGCGACGCGCTTCGCGGTGAATGCCGCCTGCGTAGCGACCCGGACGCCACTGGTGAGCGGCGCGGCCATTCGCTACGAGGGCCAGCTCGCCGTTTTCACCGATTACCGGAACGAACCCTGCTACCGCTGTATCTACGAAGATGCCGACGAGTCGCTCGAGGATTGCCGGGGCAATGGCGTTTTCGCCACGGTGCCCGGCGTTATCGGTGTGGCGATGGCCGGTGCGGTGATGAAGCTCGTCGCCGGCCTGCCGGTGCACTCGGGGACGCTCTCCCTGTACGACGCCATCACCGAGGAATGGCGCCGGATCCGGCTGCGGAAGCGGCCGGCCTGCCCGGCCTGCCATTCGCCCTGAGACGGTTCGCTACTACCGGAGCCTGGCAGCCGCTGCCTCATCCTCGGATCGGATCCTGACGATGATCTTGCCCCTGGCCCTGCCCGATTCCGAATAGCGGATCGCGTCGGGCAATTCGGCGAGCGTATAGCGCCGATCGATGACCGGCGTGAGTTCGCCGCGCTCCATCATCCCGGCGAGATGCACCAGGTCCTCCTGCCTGAGGCGCGCGAGCACGACGGTGATCTCGGGCTCCACGAACGGGCCGAATAGTCTCGACTGCACCAAACCTTTGAGTGGCGCGAACCAGTCGCCTTTCGGGCCACCGACGATGACCAGCCGGCCGTCGGATTCCAGCACGCGGCTGTTCGCCAGCACGGAATGGTTGCCGACCATATCGACGACGAGATCGTAACGCCGCTCCCCGTCGGTGTAGTCCTCGCGCGTATAGTCGATGACGCGATCCGCGCCCAGCCCACGGACCATCTCGAGGTTGCGCGAACTCTGTACGCCGGTGACTTCCGCCCCCGTTGCCTTCGCAATCTGAACGGCGAACGTGCCGACGCCGCCGGACGCGCCGTTGATGAGGACGCGCTGTCCCGGCCCCACCCGACCGTGGTCCCGCAGGGCCTGGAGGGCCGTTATGCCCGCGACTCCGACAGCCGCTGCCTGGTCGAAACTGACGTTCCCGGGCATCGCCGCGATCGCCCGATCCTCGCCGATCACCAGATATTCCGCGAAGGCGCCGGTGCTGCCGCCGAAGACCGCATCGCCGACGGCGAAGCGTGTCACGCCCGGTCCGACCGCATCGACGATCCCGGCGAAATCCGCACCCAGCCGGATGTCCTTGGGACTGCCGATCCCGCTCATCAGGCGCATCAGGTACGGCGAGCCACGCATGAAATGCCAGTCGAGGGGATTCACCGAGGCTGCCATCACGCGCACCCGCACTTCCCCGTCGCCGGGCACCGGGCGCTCCAGCGACGCGAACTCGAGCACGTCCGCCGAGCCGTAGCAGCGGTGCACCACCGCCGTCATGGGATTCGCCGGTGCCGGTCCGGCGTCGACCGCCCCGCAGGGCGCATCGTGGCTGACCAGCAGCGCGGTAATACCGGCCCCGATCGCGAGCACGAGCAGGAGACCCGTTGCTATCCATCGCAATTTCCGCATGGCTGGCCCTTCCTCGTGCTTGTGTGAGAATCGAGCGGACGACGATAGGGCGGCCGGCTGCCCGGGGCAATAGGCGGAGCGTTGCGGCGGATCCGCCGCCGCCGAGGGACCGGCGCCGACGCGTTATACTCGCGCCCTGTCCGTCACCCGGCCGGAGGCCACGCATGGCGTATCTCTCTCGACTCCTGATCACGGTCGGCATCGCCGTCCTTCTGCCCTCGATCGCTGTCGCCGCGACGACCCTGATCCATGCCGGCAATCTGCTGGCCGTCGCCGGCGATCGGCCGAAACGCGAGCAGACCATCGTGGTCGTCGACGACCGCATCGTCGATGTGCGTGAGGGCTATGCCGACCCGGACGGATTCGAGGGCGACGTGTCAGTCATCGACCTGAAGGACTATTTCGTGCTGCCGGGACTGATGGACATGCACGTACACCTGCAGGGCGAACTCGGACCCGACAACGACAGCGAGGATCTCCGGATGTCGCTGCAGGATATCCAGATGCGCAGCATCATGTACGCGATGCGAACGCTCGAGGCGGGCTTCACGACCGTGCGCGAAGTCGGTAATTCAGGCCAGGAGATGTACGCGCTGCGCGATGCGATCCGCAACGGATGGATCGACGGTCCCCGCATCATCGCCGCGGGCAGGGTCGGCATCACCGGCGGGCACGCGGACGTGAGCGGCATCAAGCCGGAGTTGATGGAGTTCTACACCGACGAGGCGATCTGCGACGGCCCCTACGACTGCCGCCGTGCCACGCGGAATGCCGTGAAGTACGGCGCCGATCTGATAAAGATCACCTCCACGGGCGGGGTACTCACCGACCGGGCGACCGGCACGGGTCAGCAGATGGAGATGGACGAACTCGAGGAGGTGGTAAGGGCGGCGCGTCGCATGGGTCGCAAGGTGGCCGCCCACGCCCATGAAGCCGATGGCATCGTCGCCGCGCTGAAAGCCGGTGTGCACAGCATCGAACACGGTACCTACACCGATGAGGAGGCGATCGCGCTTTTCAAGGAGACGGGGGCGTATCTCGTCCCGACCCTGCTCGCAGGCGAGACGGTGAAGACGATGGCGCTGGAATCGGATTTCATGAGACCGGCCATTCGTGACAAGGCCATCCGGGTCGGCAACGACATGAAAGGTAACTTCACGGAAGCCTACGAGGCCGGTGTCAGGATCGCCTACGGCACTGACAGCGGGGTCTCGAAACACGGCACCAACGCCGAGGAGGCCGTGCTGATGGTCGAAGCCGGCGTGGCGGAGGAAGACGTGCTGATCGCGGCCACGATCAATGCAGCGGACCTGATCGACATGTCCGATGACCTCGGGACCATCGAAAACGGCAAGTTCGCCGACATCATCGCCGTAGACCGGTCGCCGCTCGAGGATATCGAGCAACTGCTCACGGTGGACTTCGTGATGAAGGGCGGCCAGGTCTATGTTCGACCCTGAGGCGCATGGTCACGACAGCGAGGACCGTGCGCCGAGCCCCGGGCGGACGACGCCCGGTGTGAAGGGAGGCAGCACCGCCGAGCGGACCCGACGTTTCAGTCGGTCTCGGCGAGGATGGATCGGATCGTGCGCCCGCGGAACGTGAATATCCGGTCCAGCTGACGACGCACCAGTGGCAGGAACGGACCGGCCAGCGGATGGCCCGGCAGCCGGTAGCGCACACGATCCGTCATTCGGGTGCCACCGGCCACCGCTTCGAAGCGGTGTTCGTGCTGCCAGGTGTGATAGGGCCCGCTGATCTGTTCGTCGATGAACCGGTGCGGCGGCTCCCAGACCGAGATCCGTGTCCGCCAGGCGAACGGCACACGGTACAGGCGCAGCCGATAATCGATCAGCGTGCCCTCGCTGATCGCCAGCGGCGTCGGCGTCATGACACGGAACCCGAGTTCCGGCGGCGTGATACGCTCCAGATTCTCCACGTCGGTGAAGAACGGAAAGACGCCGTCGACCGGCAGGGGGAATTCCGTCACCGTCTCGAGCACGTGCTCGCCCTGCCGGAGGCGCCGGTGACGGATCGGCGGGCCAGGATCATTCACGGGCGGATTCGAATGGACGACGTCGGGTGCAGACACTGATGAGCGGCGCTGAACTCATGATACTCGGCAAACTCCTCCTCACCTTCGGCGTGTTACTCGGCCTGCCGCTGTGGGAACTGTACCGGCTCGGCAGGGAGAGACGACGTCGGGAGGCGGTATCCGGCGCGAGCGCCGACGCCGGACGCGCTCAGGCCGCCTCGTCCTCCGTCCGCGGCTCATAACCGAGCGACGGAGCCAGCCACCGCTCGGCCTCCTGCAGGGTGATGCCCTTGCGCCGGGCGTAATCGGCGACCTGGTCCCGACCCAACCTGCCGACCGCGAAGTAACGGGCATCCGGGTGGGCGAAGTACAGACCGCTGACGGAAGCGGTCGGCAGCATGGCCATGGATTCGGTCAGTCGCATGCCGATGCGCTCCTCCACGCCAAGGAGCCGCCATAGCGTCAGCTTCTCCGTGTGATCCGGGCAGGCCGGATAGCCGGGCGCCGGACGGATGCCACGGTATCGCTCCGCGATCAGCGCCTCATTGTCCAGGCACTCGTCCGTGGCATACCCCCAGTATTCCCTGCGCACGCGCTCGTGCAGATACTCCGCCCCCGCCTCTGCCAGCCGATCCGCGAGCGCCTTCAGCAGGATGGCCGAGTAGTCGTCGTGTTCGGCCTCGAAGCGCTCGACGTGCTCGTCGATGCCGAAACCCGCGCTGACTGCGAAAGCGCCGATGTAGTCGCGGCGCCCGCTCTCCGACGGGGCGACGAAATCGGCGAGGCATTCCTGGGGCAGGTCGTCACGCATCTTCTTCTGCTGGCGGAGCTGGTGAAAAACGGCCAGCGGTTCCCGGTCCGCCTCGTCCGCATAGACCGCGATATCGTCTCCCAGCGAGGCCGCCGGGAAGAGGCCGATGACGGCACGGCACGTCAACCACTCCTCCTCGATGATGCGCTCCAGCATGGCCCTTGCATCTTCATAGAGTGAACGCGCCGTCTCGCCGACCTCGGCGTCGTCCAGGATATCCGGGAAACGGCCACGGAACTCCCAGGCATTGAAGAACGGCATCCAGTCGATGTAGCCGACAAGGGCCTGCAGCGGAATGGCCTCGAGCGTATGCACACCGGGCGCCTTCGGTACCGGTGGTTCGTAATGCGCCCAGTCCGGCCGGCGCGCCCGTTCACGGGCCGCCGCCAGGGACAACTCGGGTCCCCGTCGGCGCTTCCCCGCATGCGCTTCCCGCCGGCGGGCACAGTCTTCCTTGATCTTGCGCACGAAGGCATCGCGCCCTTCGCCGACGAGCGACTGGGCGACGCCGACCGAGCGCGAGGCGTCCTTGACGTAGATCACGGGACCCTCGTACTGCGGGTCGATCTTCACCGACGTGTGCGCCGGTGACGTCGTGGCGCCGCCGATCAACAGCGGCACGTCGAAGCCGAGTCGCTGCATCTCGCCCGCCACGTTCACCATCTCGTCCAGCGACGGCGTGATCAGGCCGGACAGTCCGATGATATCCGCGCCTTCGCGGCGCGCGGCTTCCAGTATCTTCTCCCCGGGCACCATGACGCCGAGATCGATGACCTCGAAGTTGTTGCACTGCAGGACGACACCCACGATATTCTTGCCGATGTCGTGAACGTCACCCTTGACCGTGGCGAGGACGATCCTGCCGTTGGAGCGGGCGCCCCCTGCCTGCCCCTCCTCGATGTAGGGGACGAGATGGCCGACCGCCTTCTTCATCACGCGCGCCGACTTCACGACCTGGGGCAGGAACATCTTGCCTGCGCCGAACAGGTCACCGACGACGTTCATGCCATCCATGAGCGGCCCTTCGATCACGTCCAGCGGCCGTGCCGCGGCCAGACGCGCCTCTTCCGTATCGTCGATGACGAATTCGTCGATTCCCTTTACCAGCGAGTGTTCCAGACGCTTCGCGACCGGCCATTCGCGCCATGCACGGTCGACGGCACGCGTCGGAGTACTGCCGTCGCCACGATAACGCTCGGCGATCGCCAGCAGACGATCCGTGGCATCGCTGCGCCGGTTCAATACCACGTCCTCGACCGCCTCGCGCAGCTCCGCCGGCAGGTCTTCGTAGATGGCGAGCTGGCCGGCGTTCACGATCCCCATGTCCATGCCGGCGCGGATCGCGTGATAGAGGAAGACGGAGTGAATGGCCTCCCGCACCGGATTGTTGCCCCGGAACGAGAACGAGACGTTGGAGACGCCGCCACTCACCATCGCACCGGGCAACTCTTCCTTGATGCGCCGGGTCGCCTCGATGAACGCGACTCCGTATTCGTCGTGCTCCTCGATGCCGGTGGCGACCGCGAATATGTTCGGGTCGAAGATGATGTCCTCCGGCGCGAAGCCGACCCGCCCGGTGAGGATCTCGTAGGAGCGACGGCAGATGGCCACCTTGCGCTCGACCGTATCCGCCTGACCGTCCTCGTCGAAGGCCATGACGATGACCGCCGCGCCGTAGTCGAGCACTCGCCGGGCCTGCTCCACGAAGGCCTCCTCGCCTTCCTTCAGGCTGATGGAATTGACCACCGCCTTGCCCTGGATGCACTGCAGGCCCGCCTCGATGACGCTGAATTTCGACGAATCCACCATGACCGGTACCCGGGCCACGTCCGGCTCCGCGGCGATCAGATCCAGGAATGTCACCATGGCGGCCTCGGAATCGAGCATGCCCTCGTCCATGTTGACGTCGATGATCTGCGCACCCGCCTCCACCTGCTGCCGCGCGACGTCTACCGCCTGGTCGTAATCCCCGGCCTCGATCAGGCGACGGAATTTCGCGGAGCCGGTGACGTTGGTCCGCTCGCCGACGTTTACGAACAGGTCATCCGGCCCGATCGTCAGCGGTTCGAGCCCGGCCAGCCGGCACCGACGCGGGACCGTCGGCACCCGCCGAGGCGGCGTACGGCCGATCGCCTCGCGCATAGACCGGATGTGATCCGGCGTCGTCCCGCAGCAGCCGCCGACCAGATTCACGAGCCCCGACCCGGCGAACTCGCGGATCACCTCCGACATCTGCTCCGGCGTCTCGTCGTATTCGCCGAATTCGTTCGGCAGGCCGGCGTTGGGATGAGCGCTGACGCGCGTGTCGGCCACCCGGGAGAGCTCCGCCACGTAGGGCCTGAGTTCGGCGGCACCGAGGGCGCAGTTCAGGCCGATCATGAACGGTTTCGCGTGGCGCACCGAGTTCCAGAAGGCCTCCGTCGTCTGCCCGGAGAGCGTGCGGCCGGAAGCATCCGTGATGGTGCCGGAGATCATCACCGGCACGGGCTCGCCGCGTTCCCGTTCCGCCTCGCGGATGGCGAACAGCGCCGCCTTGGCGTTCAGCGTGTCGAAGACGGTCTCCACCATGAGGAAGTCGGCACCGCCCTCCAAGAGACCCCGGGCGGCCTCGCCGTAGGTGGCGACGAGTTCCCGGAAGCGGATGTTCCGTCTGCCGGGGTCGTTGACGTCCGGCGACAGTGATGCGGTGCGGTTGGTCGGACCGAGCACGCCGGCGACGAAGCGCGGCCGCCCGTCCGCCGCCTCGAACTCGCCGGTCACGTCCCGTGCGAGACGCGCAGCCGAAAGGTTGAGTTCCCGCACCAGCGATTCCATGCCGTAATCCGCCTGGGACGGTGCGTTGGAATTGAAAGTATTTGTCTCGATGATGTCCGCACCGGCCTCGAGGAACGCGGTATGGATCTCGCGGATCAGGCCGGGGCGCGTGAGCGTAAGGAGATCGTTATTGCCCTTCAGGTCGCGCTCCCAGTCCGCGAAGCGCCCGCCGCGGTAATCGTCTTCGCCCAGGCCGACACTCTGGATCATGGTGCCCATCGCACCATCCAGGAAGACGATGCGCTCGGCGAGCAGTCGCTCCAGCGCTGCGAATCGCGAGCCGCTCACGATCACGCTGCCGTGGCCCGCTTCGCCCGCACGCCGAGCGCATGGCAAATGGCGTAGGTGAGCTCCGACCGGTTCAGCGTATAGAAATGGAATTCCCGGACGCCGTAGCGCTCCAGCTGTCGCGCCTGCTCGATCGCCACGCTCGCGGCGATGAGCTGACGGGTCTCGGCGTCGTCGTCGAGACCGTCGAAGCGGTGCACCAGCCATTCGGGTACGCTGGCGCCGCAGCTCTCCGCGAACCGCTGCAGTTGGGGGAACCGTGTGATCGGCAGGATACCCGGCACCAGCGGCGCCGAGATGCCGGCCGCCGCGCAGCGATCCCGGAAACGCAGGAAATCCTCGATATCGAAGAAGAACTGGGTGATGGCCCGGCTGGCGCCCGCGTCCAGCTTGCGCTTCAGGTTATCGAGGTCGAAGGCGGCGGACGGCGCCTCCGGATGGATCTCCGGATAGGCAGCCACCGATATGTCGAAATCGGCCACCCGTTTCAGGCCCGCAACCAGATCCGCCGCGTAGGCATATCCCTGCGGGTGCGGGACGTAGCCATCACTGTCTTTCGGAGGATCGCCCCGCAGCGCCACGATATGGCGCACGCCCAGCTCCCAGTACTGCCCGGCGATCTCGTCGATCTCTCCCCGCGCCGCGCCGACACAGGTGAGATGCGGGGCGGCGGTCAGCTCCGTTTCCCCCAGGATTCGACTGACGATGCCGTGCGTGCGCTGCCGCGTCGAGCCATCCGCGCCGTAAGTCACCGACACGAAGCGGGGCCGCAGCGGCGCGAGCCGCTCTATCGAGCGCCACAGTGTCTGCTCCATCTTCTCGCTACCCGGTGGGAAGAATTCGAAGGAAACCGCCACACCGGTCGTATCCGCTGCCACCGCTGCACTCGTCTGCATGCGCGTTATTCCTCTCGATCCTTCAGGCCACTTTCGAGTCAGATCCGGCGGCTACCGCCACCGCCACCAGCCAGTTCGGATCGACGGCCGGCACGGCCCGGGGCCGACCCAGCGCCAGGCCGGCGCTCGCTGCAAGCGCCGCCATCTGACCCCCGGCACCCCGGACACTCTTGCCGGACAGGGCTTCGATGACGATCAGCCGACCGCCCGGCGCGAGAACGCGGGCTGCTTCGACGACGACCCGGTCCGGCGACTCGGATCTGCCCAGCAACTCGTCGAGGATGACGGTGTCGAAACTGCCGGCCGGGAAATCGAGTCCGTGTGCGTCACCCGGACGGATGGAGCAATTGCCGAGCCCCGCGACAGCGAGCTCCGCCCTCGCCTGCAACCGTTTTCCGGCATCCGTATCGACACCCACGGCCCGGCTCGCACGCCGCCCGAGCAGCTTCAGCATGCGCGCACTGCCGGTACCGATATCCAGCAGCCGTCCGACCGGGGCGGTCAGCAGCGCGTCGAGCACGGCCCGATGCAGCCCCCGCTCCGCCGGCGTCAGCGGTGTCGGATCCGCACTCACGGCACCCTGGTGCCCGGCGATGGCACGCTCGGCATCGCGCGCCAGCTCGACTGTCTCTTCCGGCAGGAGTTCCATCACCCGGCGAACGCTCGCGGCCGCCGTGCCGGTCGCCGGCGCCCGATAGTAGATCCAGTGGCCGTCCCGGAAGCGCTCCAGCAGTCCGGCATCACACAGCAGCTTCAGGTGTCTCGAGATCCGCGGCTGACTCTGCCCGAGGATCGCCACCAGTTCTGACACCGTGGTCTCCCCCCGCTGGCACAGCGCCAGCAGCCGCAACCGCGTGGGGTCGGCCGCCGCTTTCAGCAATCTGACCGTATCTTCCAGCGTCTGCGTCATCGGGATAGATCACTTAAATATATAACAATATCTTTATATTTCCCCGCGCACAGTATAAAGGATGTGGCGCGCGCTGTCCCGCCCGCCTGCAAATAAAGGAAATCAGGAAAGCGGCTGATGCCGCCGGTCGTCAGTGAATGCGTCCGGAAGACGGTTGAATCCCGGCGGAGAACAGCCGCTCGACGTCGATGGCATCGAGACGCCTGACCCGATTGCAGAACTCGCAGGTCACACGGACCTCGCCCTGCTCTTCCAGGGTATCCCGGACCTCGTCCTCACCGAGCAGCCGCAGGGCCCGCTCGACCCGTTCGATCGAGCAACGGCATTCGAAGCGCGGCGTGCGGGGACGGAACGCACGCACGTCGTCCTCGGCGAACAGCTTGTGCAGCAGGTCCGTGCCGACACCGTCCCGGGTCTCCTCCAGGGTCAGCGTCTGCGCCATGAGGCCGATCCTTCGCCAGTCATCGGCCGGCAGATCGGCCGCCGCGTCCGGCATGCGCTGCAGGAGCAGGCCCGCGGCGCTGTCGCCGTCCGCCATCAGCCACAGGCGGGTCGGCACCTGGACAGATCGTTCGAAATAGTGCTCGAGGCACTCGGAGAGCGACTCTCCCCGGGCGTCGACGATGCCCTGATACCGATCCGAGAGTGCGCTCGACTCCACCGTCATCGCACAGCGGGCACCGTGCGAAAGATCGGGGAAAGCGGCCTGCGCCGACACGGGGCGAGCAAGCGCCATGCCACGGAGCTGCAATTCGTTCGTGCACTGGACCACCAGCAGCTCCAGCGGCCCGTCGCCCGAGAGCTGCAGCGTGAGCTGGCCGTCGAACTTCAGAGAATTGGCGATGAGGACGGTCGCCGCGCTCGCTTCGCCGAGCACCCGCGCGACCGGCGGCGCATAATCCTGGCTCGAGGCCAGCTCCCGCCAGGTATCCGACAGCTGCACGAGGGCGCCGCGCACCGGCAGGTGTTCGAAGGTGAACGGCTGCAGGACATCGAGGCCCACGAGCGCTCAGTCGGAATCCAGCGCGGATTTCAGCAGGCGATTCACCTCGCCGGGGTTGGCCTTGCCCCTGGTCTCCTTCATGACCTGCCCGACGAAGAAGCCGATCACCTTGGTCTTGCCGCCGCGGTACTGAGCCACCTGCTCCGGGTTGTCGGCGAGGACCTTCTGGACGATACGTGTGATCTCGCCGGTGTCCGTGATCTGCTTGAGGCCCTTCGCTTCGATCACCGCGTCTGCATCGCCTTCGCCCGCCCACATGGCCTCGAAGACCTGCTTGGCGAGTTTGCCCGACAGGGTGCCGTCGGCGATGCGATCCAGGAGCTGCGCAAGCGCCTCGGGCCCGATCCGACTCGCCGATATGTCGAGACCGTCTCTGTTGAGAGCCGCGGCCAGTTCTCCCAGCACCCAGTTCGAGACGATCTGGCCATCACTGGCTCCGGCTGCGGCCACGGCCTCGAAATAGTCGGCCAGCGGCCGCGAACCGGCGAGCACGGCCGCGTCGTCCGCCTTGACCCCGTACTGTTCGCCGAGACGTCGTCGTTTCGCATCCGGCAGCTCCGGCAGGGAGGCGCGCACGGTCGCGACCGTCGCCTCGCCGATCTCGACCGGCAGCAGATCCGGATCCGGGAAATAGCGGTAGTCGTTCGCCTCTTCTTTCGTCCGCATGGGGCGCGTCTCGTCCCGTTCCGCATCGTACAGGCGCGTCTCCTGCACGACCCGACCGCCTTCCTCCAGGAGGTCGATCTGGCGTTCCACCTCGAAGTTGATGGCACGCTCCAGGAAGCGGAAGGAATTCAGGTTCTTCAATTCGGTGCGGGTACCGAGTTCCGCCTCACCCGCCCGACGCACCGAGACGTTGGCATCGCAGCGGAACGAGCCCTCCTGCATGTTGCCATCGCAGATGCCCAGGTAGCGCACCAGCGTATGCATGGCCCGCATGTAGGCAGTCGCCTCCTTCGACGAGCGCAGTTCGGGCTCGGAGACGATCTCCAGCAACGGCGTGCCGGCCCGGTTAAGATCGATGCCGGTCAGATTCTCGAATCCCTCGTGCACGGACTTGCCGGCATCCTCTTCCAGGTGCGCGCGCGTCAGCCCGATGCGCCTCACCTCACCGTCGTCGGTCACGATCTCCAGGGAACCTCCGGTCACGATCGGCAGTTCGTACTGGCTGATCTGATAGCCTTTCGGCAGGTCGGGGTAGAAATAGTTCTTGCGGGCGAAGACCGAGCGCGGCGCGATAGTGGCTCCGACGGCCAGCCCGAATTTCACCGCCATCAGCACGACACCCCGATTCAGCACCGGCAGCACGCCAGGATAACCGAGGTCGATCAGACACGCCTGGGAATTCGGATCCGCACCGTAACGCGTGGGCGCGCCGGAGAATATCTTGCTCTCGGTGGCGAGCTGGGCGTGGATCTCCAGGCCGATCACCGTCTCCCAGGTCATGGCTGTCTCCTCACGCGAATGCCGCCGGCGCCCGTTCGTGCCAATCGGTGCGTCCCTGGTACTGGTGTGCGCAGGCGAGCAGGCGGGGCTCGGCGAACGGCGGACCGATCAGCTGCAGGCCGACGGGCAGGTCGGCCGAGAATCCGCAGGGTATCGACAGGCAGGGCAGCCCTGCCAGGTTGGCCCCGATCGTATAGATATCGTTCAGATACATGGTGATCGGGTCGTCGGTCTTGGCACCGAGCCGGAAAGCCGGCGTCGGTGTCGTCGGCCCGGCGATCACGTCGACATCGTCGAAAGCGCGACGGAAATCCTGGCTGATGAGCTGGCGTACTTTCTGCGCTTTCAGATAATAGGCGTCGTAGTAGCCGGCGGAAAGCACATAGGTACCGGTCATGATCCGGCGCTTGACCTCGGCCCCGAATCCCTCGCCACGGCTGCGGCAGTAGAGATCCATGAGGTCCTTCGGATCTTTGGCCCGATACCCGAAACGCACACCGTCGAAACGGGACAGGTTGGACGAGCACTCCGCCGGCGCGACCACGTAGTAGGTGGGCACGGACAGCGCCAGATTGGGCAGATCCACTTCGCGTACCGTCGCGCCCAGGGCTTCGAGTTCCCGGACACCCGCACGGACGGCGTCCGCACTGGCCGGCTCCAGTCCTTCGTCGAAGAACTGCCGAACCAGACCGATACGCAATCCCGACAGGGGCTGGTCCAGGGCGGCGAGATAGTCCGGCACCGGCTCGTCGACGGACGTCGAATCCCGTCCGTCGAATCCGGCCATCACGCCGAGCAGGAGCGCGGCATCCTCCGCGGTGCGGGTCAGCGTACCTGCCTGATCCAGGCTCGAAGCGAAGGCGATCATGCCCCAGCGCGAGACCCGGCCGTAGGTCGGTTTCAGCCCCGTGATACCGGTGAGCGCCGCCGGTTGCCGGATGGAGCCGCCCGTATCCGTGCCGGTCGCCGCAGGCACGAGCCGTGCGGCTACCGCCGCAGCCGATCCGCCGGACGAACCGCCCGGTGAGCGGGTCGTGTCCCACGGATTGCCGACCGGACCGTAATAGCTGGTCTCGTTCGACGAGCCCATCGCGAACTCGTCCATGTTGGTCTTACCCAGCATGATTGCACCGGCCGCTTTGAGCCGCTCGACCACGGTCGCGTCGTAAGGCGAGACGAAATTGTCCAGCATGCGGGAGCCGCAACTCGTCCTCACGCCTGCGGTGCAGAAGATGTCCTTGTGGGCGATTGGCAGGCCCTCCAGGGCCCGCGCCTCGCCGGCCGCACGTCGCCTGTCGGACTCCTCGGCGGCCGCCCGCGCCAGATCCGCCGTCACCGTGATGAAACTGTTCAGTGCCGTGTCGTGGGTCGCAATGCGCCCGAGCAGCACCTCGACGAGTTCTGCAGCGGAGAACTCCCCCCCATCCAGTGCCCGCCGGACGGCGGCCAGTGACAGCTCATGCATGATCGTGATTCGGCTTCGATAACGGTCGATGGATACAGGCGTGCGGCCCGCGCCTCATTCGATGACCCGCGGCACGAGATACATGCCCTCGCTCACTGCCGGCGCATTCTCCTGATACTCGTCGCGGCAGATCACTTCGGTCACCTCGTCGGATCGCAGGCGCTGCACCTGATCGAGGGGGTGAGCCATCGGCTCGACGTCGTCCGTCGCCGCCTGCTGCAACTGATCCACGAAATCGACGATGCTCCCGAGCTTCTCGACGAAGTCGGGGATTTCCGCTACCTCGAACTCCAGTCTCGCCAGGGTGGCGATGTGTTCAACTTGCTGCCGGCTCAGTGACACCGCAGGGCTCCGGTCTGTGGCGATCAGAAAAAGGGCGGTCGACGCCAAACCGAAAATGATACACGCCGTCTTGCCCAATGTCGTCCCCGTTGCTAGAGTAGCTTTTTGCCTAGACCCGCGGGATTTTGCCCGACAATGCTGAAGAGTCTTCTGGGTTATTTCTCCAACGACCTCTCCATCGATC
>JARRPZ010000013.1:0-47078 GCA_037382365.1 Gammaproteobacteria bacterium
TCGGCCAGGATCTTCCCGAGCGCGCCCTTGTCGTCGAGGGCGGCGAGCACGAACAGCTCGCTCGATATGTACTGGTCATTGCGCTCCTGCGCCAGCTTGTCGGTGACGTTCAGGAGTTTGCCGAGATCGCTCGACAGGTGGACCTCGCCGCCGGTGCCTTCCACGCTCGGCAGCCGGTCGATGGCCTCGCCCAGCTGCGAGCGCAGCAGGTTCACGTTGGCGCCGGCGCGGGTCAGCAGGTGACGCACCGTGCTGCCCTGCTGGTCCAGCAGGGCGACCATCAGATGCACGGGCTCGATGAACTGGTGGTCCTGTCCGACGGCCAGGGACTGCGCGTCCGCCAGCGCCATCTGGAATTTGCTTGTCAGTTTGTCCATACGCATGGGCATTTCCCCCGGAACGGGATAATTTCGACTTCCTCTGAGATGGTGTCTCCCGCGCCGGTTTCAAGCGCTGGCGGGGCTTTCCGGCACCTGCTCGCCGCGGCCCGCGGCCATGGTCAGCCCCGTATCCAGACGAGACTCGCCATACGGCCGGTCTCGCCGTCCCGACGGTAGGAGAAGAACCGCGCGGGGTCCGTGAAGGTACAGGACCCGCCGCCGTACACGGTGACACCGGCGGACTCGAGACGGCGCCGGGCCAGCCCCGCCAGATCGGCCTGCCAGCGGCCCCGGTCGTTCGCGCTGAAGAAAGCGGCGTCTTCGGGATTGCCTGCGCGGAATGCCTCGCGGACCTCGTCGCCGACCTCGAACGCTGCCCGCGAGATGGCGGGGCCGAGCCAGGCCGCGAGTTCCCCGGGCGGGGTCTTCATGGCGGCCAGCGTGGCTTCCAGTATGCCGGCCGCGAGTCCCCGCCAGCCGGCGTGTGCCGCCGCCACTTCGTCCCCCTGACGGCTGGCGAGCAGGACCGGCAGGCAATCGGCGCTCAGAACGGCACAGACGACACCGGGTCTGGCGGAGACGGCGGCGTCCGCCCGCGGCGGCGCCACGCCGGGCACCGCATCCACGACCTCCGTGCCGTGCACCTGCGCGAGCCAGACCGGCTCGCCGGGGAGTGCCGCGGCGTTACGGAGGCGCCGGCGGTTCTCCTCGACGGCCGCCGGCTCGTCGCCGACATGGCTGCCGAGATTCAGCGACGCATGGACACCCTTGCTGACACCCCCCGCGCGGGTCGTCGAGACGGCACCGACCCCCGGCGGCACCTCCCATTCCGGCACGATCAGGTCCATCAACCGTGCCCGACCCGCTCCCGGTGGGCCCGGAGCGCATCGAGCAGCGCCACGAGATCGGCGGGCAGCGCGGCATGAAATTCCAGCGCCTCGCCGGTCTCGGGATGGTCCAGCGCGAGGCGCTCTGCGTGCAGCGCCTGGCGCCGGAACTGGCGCAGCGTCTCGACCAGGGCCTCGTCCGCCCCGGCCGGCAACTGCAGGCGTCCCCCGTACACCGGGTCGCCGACCAGGGGATGACGGATGTGGGCGAAGTGCACCCGGATCTGGTGGGTGCGGCCCGTCTCGAGCCGCACACGGACGTCGGTGTGGGCGAAGAACCGTTCCACGACCCGGTAATGGGTGATCGCCGGCCGCCCGCCCTCTCGCACCGCCATCCGGATCCGCTGGGTCGGATGGCGGTCGATGGGTGCCTCGATCGTGCCCCCGGCAGTGAGCGCGCCACGGCAGACGGCCCGGTATTCCCGACGGATCAGGCGGCCGGCGAGGGCCCGGACGAGTGTGGTATGGGCGGCGACCGTCCTCGCCACCAGCATGAGACCGCTGGTGTCCTTGTCCAGCCTGTGCACGATGCCGGCGCGGGGTACGATATCCAGTTCCGGATAACGGTGCAGCAGCCCGCTCTGCAGCGTCCCGGCCCGGTTGCCGGCCCCGGGATGGACCACCAGACCGGCCGGCTTCTCGACGACGATAAGCGCCTCGTCTTCGTAGACTACCGGGAAGGCCACCGGCTCCGCCTCGACCCGGGTGTCCGGTTCGATCTCGGGCCGCACCTCCACGGCTTCGCCGCCCGCGACGCTGTCCCGGGGCCGTCGGGTTTCACCGTCCACGGTGACCAGGCCGGCGAGCAGCCAGTCCTTGAGGCGACTCCGGGAGAACTGGGGGAACATACGGGCGAGCGCCTGGTCCATACGCTTCCCGGCCAGCGAATCCGGTATCTGCTGCCTCAGAATTTCCGTCATGAACGAGCCTGATCGAAGTGGGCGGACGGCCTCTCGGGCGAGCCGTCGAAGCGCCTCCGGTGAAGCGCCGAGTTTACGTTATACTCCGCCGACCATGCGCTACCACGTCCCTCCGATGAGTCTCGCAAGAGCCCGTATCGCCGTCCGTATCCTCACCATCGCCGTCCTTGCCCTCGGTGCCGTCGCCTGCGGTACCGACGGACCGGGTGAGCCGGATGGCACCGTGGAGCAGGTCTACGAACGCGGCCAGCGCTCGATGGCGAACGCCAATTACCGGCAGGCCATCGCCATATTCGAGTACATCCAGTCCCGCTTCCCGTTCACCGAGTACGGCAAGCAGGCTCAGCTCGATCTGATTTACTGCTTCTACAAGAGCGATCGCGCGGAGCAGGCGATCGACGCGGCGGATCAGTTCATGCGCGAGAATCCGACCCATCCCCGGGTGGACTACGCTCTGTACCTGCAGGGACTGACCTGGTTCGACGAGGATCCCGGTCCGGTGGATCGCGTATTCCGCGTGGACCGGTCGGATCGCCCGCCCACCGACACGCGGCGTTCGTTCTCGGCGTTCAAACGGCTGGTCGAGCGATATCCCACCAGCATCTACGCGGCGGATGCGACCCAGCGCATGATCTACCTGAAGAACCGCCTCGCGGCTTACGAGAACCACGTGGCCAACTACTACATCCGCCGCGGCGCGTGGATCGCGGCCCTGAACCGGGCGAAGGCCGCCCTGGAAGAGTACAACGGGACGCCGGCCAATCAGGAGTCGCTGGAGATCATGGCGCGGGCCTACGACGAGCTCGGCATGACCGATCTCGCATCGGACACCCGGCGGGTGCTGCGCGAGAATTTCCCCGGCAGCTGATCAGCCGGGGAAGCGGTAGCCGGAGGTGATCGGGTAGCGCCAGTCACGCCCGAATGCCCGGGTGGATATGCGCACCCCCGGCGGAGCCTGGCGGCGTTTGTACTCGCTCCGGCGCACCATGTTCAGCACCTTCAGCACGGTCTCGCGCGGGTAGCCCCGTGCCGCGATCTCGTCGACGGACAGATCCTCCTCGATGAAAGCGGCGAGGATCGGGTCCAGCACGTCGTAGGGCGGGAGTGAATCGGTATCTTTCTGGTCGGGCTTGAGCTCGGCGGACGGCTCCCGCGTGATCACCCGCTCCGGGATCGCGGGCGAGCGGCTGTTACGATACCGGGCGAGGCGATAGACCAGGGTCTTCGAGCAGTCCTTGAGGGGGGCGAAGCCGCCGGCCATGTCGCCGTACAGCGTGGCGTAGCCCACCGCCATCTCCGATTTGTTGCCGGTCGTCAGCACCATGCGGCCGGTCTTGTTGGATAACGCCATCAGGAGGATGCCGCGGCACCGGGACTGGATGTTCTCCTCCGTGGCATCCTCCGAAAGCCCTTCGAATATCGGGGCCAGCTGCCCGAGCGTCGCTTCGACCATCGGCTCGATGGAGATGACATCGTAGCGCACGCCCAGACACTCCGCCTGCGCGGCGGCATCCGTGAGACTGATATCGGATGTATACCGGTAGGGCATCATCACGGCCTGCACCCGTTCCGGGCCGAGCGCGTCCACCGCGACGGCCAGCGTCAGCGCCGAGTCGATGCCTCCCGAGAGGCCGATCACGACGCCGGGGAAACCGTGCTTGTCGACGTAGTCCCGGGTGCCGAGCACCAGTGCCGAGTATACGCTCTCTTCGAGTCCCGGCAGTTCCGCGAGCGGGAGTGGCCGTGGCTCGATGGACCGCTGGCCCACATCGAGAGTGACCGGGAACAGTCCTTCCTCGAACACCGGGGCGCGGAAAGTCAGCTCCCCTTTCGCGTCCGCCACGAACGAACCGCCGTCGAAGACCAGTTCGTCCTGACCACCCACCATATTCAGATAAACCAGTGGTACGCCGGTCTCGCTCGCCCTGGCGCGACCCGCTCTTTCCCGCTTCTCCTGGCTGGCGACGTCGTAGGGGGATCCGTTGATCGTCAGGACGAGTTCCGCGCCGGCACCCCGGGACAGTCGAGCCGGGCCGGCTTGCCAGATATCCTCGCAGATGGTCAGCCCGATGCGCGTGCCGCGGTGGCGGAAGACGGCCGGCTTGTCGCCGGGGGTGAAATACCGCTTCTCGTCGAACACCCGGTAGTTGGGGAGCAGGTGCTTGCGGTAACGGGCCAGTTCACGGCCCTGTTCCAGCACGACGGCCGCATTGTAGATACGCTCGCCGTCGTACTCGGGAAAGCCCACCAGCACCGCCACATCGGAGAGTCCGGTGCGGATGTTGTCGAGCGCCTCGGCGATCTGATGGCGCATGCCCGAATGAAACAGCAGGTCTTCGGGCGGATAACCGCAGAGGAACAGCTCGGGGAATACCACGAGATCCGCGCCATGATCGTCGCGGGCACGGGCGGCTTCGGCGAGGACGCGGCGCGTGTTGCCGGCGACGTCACCGACCACGGGATTGAGCTGCGCCAGGACGAGTTTCAGGGAGGCGGCCATTGTCGGGTCGGGCTCCGGGAACGGCCCTGCGCGGGTCAGTCCCCGAGCGCCTCGGCCATCGCCGAACCGAGATCGGCCGGCGAGCGCACGGTGTTCACCTTCGCTGCCTCGAGTGCCTCGAATTTCGCCTCCGCGGTTCCTTTGCCCCCGGCGACGATCGCGCCGGCATGGCCCATGCGCTTGCCGGGCGGTGCGGTGACGCCGGCAATGTACGCGACCACGGGCTTGGACACGTGGTCGGCGATGTAGGCTGCGGCGGCCTCCTCGTCGGTACCGCCGATCTCGCCCACCATGATGATGCCGTCGGTGTCGGGATCGGCCTCGAACAGCTGCAGGCAGTCGATGAAATCCATGCCACGCACCGGGTCACCGCCGATGCCGATGCAGGTGGACTGGCCGAGGCCGTTCTGGGTGGTCTGGTAGACCGCCTCGTAGGTCAGTGTGCCCGACCGCGAGATGACGCCGATGCGGCCAGGCGTATGGATGAAGCCCGGCATGATCCCGATCTTCGCCTCGCCGGGTGTGATGATACCCGGGCAGTTCGGCCCGATGAGGCGGCAATCGTAATCCGCGAGCGCCGCCCGCACTTTGACCATGTCCAGCACCGGTATGCCCTCGGTGATACACACGACGAGCCCGACCCCGGAATCGGCCGCCTCCAGGATGGCATCGGCCGCGAAGGGCGCCGGCACGTAGATCATGCTGACGTCGGCACCGGCCTCGGCCACGGCCTCGTGCATGGTATCGAATACCGGTACGCCCAGATGCTTCTCACCGCCACGGCCCGGCGTGACGCCGGCCACGACGCGGGTGCCGTAGTCGAGGCACTGCTGCGTGTGGAACGAGCCCTGATTGCCGGTGATGCCCTGACAGACGATACGGGAATCCTTGTCGACTAGAACGCTCATGGGTGCTCCTGTCAGCCGGCGGCCGCCACGGCCTTCTTCGCCGCGTCGGTGAGATCCGAGGCCGTGATGATATCGAGGCCGCTCTCGGCGAGCTTCGCGCGACCCTGGTCAACGTTGGTCCCTTCCAGGCGCGCCACCACGGGAACTTCGACCCCGACCTCCTTCACAGCCGAGATGATGCCGTCGGCGATGAGGTCACAGCGGACGATCCCACCGAAGATGTTCACGAGGATCGCCCTGACGCTCTCGTTGGAGAGGATGAGTTTGAACGCCTCCGCCACCCGCTCGGCCGTGGCGCCGCCACCGACATCGAGGAAGTTCGCGGGCGCGCCGCCGTGCAGCTGGATGAGGTCCATGGTCGCCATCGCCAGACCGGCGCCGTTCACCATGCAGGCAATGTCCCCGTCCAGGGAGACGTAGTTCAGGTCGTGTTCCCGTGCCTCGCGCTCGGTCTCGTCCTCCTGGGAGGGATCACGCATGGCCTCCAGCGCCTTCTGACGGAAGAGCGCATTCTCCTCGATATTGATCTTGGCATCGAGCGCGACGATGTCGCCGTCGGTCGTGACGATCAGCGGGTTGATCTCGAGCAGGCTGGCGTCCTTCTCCCGGAACAGGCGGTAGAGTTGGTTCAGCAAGGTACCGAACTGTTTCAGCTGGGCCTTGTCCAGCCCGAGACCGAAACCGATGCGCCGGATCTGATAGGGCTGGAGGCCGGCTGCCGGCGAGACCGCCACGGTGATGATCTTCTCGGGCGTCTCTTCGGCCACCTCCTCGATGTCCATACCGCCCGCGGCCGAGGCGATGATGGCCACCCGCTTCGCCTCACGATCGACAAGCATGCTCAGGTAGAGTTCGCGCTCGATCGCGGAGCCGGATTCGACGTACACGACGTTGACGGGCAGACCTTCCGGGCCGGACTGGTGAGTGACCAGGCGGGTCCCGAGCATGCCGCCTGCTGCCTCGCGGACCTCGTCAGCGGAACGGCAGAGTTTCACGCCGCCCGCCTTGCCGCGGCCACCCGCATGCACCTGCGCTTTGACGACCCAGAGATCGCCGCCGAGTTCGTCGGTCGCCGCGGCAGCAGCATCCGCGGACTCCGCGGGCCGGCCTTCGGGCACCGGGATACCATATTCGGCGAATAGCCGTTTGGCCTGGTATTCGTGAAGATTCATCGTGCGTCCGGACTGTCAGTTGGGAGAAACGGGACGGACGATTCGGTTTGTACTTCGCGCCCGGCCCGTGAGAGAGGGCCGTATTGTGGGGCAAAGACCGATCATTGGCAAAGGCCCGCCGGGCCTCCGCTTCCACTACAATGCCGGCCGAACGGCTCGCGGACGGCACGACGGGTGCAGACAGGCAGACCATGACACAGGACGCCGCCAACAGGGAGAAGCAGGTGCCCGGAGCCGTCATCGGCGCCGACTCGATCACCGGCGCCGACTCCGAGCTGGGACGCCGTGTCATCGCGGTGCTGGCCGGAGTCCGCCTCTTCGTTGCCGCCGGATCGTTGCTGCTCTTCTTCCTCGGTACGGCGCCGCGCTTTGTCGGCGAGCACCATCCCGCCCTCTTCGCGGCGACGGCCGCAGCGTACCTGATCCTGGCGATATTCACATTGCCGTGGCTGCGCCGCCCGGCCGGGCAGTTGCGACTCCACGTCCAGATGTCCGTCGACATCGCCGCGATACTCCTGCTCATGTACGCGAGCGGCGGCGTCTCCAGCGGACTGGGCGGACTGCTGGTCATATTCATCGGCGGCGCGAGCCTGGTGATGCCGGGACGCCTGTCGCTGTTCTTCGCGGCCCTCGCCGCGATCGGTCTCCTGTTCAGCCAGCTGCTCTCGGTGCTTCGCGGCGCAGCTTACGCCGACAGCTATCCCGCCGCCGGGATACTGGGCGCCGTCATCTTCGTGGTGGCACTCGCCGCGCGACCACTGGCGCGGCGCATCCGGGAGAGCGAGGCGCTCGCGCATCAGCGCGGCGTCGACCTGGCCAATATGGCGGAGCTGAACCAGTACATCGTTCAGCACCTGCGCGAGAGCATCGTCGTCATCGACGCAGACGACCGGGTCCGGCTCATCAACGAGTCCGCGGCGCACCTGCTGCGCACCGACGAATTCTCCCCCGGCCTGCCACTCGCCATGCTGTCCGGGGAACTCGACCGCCACGTGAGCGCCTGGCGCAGCGTCGACCGGCAGGGCCCGCCACCGGAATTCACCATACAGGACGCGGAAGGCGGTACGTCGATCCTGGTGCACCTGGCACCGTTCGGCCGGGTCGATCGCGGTCGCGGTCCCGTGCTCATCTTCCTGGAGGATGCGAGCCTCCTCGCCGAGCGCGTGCAGCAGTCGAAACTCGCTTCCCTGGGCCGTCTGTCGGCCAGTATCGCACACGAGATCCGCAATCCGGTCGGCGCGATGAGCCATGCCGGCCAGCTGCTGCAGGAGTCGCCGTCGCGTACCGACGAGGACCACCGGCTGATCGAGATCATCCTGTCGCACTCGGAACGCGTGAGCCACATCATCGATAACATCCTGCAGCTCTCCCGACGCGATACGAGCCAGCCGAAGCGTTTCGCGCTGCGGCCCTGGGTCGTACAGTTCGCGGATGAGTTCTCCAGGACGATGGAGCTCCGGGAAGGCGAACTGACGGTCGCAGCGGGCGACGCGAACATCGAGGTGCGGATGGACCGCAGTCATCTCCGACAGGTGCTCTGGAATCTCTGCGACAATGCGGTGAAGTACGCGAGCGACACCGGCGGGATCGAGGTCGTGCTGCAGGTCGGCCGGGTCGAGCCCGGTGACCGGCCCTATCTCGAGGTCCTTGACCGGGGTCACGGAGTCGATCCCGGCGCGATCGATAAGATATTCGAACCCTTCTTCACTGCACAGCAGGGGGGGACCGGCCTCGGGCTCTATATCTCGAGGGAGTTGTGCGAACTCAACCGGGCCGCACTCTCCTACCGGCCGCGAGACGGTGGCGGCAGCATTTTCCGCATCGTGTTCGCCGATCCGAACCGCTGGCAGAACTGAGCCGAAATGACGAACGAAGTACATGCCCTGATCGTCGACGACGAGCCCGATATCTGCGAACTGCTGACGATGACGCTGGCGCGCATGGACATCGCGACGGTGACCGCCGGCGACGTCGCCTCGGCCAAGGCGGCCCTGCGACGGGGCGATTTCGACCTGTGCCTGACCGACATGCGACTGCCGGACGGCGACGGCCTCGAGCTGGTCGAGTGGATGCAGACCCATACCCCGAACCTGCCGGTAGCCATGATCACCGCCCATGGCAGCGTCGAGACTGCCGTCCAGGCGCTGAAACTCGGCGCTTTCGATTTCGTCTCCAAACCGGTCGACCTCAAGGACCTGCGCAACATGGTCGCCGCCGCAATCCGGCTCGGCCGCGCCGGCGGCGACACCTCGCGTCAGCTCCTCGGCCGCTCCGCCGCACTCGACCGGGTGCGAGACATGATCGCCAGGGTCTCCCGCAGCCAGGCGCCGGTACATATCTGCGGGGAGTCGGGCACGGGCAAGGAACTGGTTGCCCGCATGATCCACGAGGGTGGCCCACGGAGGGACGGTCCGTTCGTCCCGGTCAATTGCGGCGCCATCCCGGCGGAACTCGTGGAGAGCGAGTTCTTCGGTCATCGCAAGGGCAGCTTCACCGGCGCGCTGAGCGACAAGTCCGGCCTCATCGAGAGCGCGAACGGCGGAACCCTCTTCCTGGACGAGGTCGCCGATCTCCCGCTGCCGATGCAGGTCAAACTGCTTCGCTTCATCCAGGAGAAGGCGATCCGTCCGGTCGGCGCGCCCGGGGAAGTGGCCGTCGATGTCCGTATCCTCAGCGCCACCCATCGCGATCTGGCGAAGATGGTCGCCACCGGCGAGTTCCGCGAGGACCTCTTCTACCGCATCAACGTCATCGAACTGCGTGTGCCCCCGCTACGGGAACGGCCGGACGACATACCTCTGCTGGCAGAAGCCATCCTGTCGAGACTGGCCCGGGATTCCGGCGAGCCGGCTTGCACGCTCACTGACGAAGCAATACAGGCGCTCTGCGCCTATCCCTTCCCCGGCAACGTGCGGGAACTCGAGAACATCCTCGAGCGCGCGGTGACGCTGTCACCCGGCGGCGTCATCGACCGTGCCGACCTGCAGCTGCGGGCGAACGTCCCGGCCGGAAGCGGTCGATCGCAGCCCGTGGGCCCGGACGGGCGCGGCGAAGCGCTCGGTGATCAGCTAGAGGACGTCGAGCGCCAGGCGATCATCGAGGCACTGGAGAAGACTCGTTACAACAAGACTGCGGCCGCGAAATTGCTGGGGCTTACCTTCCGTCAGCTCCGCTATCGCATCAAGAAACTCAATATCGAGTGATCACCGGTTTTCGGCGCCGGCCGGATCGTCCACGCGCCGCTACACTCGCGGCGACCGATGGGAACCGACACACGGGGTGACAATTTTTGTCACTTTTGGACGGCAGCTGACACGTAGCGGCGCTCGCGAGCCGGTCTGCCTGGCCGACAGGTATCGCCTGACATTCTTTTATCTTATACGGATCAATAGATTGTGGAGGGTACGGCGAAACTGGCACGACCCTTGCTTTCAGTCGGTCAGGCGGATACGCCAGCAACGAAAATTTTCGTCAATTCTCTCTCAGGAGACACTCGTAATGAAGAAGACGCAGCAGGGTTTCACCCTCATCGAACTTATGATCGTGGTGGCGATCATCGGCATTCTGGCAGCTATCGCGATTCCCGCGTATCAGGACTACACCATTCGTTCACAGGTCTCCGAGGGCCTTAACCTGGCAGCGGCGGCAAAAGCGGCCGTGGCCGAGGACTTCCTGAACGAGGGCGTCCCGCCGGCGACCCGTGCCGATGCCGGCATGACCGCCAATGCCACTGACACCCAGGGCAAGTACGTCCAGTCCGTCGACGTGGCCAACGGCGTGATCATCATCACCTACGGCAACGAAGCGAATGCCCAGATCGACGGGTTGACGCTCACGATGACGCCTTACGAGAGTGTGGACCTGTCCGTCGTGTGGCGCTGTGGCACCGCACCGGCACCGGCCGGGACGGCGATTCTCGGCACCTCCGGCGGCGCAGCCACGGGCTACGTGGCACCGACCGTGCCGGACCAGTACCTGCCGTCGGCCTGTCGTCTGTAAGCCAGAGCGACTTCTCGCGGGTGAGTGCCTGGCGCTCGCCTGTGACACAGGAGGGGCCCCCTGCGGGGCCCTTCTTGTATCCCCGACAAGAACGGACATAATCCCACTCTGCAAAGGCGGCTGCCGTGATCGAGAAGACCGTGACGGACGAGTCCAGAGAAGCCGGGTTCACGCTGATAGAACTCATGATCGTGGTGGCGATCATCGGCATCCTCGCCTCGATCGCCGTTTCCTCCTACCAGACCTACACCGTGCGCGCCCAGGTCACGGACGGACTCAACATGGCCGCGAACGCCAAGTCCCCGGTGGTGGAGGCGTTTTACGTGAACGGGGAACCGCCCGCGAACCGACTGGCCGCCGGCATGACGCCGAATGCGACGGACACGACCGGCAACTACGTGACCGGCGTCGACGTGCAGAATGGCACCGTCGGGATTTCCTTCGGGAACCGGGCGAATACCCAGATCGCCGGTACGACGCTGTTCCTGATTCCGTATGAAACCGCCGACCTCAGCGTCGTCTGGGTCTGCGGTAATGCCGCGCCCCCGCCAGGGATCGCTCCGATGGGCACTCAGGCCGGCGGTGACACGGCAGTACTCGGCGTAACGACGGTGCCTGCCCGCTATCTGCCGGCCAGTTGCCGCTGATCGCTGCACGGCGGTCCGGGAACAGCTCAGTGACCGGCCCGGATGTTCCCAAGCACCTGATTCCCCGGCGATAATGATCAAGCGATCCGTGATTTCACAAAAGCTGTGCTTTAATTGTGACGGGGCGCACATTCGTCCAGTTGATCGCTGCACGGGGATCAGTAAGACTATGTTGCCCCGGACAGGGCGTAGTTAAGGAGCGACGTCGGAGCCCATGGCCGTTACCGCCTCACAGAACACCCTATCGGGCCTACCGCGACGGCTGGTCCAGGACGGTATCGTTGCAGAGGAGGTGGTGCACCAGGCGGCGGACGCGGCGCGCAGCGCCACGACGTCTCTCGTCGCCTATCTCGTTGCGGAGAGACTGGCCGACGCCCGCGCGATAGCCATCGCCGCCTCTCACGAATTCGGCGTGCCACTGCTGGATCTCGACGCCATCGAGGTCGACCTGGATTCGGTACGTACGGTCGATCAGAAACTCCTGGGCAAACATCGGGTGATACCGCTGATATTGCGGGGCAAGCGCCTGTTCATCGGCGTATCTGATCCGACCGACCTCCAGGCCATCGACGAGATCAAATTCCAGACCGGTCTTCGCGTCGATCCGGTCGTCGTGGAACAGGACAAGCTCGAAGACAAGCTGAACCGGGCGCTCGAGGCCGTCGATACGCGGATGACGGCCTTCGACGACGAGGACTTCGATGCTCTCGAAAACCTGGAGGTCAGCAGCGGCGAGACCCGCCAGGAGGACATCACGAGGGACGACGTCGACGATGCGCCGGTCGTTCGTTTCGTCAACAAGGTGTTGCTGGACGCCATCAAGCGCGGGGCCTCCGATATCCACTTCGAGCCCTACGAGCGCTTCTTCCGCGTCCGCACGCGTCAGGACGGCGTGCTGAAGGAAGTCATCCAGCCGCCTGCCGGGCTGGCGCCAAAGATTTCGGCCCGCCTGAAGGTCATGTCGCGTCTCGACATCGCAGAGCGGCGGGTACCTCAGGACGGCCGCATGAAGATGCGGCTCTCCAAGAACCGGGCGATCGACTTCCGCGTGAATACCTGCCCGACGCTGTTCGGCGAGAAGATCGTGCTGCGTATCCTGGACCCGTCCAGTGCGCGCCTGGGCATCGATGCACTCGGGTACGAAGAACGGCAGAGGCAGCTCTACCTGAAGCACCTGAACAAGCCCTACGGCATGATCCTCGTGACCGGACCGACCGGCAGCGGTAAGACCGTGTCGCTCTACACGGGGCTCAACATCCTGAATACCGAGGATCGGAATATTTCGACCGCGGAAGACCCGGCGGAAATCAATCTGCCGGGCATCAACCAGGTGAACGTCAATCCGAAAGTCGGACTCACGTTCGCGTCTTCGCTGAAGGCGTTCCTGCGCCAGGACCCGGACGTGATCATGGTCGGCGAGGTCCGCGACCTGGAGACCGCCGAGATCGCGATCAAGGCGGCCCAGACGGGCCATCTCGTGCTCTCGACGCTGCACACGAACGACGCGCCGAGGACGCTGACACGGCTCGTCGACATGGGCGTGAAGCCCTACGCCATCGCCACCTCGGTCAGCCTGATCATCGCCCAGCGTCTGGCACGAAGGCTCTGCGACAACTGCAAGGAGCAGAGGGACGTTCCGGAAGCGGCACTGCTGAAGGAGGGCTTCAGCGAGGAACAGGTCGCCCGGGGCGTGACGGTATTCGGCCCGGTCGGTTGCAATCAGTGCAACGACGGCTACAAGGGCCGGATCGGCATCTTCCAGGTCATGGAGGTTTCCGAGACCATGGGCCGGATCATCATGGAGGGGGGCAACGCCATGATGATCGCTGAGCAGGCCCGGCAGGAGGGTGTGTGGGATCTGCGTCGAGCCGGCCTGCAGAAGGTCATCGACGGCATCACCGGCCTGGAGGAGATCAACCGGGTCACCATCGACTGAATGTAGCGCCGCCGGAATCGGGGGGTGCGAATGTTCTGGAAACGCAATCATGGCTGAAAGCGCAGCAATCAAGACGGTCCCCTTCAACTGGGAAGGCACGGACCGCCGTGGCAACAAGGTCAAGGGGAAGAGTCTGGCGGCCAGCGAGACCGCCGTGCGCGCGGAGCTGCGCCGCCAGGGCGTGGTGCCGACGCGGATCCGCAAGCAGCAGAAGCTGTTCGGCGGGCGGTCCAAGATCACGAGCGGCGATATCGCCGTATTCAGCCGCCAGCTCGCAACGATGCTGGCCGCAGGCATCCCGCTGGTGCAGGCCTTCGAGATCGTCGGCAACGGCCACGAGAACGAGGCAATGCAGAAGCTCATCCTCGCCATCAAGTCCGACGTCGAGGGCGGAGCCTCCCTGCATGAGGCGCTGGCCAAGCACCCGCTGTACTTCGACGATTTGTTCGTGAATCTGGTGGAGGCCGGCGAACAGTCCGGCTCCCTGGAGCACCTGCTCGACAAGATCGCCACGTACAAGGAAAAGACCGAGGCGATCAAGAAGAAGATCAAGAAGGCGTTGTTCTATCCCGCGGCCGTCGTCGTCGTCGCGATCGTCGTCACCGTCATCCTGCTGATATTCGTGATCCCGGCGTTCGAGGACCTGTTCACGGGCTTCGGCGCCGATCTGCCCGTATTCACCCGGATGGTGGTGGATGTCTCCCAGTTCGTGCGGGATACCGGGTGGCTCCTGCTGGCGGGGGCCATCGGGGCAGGGTACGCGTTCTTCTATTTCAAGAAGCGCTCGCGCGCCATGCGTCATTTCCTCGATCGGGTGAGCCTGAAGATCCCGGTCATCGGACCGATCCTCGAGAAGTCCGCCATCGCCCGCTATGCGCGCACACTATCCACCATGTTCAGCGCCGGCGTGCCGCTGGTCGAAGCCCTGGAGTCCGTCTCCGGCGCGACCGGAAATATCGTTTACGAGGAAGGGGTCATGCAGATGCGCGACGAAGTCGCGACCGGCCAGCGCCTGCAGCAGGCGATGGAGAATACCGACCTCTTCCCGAACATGGTCATCCAGATGATCGCCGTGGGGGAGGAATCGGGGCAGCTCGACCAGATGTCGGCCAAGGTGGCCGATTTCTACGAGGAGGACGTCGATGCCGCGGTGGACAGCATGAGCAGTCTGCTCGAGCCGATCATCATGGCGATCCTGGGCGTCCTGGTCGGCGGTCTCGTCATCGCCATGTACCTGCCGATCTTCAAGATGGGTTCGGTCGTCTGACCGTCCCGGACCGGGCCGCGCGACACGAATCCATCTCCGGGTCAGCCGGATCGCTTCGATGAGCCTGCTGGAACTCCTCGCGGACAACCCGCCACTCTGGCTCGCGACCGCAGGCCTCCTCGGCCTCGTGATCGGCAGTTTCCTGAACGTGGTGATCCTGCGTCTGCCGGTCATGATGGAACGGGACTGGCGGGCCCAGGCGGCCGCCGCGGAGGGCCGGGAGGCGGAACCGGAGGAGCCGTTCAATCTCCTGGTGCCGCGTTCGCGCTGCCCCAACTGCGGCACGGCCATCCGTTCCTGGCAGAACGTGCCGGTCCTGAGCTACGTGCTCCTGCGTGGCCGCTGTGCCGAATGTGCCACACCGATCGGTGTGCGCTACCCGGTCGTCGAGGCACTCACCGGCCTGCTCTCCGTGCTGGTCGCATGGCGCTTCGGCGCCACGCCCGAGGCTCTGGCCGCACTGGTGTTCACCTGGACCCTGATCGCGCTCTCCGTCATCGACCTCGACCACCAGCTACTGCCCGATGCACTCACCCTGCCGCTCCTGTGGCTGGGTCTGCTGTTGTCCCTGTGGCACGGCACCGTGACGGGCTCGGCGCTGTTCGTGACGCCCCGGGATGCCATCATCGGCGGCGCGGCCGGCTACCTCTCGCTGTGGTCCGTCTATCACCTGTTCCGGCTGGCGACCGGCAAGGAGGGCATGGGTTATGGCGACTTCAAGCTGCTGGCCGCCCTCGGCGCCTGGCTCGGGTGGCAGATGCTGCCGCTGATCATCCTTCTGTCGGCCGCGGTGGGTGCGGTCGTCGGCATCGCGCTGATCGTGCTCACCCGCAGAGGACGTGACGTCCCGATCCCGTTCGGCCCCTATCTGGCGGCCGCCGGCTGGATCGCGCTAATGTACGGTCGACAGATCATGGACAGTTATCTGGGCATCTGGCAGGGCTGAAGTGACATGAGCAGAAGATCGGCCGCTGACGACATCCTTCGCATCGGCCTGACCGGTGGCATCGCCAGCGGCAAAAGCGCCGTCTCCGACATGTTCGCGAAACTCGGCACACCGGTCATCGATACGGACCGGATTGCCCGTGACATCGTCGATCCCGGCCGACCCGCCCTCGCCGACATCGTCGAGGAATTCGGTGAGGACGTGCTGCTGGCGGACGGCAGTCTCGACCGCCGCGCGCTGCGGGAGCGGGTGTTCAGCGACGAAGCCCGGCGCCAGCGCCTCGAGGCCATAACCCATCCCCGCATCCGGGACGAGACGCTGCGGCGCATGCACAGGGCCGGCGGACCCTACCAGATCATCGTCGTCCCCCTGCTCGTGGAGTCGGGGTTCGGCGCCCTGGTGGACAGGGTACTGGTCGTGGATTGCGCGCCAGAGGTGCAGCTCGCGCGGTTGATGGAGCGGGACGGCGAGACGCCCGGCAGCGCCGAGGCGATGATACGCTCGCAGGTCGACCGCGAGACCCGCCTCGACGCCGCCGACGACGTCATCGACAACTCCGGCACCCTGGACGCGACCCGGCACCAGGTCGAACACCTGCACAGCCGCTATCTCGCGCTGGCGCGGGAATCCGACTGACGGCCATCCCGCGCCGGCGGCCGATCCTGCACGGCGGATTTGCCCTTTGCTCGCCGGCTGGCGCAGAATAGCGCAATGCCGCAAGTCGCCAGAGAAGACACCGCGCCCGGACCCGCGCCGCAGAAGGTCGAGTACGAACAGCCACTGAGCGAGCGAATGCGGACCTTCCTCAGGCTCGAGTTCCTCTACCAGCAGACGCTCTACCACTCGGAGGCCGAATCGGACTGGGGCAGCCGTGCCGCCGTATCGAGCCTGCTCGAGATCACCTCGATCCTGACCCGTGGCGATGTGCGCAGCGAAGTGATGAAGGAACTCGAGCGCCAGATCGGCATGTTGGACGGGTACCGCAGCCAGCCCGGCGTCGACAAGGGTCGGCTGCGCAATCTGCTCGACAATCTGAAGCAGGCCCGCGAGGATGTCAGCCGCACCAGCCCGCATTTCCTGCAGCCGTTGAAGGAATGTGAGTTCCTGAGCTCGATCAAGCACCGCAGCGCGATCCCCGGCGGCACCTGCGAGTTCGACCTGCCGGACTACAGCCACTGGCTGCGACAGCCCTGGGAGCGCCGCATCGCCAACCTCGAGAACTGGTTGACGGTGATCCGACCGATCTGTGACGCCGTGCTGGAACTGATGTGGCTGATCCGGGAGAGCGCGATGCCGCAGAAGCAGCACGCCACTGGCGGCATGTATCAGGACACGATCCCGAAGGACAGCACGTGCCGGCTGCTGCGTGTCAGCCTGCCGTCCGGCAGTCCCCTGTACCCGGAGATCAGTGGCAGCCCGCAGCGATTCACGGTCCGCTTCATGCAGTGGTCGGACATCGACAGCCGGGCCGTACAGACGGACGGGGACGTCGAGTTTCAGCTGAGCATCTGCTGAATTTCCGTCTCCCGCTCGCAGAGTGCAGCGAGCACGGGCGCATCCGCCTCCAGCATATCGAACCCGGGTAGTTCGGCCGCCCGCGCCCAGGCGAGTTCCTGCGCCTCCAGAGGACGCACCCTTCCGCGCCAGTCGATGACCAACCGGAAATCCAGCGCCACGCGGCGCTCCGGGTAGTCGTGTTCCAGCGACATGAACGGGAAGACCCGCCGCACCTCGATGCCGATTTCCTCGGCGAGTTCCCGTCGCAGCGCTTCGGTCGGCCTCTCACCGGGCGCGATCTTGCCTCCCGGGAACTCCCAGCGCCCGGCTCCGTGCGTCCCTGCCGGCCTACGACTGATCAGTATTCGGCCGGCCTGATCCCGGAGGATTCCCGCCACCACCTGCAGACGCAGCCGGTGACCGCCGTCCGTCACGACAGGCGGCCGTGGCACTGCTTGTATTTCTTGCCGCTGCCACAGGGACAGGGTTCATTCCGGCCGATCTTTCGGCCCTCCCGCACGAAGGGCTGCACGGGTTCCGCCGAAGCACCACCGCCGCCACCGCCGGCGACCGCCTGGGCGGCGGCGGCCGATGCCGTCGCCGCGGAACCCCCGGAGGCGAGTGCCGATGCCTGGGCATGCTGGAATTCCATCGCCTTCTTCGCCCGCTGTTCGGCTTCCATGCGCTCCACTTCCTCCTGGCTGCGCAGGCGCACACGCATCAGGATGCTGATGGTGTCGTGCTTCACCTGTTCGAGCATCTGCCCGAACATCTCGAAGGCTTCGCGCTTGTACTCCTGCTTCGGATTCTTCTGCGCGTAACCGCGCAGATGGATACCCTGGCGCAGGTAGTCCATGGCTGCCAGGTGCTCCTTCCACTGCAGATCCAGCTGGGAGAGCATCACCTGCTTCTCGAAGCCACGCATGATCGGCTCGCCGATGTCCTCGACCTTGTGCCGATAGAAGTCCTTCGCGGCCTCGACGACGCGCTCACGGAGCGCCTCTTCGTTCAGCGTCTTCTCCTCCTCCAGCCACTCGGCCACCGGCAGCTCGAGACTGAAATCGGCACGCAGGGCCTGCTGGAGCCCTTCCGCATCCCACTGCTCCTCCACGCTGCCGCGAGGGATGTATTCGTCGACGGTCGTGTCTATCACCTCGTCGCGGATGGCCTCGATCGACTCCGCGACGTCGTCGGCCTCCATGAGTTCCGAGCGCTGATGGTAGACCACCTTGCGCTGGTCATTGGCGACGTCGTCGTACTCCAGCAGCGATTTTCGGATATCGAAGTTGTGCGCCTCTACCTTGCGCTGGGCCTTCTCGATCTGGCGTGAGAGCAGGCCGCTCTCGATGGCCTCGCCCTCGCGCATGCCCACGCGCTGCAATAAGGTCTTGGTCCGGTTCGGATCGCCGAAGATCCGCATGAGGCTGTCTTCCATGGACAGGTAGAAGCGGCTGGAGCCCGGGTCACCCTGGCGCCCCGACCGACCGCGGAGCTGGTTGTCGATGCGCCGGGACTCGTGGCGCTCGGTACCCACGATGTGCAGGCCGCCCGCCTCCAGCACGGCCTGGTGGCGCGCCTGCCATTCGTCCTTCACCGCCTGGCGGCGCTCCTCGGCTGCCTCCTCGCCGAGTTCCGCCAGTTCGGCGTCGCGGTTGCCGCCGAGGACGATATCGGTACCACGGCCCGCCATGTTGGTCGCGATAGTGATCGTGCCCGGCCGGCCGGCATCCTCCACCACCTTGGCCTCGCGCTCGTGCTGCTTGGCATTCAGCACCTGGTGCGGGATCTTCTTCTTCTTCAGCAGGTCGGACAGGAGTTCCGAGTTCTCGATGGACGTCGTTCCCACGAGCACCGGCTGGCCCCGCTCGCGGCAGTCGACGATGTCCTCGATGATGGCCTCGAACTTGTCATTCTGATTCAGGAATACCAGATCGGGAAAATCCTCCCGGATCATCGGTTTGTGCGTCGGGATCACGACCACTTCGAGACCGTAGATCGACTGGAATTCGAAGGCCTCCGTGTCCGCCGTACCGGTCATGCCGGCCAGCTTCTCGTACATCCGGAAGAAATTCTGGAAGGTGATGGAGGCGATGGTCTGGTTTTCCTCCTTCACCCGCACGCCTTCCTTCGCTTCCACCGCCTGGTGCAGTCCGTCGGACCAGCGTCTCCCCGGCATCGTGCGGCCGGTGAACTCGTCCACGATGACGATCTCGCCGTCCTTCACGATGTAGTCGACGTCGCGCTGATACATGGCATGCGCCCGCAACGCAGCCATCAGGTGGTGCATGAGCTTGATGTTGCCGGCATCGTAGAGACTGTCACCGGGCTCGATCAGCCCGGCTTTGGTCATCAGCTCCTCGACGCGCTGATGGCCCTGCTCGGTCAGATACACCTGCTTGGTCTTCTCGTCCGGCGAGAAATCGCCCGGCCCGTCCTCCTCTTCCTGTTTCTCGAGCTTCGGGACGAGCTTGTTGATCTTCTCGTAGAGCTCCGTCCGCTCCTCGGAGGGGCCGGAGATGATCAGTGGGGTGCGGGCTTCGTCGATCAGGATCGAGTCGACCTCGTCGACGATGCCATAGGCGAGCTTCCTCTGAGCCCTGTCCTCCGCCGAGAACGCGAGGTTGTCACGGAGATAATCGAAGCCGAGCTCGTTATTCGTCGCGTAGCTGATGTCTGCGCCGTAGGCCTCACGCTTCTCCGCCGGCGACTGGCCGCTGCGAATGACCCCCACCGTGAGACCCAGGAACTCGTAGATCGGCCCCATCCACGCTGCATCGCGGCCGGCCAGGTATTCGTTCACGGTGACGATGTGCACGCCGTCACCGGTGAGTGCATTCAGATAGGCCGGCAGCGTCGCCACCAGCGTCTTGCCCTCACCGGTACGCATCTCCGCGATCTTGCCTTCGTGCAGCACCAGTCCGCCGATGAGCTGGACGTCGAAATGTCGCATGCCCAGGGTGCGGTCCGCCGCCTCCCGGACTGCCGCGAATGCTTCCGGGATCAGGTCATCGAGTCTGGCGCCGTCCGCGAGCCGCTCGCGCAACGTGGCGGTGAGCCCGCGCAATTCCTCATCGGTCTTTGCGCGGTACTCGTCCTCCAGCGCATTGATGGCCTTGACCAGCTTCGAATACGACCTGAGGAGCCGCTCGTTGCGGCTACCGAAAATCTTTGTGAAAAATGCCACTAGGTTATCCGTCCTGAAACACGAACGAGCGCCAGTGGCCGTCGCGGCGCTGGCGCTCAGGTGAGATTCGCCCGAATCCGGGTATTTTAAGGGCAGCGGCTATGCCGCGTCTAAAGCCGGGCGCGGAATGCGCCGGCCATCTGCCTGCGCAGTCAGCCGCCGCTGGCGCGGATGTACTTGAGCGGATTGACAACCTTGCCGTCGTACAATACCTCGAAATGCAGGTTGGGGCCCGTCGCCCGTCCGGTCGCACCCATGTGCGCGATAATCTGGCCCTTCCTGACTTCATCACCCGCATTCACGAGATTCTCGGCGTTGTGCGCGTAGCGCGTCACGTAGCCATTGCCGTGGTCTATCTCCACCATCTTGCCGTAGCCGTAGCGCTTGCCCGAGTAGGTCACGACACCGGCGCCGATCGCGATGATCTCCGCTCCGGCTTTGCCGGCGAAATCCACGCCCTTGTGCCAGGCCTGCTTGCCGGTGAACGGATCCGTCCGCCGGCCGAAGTACGAGGACAGCCAGCCCGAGTTGACGGGACGGCCTTCCGGCCTGATCTGTTCGTTGAGATTGCGGGTAAGGAGCACGCTTTCAAGTACACCCAGCTGTTTTTCCCGATCGCGCAACTGCTCCGACAGCTCATCCAGCGAAACGAGAATGTCCGCAACGCCGCCGCTCCCGAGCTCCTCGGGCTCCTCGGGGCCGCCAAAAGCCGGCGGTGATTCGAAATCGAACTCTCCGTCCTGAAGTTCGGCCATCTCGGTGAGACGACGGCCCAGCGCGTCGAGCCGGATGACGTGCGCGTTCATCTGTCCGAGCCGGATGGCCAGGGCATCCAGGCTCTCTTCGGTATCACGCCGCGCCGTCTCGATCTCACGCCGCTGCGCTTCGAGCTGAGCGGACAGGCCGTGCAGTTCCGCCATGTCCGCCTGCGCTGAATCACGCTTGGCGTAGAGGTAGCCGCCACCGAAGACCGCGCCCGCGAAGAGGCCGATGAGGATGCCGGCCACGGCGAGAGGAACGGGCGCACCGAGATCGAGCTGGCGTACGCCGGCTTGTCCGCGTCTGAAGATGACGATATTCATCTGTGGCGATTCCGCCTGATCTTGTTATGTTGTTCCGACGAATAGCCAATTCGAGCGTCAGCGCGCGCCCGGTGCAAAAGTATCGGCCTGCTTACAATGGTCATTCGGCAACCCCGCCGTCCCCGGGCCCTGCGGCCCG
This sequence comes from Gammaproteobacteria bacterium, assembly GCA_037382365.1. GTDB lineage: Bacteria > Pseudomonadota > Gammaproteobacteria > Steroidobacterales > Woeseiaceae > Lentisalinibacter. Next base: position 21,465 of record JARRPZ010000013.1, read on the forward strand.
TGGACCGGTAGCTTTGCGTCCCCGGCTCACGCCGGGTTTGCCTTTATCGAGGGCATCAATATGCATAATGAGGCTGTTCAGATCAAGGAACTGCCGTTGCCGTGACACGTTTCAAGCATCAATCTGTGAGCCATTTAACACAATCGCGGACCCGATGAACGAGAAGAAACTCGGATCCCTGCTGAGCAAACCCGGGACGGCCCTCGCCGATCTCGCGGAGCGGGCACGTCGCATGCAGACCCTGACCGGCGTCGTGCGCTCGGCGCTGCCTCCCGAAGTCCGAACCCATCTCGTTTCGGCCGGTCTGCGGGACGACAAGACGCTCGTGCTGGTAACGGAATCGTCGGCCTGGGCCGCGCGCCTTCGCTTCGTTTCAGAAGTGGCCGTGGCCGCTGCCCGGGAAGCGGGGTTCCGGGCAATCGAATGCCGGGTTACGGTCCGACCGCGACGGGAGGACGAGCCGGCCCGCGACGGCCGTTAGGACGACAGGACCCCTTCGGTCAGGCGAACACCGGTCCGGCGTAGGATATTGGCGCCTTGCGGCGATCCTCGAAGGTCACGACCTCCCAGGCTTTCTCGTCTTCGAGCAGCCGGCGTACCAGCAGGTTGTTCAACTCGTGGCCCGATCGATAGCCGCTGAACTCGCCGACGAGGCTGTGACCGAGCAGATAGAGATCCCCGATGGCGTCGAGGATCTTGTGCTTCACGAATTCGTCCTCGTAGCGCAGACCGTCCTCGTTCAGTATACGGTAATCGTCGAGCACGATCGCATTGTCCATGCTGCCACCGAGCGTCAGATTCCGGGCGCGCAGTGCTTCGATATCCCGCATGAAGCCGAATGTCCGCGCCCGCGCCACCTCGCGCAGGAACGAGGTGGTCGAAAAGTCGATGGAGGCTCGCTGGCTGTGCTTCCTGAACACCGGATGCTGGAAGGAGATCTCCAGATTCACCTTGAAACCATTGAAGGGACGGAACTCGACCCACTTGTCTTCCTGTTCGACCCGCACGGGCTTGCGGATACGCACGAGCCGCTTCGGCGCATTCTGCTCCTCTATGCCTGCCGACTGCAGCAGAAACACGAACGGGCCGGCGCTGCCGTCCATGATCGGTACTTCGGCGGCACTCAGATCCACGTAGCAGTTGTCGATACCCAGGCCGGCCAGAGCAGACATCAGATGTTCCACCGTCGCCACTCGGACGCCGTCCTGCACGAGGGTCGTGCCCAGCATGGTCTCGCCGACGAGCCGTGCATCCGCCCGAATCTCGACTGGTTGTTCGAGGTCGACGCGACGAAAGACGATGCCGCTATTGGGAGCGGCCGGCCGCAGCGTCATGAAGACCTTCTGTCCGGAATGCAGTCCCACGCCCGTAGCCCGGATAGCCGTCTTCAAGGTTCTTTGTTTCAGCATTCCTACGCTTCTCCGGCGCAGACCCGATCCCTGCGAGCCTGAACGCACGTTGTGGCCCGGCAGCGTCTGCCGGCATGTGGATTTGACTTATGATAGCACCCAAGCTCGCAGTTCCACTGGCGATTCGCCGCCCTGGAAGCCGTCAAGCGAGGCGTGTAGCGCTCGACCTTGGTTTCTCGCTCGTCCTGATAGCCAGAAATGTCAGATACGTACCAAGTATGCGTCACGCACTTCTCCGGAAAATTAACATAGATTTTTATTGCACTGCAAGAAAATTGCGCCGGGGCACCCGCGGCCGAGCGCCCCGGCGGAGCGGAGGATTAGCGATCAGTCGGCCTGGCGCCGGAGGAACGCCGGGATATCCAGCAAATCCTCCTGCAGTCCCAGATCGCTGATGCCATCGCCCACGGCGCGCTTGCGCTGCACCGTCGGTTTCTCCAGGTCGTGATAGTCCGGCTCGGCACGAGCCGTCTCGGAGCGGCGCACGACCCGCATCGGCGCACCCGCCGACGCGGCCGGCTGCCCGAGGCCCGTGGCTACCACGGTCACCCGGATGGTGTTGCTCATGTCGGGATCGATGACCGTGCCGACGACCACGGTCGCATCGTCCGACGCGAATTCCTTGATCGTGTTGCCCACTTCCTGGAATTCGCCGATGGACAGATCCATGCCGGCGGTCACGTTCACCAGGATGCCGTTTGCACCGGCCAGATTGATGTCCTCCAGCAGCGGACTGGAGACGGCGGCTTCCGCGGCTTCCCGCGCCCGGTCCTCGCCCGATGCTGCACCCGAGCCCATCATGGCCATGCCCATCTCCGCCATGACCGTGCGCACGTCGGCAAAATCGACGTTGATCAGTCCCGGTCGCGTGATCAGTTCGGCGATGCCCTGTACGGCGCCCTGCAGTACCTGGTTCGCCGCGCGGAACGCGTCCAGCAGCGTCGTTTCACCGCCGAGCACTGTCAGCAGCTTCTCGTTCGGGATGGTGATCAGCGAGTCGACATACTTGCCGAGTTCGCTGATCCCGTGGTCGGCGATCGTCATCCGTTTCGCGCCTTCCATGCCGAAAGGCTTGGTCACCACCGCGACCGTCAGGATCCCCAGTTCCTTCGCGACCTGGGCCACGACCGGTGCGGCACCGGTGCCCGTACCGCCACCCATGCCGGCCGTGATGAACAGCATGTCGGCACCCTCGATCACCTCGTGGATCCGGTCCCGGTCCTCCATCGCCGCCTGACGCCCGACATCCGGGTTGGCCCCGGCCCCGAGTCCCTTGGTGATATTGCAGCCGATCTGCAGCGCGGTGCGGACCTCGGCCGTCTTCAGCGCCTGGGCATCCGTATTCGTACAGATGAAGTCCACGCCTTCGATGCCGGACTCCACCATGTGCGCTACGGCATTGCCTCCGCCGCCGCCGATGCCGATCACCTTGATGACCGCGCTCTGGCTGTATGCATCCATCAATTCGAACATTTCGCTTCCTCCGCTCTCAACATTCCCATGTCGTGTCGTTGCACTCCGTCAATTCCGCCGACAGCTCTCACCATCGACGTCCGCTCTCTAAAAATGGCTCTGGAACCACGCTTTCATGCGCGCCAGCACGTCTTTCATCCCGCCGCCCATCGGCGCCTGATGCTCCTGACGCGTCAGATTTTCGTAGCCGTACAGCAGTAGCCCGACGCCGGTCGCATGGATGGGGTTCCGGACGACGTCGGACAGCCCCTTCACGTACTGGGGCACGCCCAGCCTCACCGGCATGTGGAAGACTTCCTCGGCGAGCTCCACGGCGCCCTCCATCTTGGCGCTGCCGCCGGTCACGACGATGCCTGCGGCGATCAGCTCCTCGAACCCGCTGCGACGAAGTTCATCGCGAACCAGCGTGAACAGTTCCTCGTAACGCGGCTCGACTACCTCGGCCAGCGTCTGGCGCGCGAGGCGCCGCGGCGGCCGGTCACCCACGCTCGGCACTTCGATGGTCTCGTCCGGATTCGCCAGCTGGGACAGCGCGCAGGCGTACTTGATCTTGATGTCCTCGGCGTACTGGGTCGGCGTGCGCATCGACACCGCGATGTCGTTAGTGACCTGATCGCCCGCGATCGGGATGACCGCCGTGTGCTGGATCGCACCGCCGAGGAAGACTGCAATGTCCGTGGTTCCACCGCCGATATCCACGATGCAGGCACCCAGCTCCTTCTCGTCCTCGGTCAACACCGAGTAGCTGGAGGCCAGCTGCTCCAGCACGATGTCGTCCACTTCCAGGCCGCAGCGCTGTACGCACTTGACGATATTCTGCGCGGCGCTTTCCGCGCCGGTGACCATGTGCACCTTCGCCTCGAGGCGTACGCCGGACATGCCGACGGGCTCCCGGATGCCCTCCTGGTTATCGATGATGAATTCCTGGGGCAGGATGTGCAGGATCTTCTGGTCTGCCGGGATGGCCACGGCGCGCGCCGCATCGATCACACGCTCGACGTCGCTCTGGCTCACCTCCTTGTCGCGTATGGCCACGATGCCGTGTGAGTTCAGGCTGCGGACATGACTGCCGGCGATGCCGGTGTACACGGAGTGGATATCGCAGCCGGCCATCAACTCTGCCTCCTCCACGGCACGCTGGATGGAATGGACCGTGGACTCGATGTTGACGACGACACCCTTCTTCAGGCCCCTCGAGGGATGGGAACCGATGCCGATGACCTCTATCTCGCCCGTCTCGCTCATCTCACCCACGATCGCCACCACTTTCGAGGTGCCGATATCCAGCCCGACGATCAGATTCTTGTCCGCCTTACGGGACATCTAGCCCGCCCCCTTGGCCGCGACGACCTGAGAGTCATCGGAACCCGACTGCATGCCGGCCCAGGCCGCTTCGTTCCAGCCGATGGAAAACCCGTTGGAGTAGCGCATGTCGATGTAGCTGATCTCCCCTTCCCTGGCCGCCACCATGTCGACGACGGTGCCCAGGAACAGGGTCAGGCGCTCGTCCACGTCACGTCGCCCGAGCCGGATTTCGATACCGTTTGTCAGGGTCAGGCACCAGGCGCCGCGAGCGTCCAGTTCGACGGCGGCCAGATCGAGGCCGGCCTCGATCAGCGGACCACGCACCGCGAGGTATCGGTTGGCAACCTGCGGGGCGCTGCCTGCGGGGCCGGAGAGCCGGGGCAGCTCCGCCGGGATGTGTCGCGCATCCGTCAGGAACAGTTCACCGCGCACGTTCAGCAGTCCGCTGTCACCCCAGCGCGCGGCGGGCACCTGCTCCGTCACCGTGACCCTGAGCCGGTCCGGCCACTGCCGGCGCACCGTCGCCAAATCCGCCCACGGCAGGGCCTCTACGCGTCGACGCATGGCGTCCAGATCGGCGCTCAGGAAACCGGCCCGCGCTTCGTGGCTGATGGCCTCTTCTATCTGCACTTCGGTGACCCGCTGGAAAGGCGCCGCGATGGTGATGGCCCGTATGGGCCGGTCCAGCGCGAAGACGCTCAGCTGGTAGGTGGCACCCACCACGGTCGTGGCGACCAGCAAGGTAAGGATGCGCGTCACCGGGATCCGCGGCAGCTTCGGCAGCTTCACCGCGGGTTTCCGCATCGGTGCCTTGCGACGCTTCGCCTGCTTACGCGCCATTGGCTGACCTCCGCGCCTCGAGCGCCGCCGGCTCGACCATGCTCGTCTCCAGGATCCGCCAGCACAGTGTCGGAAAGTCCATCCCGGCCCGGGCCGCGGCCATCGGCACGAGACTCTGATCGGTCATCCCCGGCACGGTGTTGATCTCGAGTATTTGGGGCTGGCGATCGACGCCGATCATGAAGTCCACCCGGCCCCAGCCGCTGCAGCCGAGGGCGGCGAATGCCTCCAGCGCCAGACGGTGCAGCTCCTGCTCCAGCATCACGTCGTCCGTGCCGGGGCAGTGGTAGAGGGTGTCGCCGGATTCGTACTTGGCGTCGTAATCGTAGAAGACGCGCGGCGTCTCGATCCGGATGGAGGGGAGCGCGGCGCCCTGGAGGACCGCCACCGTGAATTCGTCGCCGTCCACCCAGCGCTCCACGATCACCTCGTCGTCGTAGGCGGCCGCGTCTCTCCAGGCCCCGTGCAGCTCGTCCCGGCTCTCGACGCGTCGCATGCCGACGCTCGAACCCTGTCGGGACGGCTTGACGATCAGCGGCGGACCGAGGGCGACGAACGCGTCGTCCAGACCCGATTCGCTTCGCACCGTGCGCCAGGGCGGCGTCGCGAGCCCGGTGGCCGCAAAGAGTATCTTGCTGCGCACCTTGTCCATCGCGAGTGCGGAGGCGAGCACGCCGCTGCCGGTATAGGGAATGCCGGCCCAATCAAGCGCGCCCTGGACCGTGCCGTCTTCGCCGCCGGGTCCGTGCAGCGCAATCCAGACCCGGTCGAACCCGGCGGTCAGGAAATCGCCGAAGGTCCGCTCGGACGGATCCCAGCCGGTCGCGTCGACGCCGGCGTCGCGGAGCGCAGCCAGCACGGCCGTGCCGGTACGCAGCGAGACTGCGCGCTCGCTGGAATCGCCACCGTACATGACCGCGACGCGTCCGAATTCGCCGGGCTCACGTGCGGTCCCGATTTCCGCAACCGTCATGAGCGTTCCCCTATCATGCGCACCTCGTGCCGGAGCCGGACGCCGTGGACTTCCTCCACCGTGCGCTGCACGAGTTCGATCAGTGCCTCGATGTCCGCGGCCGTGGCGCTGCCCTCGTTGATGATGAAATTCGCATGCTTTTCCGAGACCACGGCGCCGCCGATCCGATGGCCTTTCAGTCCGGCGGCCTCGATCAGGCGGGCGGCATGATCACCCGGAGGATTCCGGAATACGGAACCGCAACTCGGCAACCCGATGGGCTGCGTTGCCTTGCGGCGCTCGACGAGCTCGTTCAGGCGCGCGATGCCGGCACCCTCTTCCCGCTCGAACTCGAAGTGCGCGGCCAGGAACCACTCGTCCCTCGGACCGCTTACGCTGCGGTAGCCGATCTCGTAATCTGCGGGCGTACGCTCGCGGACCTCGCCGTCACGCGAGAGCACCTCGACCCTGACGACGCGATCCCAGGTCTCGCCGCCGAACGCACCGGCATTCATGGTGAGGGCACCGCCGACGGTACCGGGTATGCCGGAGAAGAATGCGCTCGGACCGAGCGCCCAGCGGGCGCATTGTCTGGCGAGGCGGGTACACGGTACGCCGGCTTCGGCGCGGACGCCGGTCTCACCGACCCGCTCCAGCCGGGAGAGGAGCCCGGTCGTCGAGATCACGGCGCCGCGGATGCCTCCGTCGCGAACCAGCAGATTGCTGCCGAGACCCACCCAGTAGACGGGCGTCGAAGGATCCAGGTCGCGGAGGAAGACGGCGAGATCCTCGATTCGCGCCGGGCGGAAGAAGGCGTCGGCCGGTCCGCCCACGCGCCAGGAAGTGTGGCGCGCCATCGGCTCGTCGTGCCGGAGATCACCCTCTGGCGTCGTCGGCATGGTCCCCGTATTCATGGCGTGACCCTCCTCAGCCGCCCCTCGTCGAGCTTTCCGGGCAGCTGCGCCGCTTCGGCGCCGATATCGCCGGCACCCATCGTGAGCACCACGTCGCCCTCGCGGAGGACCCCCGGCAGCACGTCCGGCAGCCGATCCAGTTCGTCGAGGAACACGGGCTCCACCGTGCCGCGGCTTCGCACGGCGCGCGCGATGGCACGGCCGTCGGCACCAGCGATGGGATTCTCGCCGGCCGCATACACTTCCAGCAGCACGAGGGCGTCCACTCGTGAGAGCACGTCCGCAAAGTCGTCCAGAAGATCCCGCGTGCGGGTATAGCGGTGAGGCTGGAACACGAGTACGAGCCGTCGCGAGGGCCACCGTCCGCGTGCCGCTTCCAGGGTCGCGGCGAGCTCCGTCGGATGATGGCCGTAGTCGTCCACCAGCGTGACCGTGCCGGCCCTGGTCTCCACGTCGCCGAGGACCTGGAAACGACGGTCGATACCCTCGAACCGGGCCAGCGCCGTCAGGATCGCCTCGTCCGGCACCTCCAGGTCCTGGGCGATCGCGATAGCGGCGAGTGCATTAAGCACGTTATGGGTGCCGGGCAGGGACAGGCGAACGTCCAGCGCCGGCGCCCCGCCCGGGCGGCTGACCCGGAAGCGGCTGCCAGCCTCATCGAAGCGGATATCGGTGGCCCGCACGTCGGCTTCTTCTGCGGTGCCGTAGGTGATGGCGGCACGGCCGACGTCCGGCAGGATCGAGCGCACGCCCTCATCGTCCGCGCACACGACGGCGAGACCGTAGAAAGGGAGGTTGTGGAGGAAGGCCACGAAACTCTGGCGCAGCCGACGCACATCGCCTTCGTAGGTTTCCATGTGGTCCGCGTCTATATTCGTTATGACGGCCATCATGGGCTGCAGGTGCAGGAAAGACGCGTCGCTCTCGTCGGCCTCGGCAACCAGGTAATCGCCGGCCCCGAGTCTCGCGTTCGCGTCAGCACTTTTCAGCCGGCCGCCGATGACGAAAGTGGGATCGAGTCCGCCTTCCGCCAGCACGCTGGCGATCAGGCTCGTCGTCGTGGTCTTGCCGTGGGTCCCGGCGACGGCGATCGACTTGCGGCTGAAACGCATGAGCTCACCGAGCATCTCGGCACGCTGCACGACCGGACAGCGACGCTGCTGCGCGGCGACGACTTCCGGATTATCCGGCGTCACGGCACTCGAGATGACGACGACGTCGACCCCTTCCACATTGGCCGGATCGTGGCCGATGCGCACGTCCGCACCGCGTGATTCCAGGCGCCGCGTGGTCGCGTTCGCACGCAGATCGGAACCGCGCACCTCGTAGCCCTGATTCAGGAGCACCTCGGCGATACCGCCCATGCCGGCACCGCCGATGCCGACGAAGTGGATGCAGTGGACGCGGCGCATGCGATCGATCATGTCTCGCCTCCCGCCGCCTCGAGGCAGATGTCGGCGATGGTCTCCAGCGCCCGGGGGGACGCGACGGCGCGTGCCTTCTCGGCGCGTACCAGGAGGCGGTCGCGATCGCTGCCCAGTTCGCGGATCGAGTCGACGAGAATCTCGGCGGACAGGTCCCGCTCCTGGACAATGAGGGCCGCGCCGGCCTCGACCAGCACGGAAGCATTGGCCGTCTGATGATCGTCCACCGCCGCCGGGAACGGGATGAAGACCGCCGGCAGCCCGGCCGCCGCGACCTCGGCGACGGTCAGCGCGCCGGCCCGGCAGATCACCAGGTCGGCCCAGGCGTAGGCGCCGGCCATGTCGTCGATGAACGGAGAGATCTCCGCCGCGACGTCTGCCGCCCGATAGGCGTCACGGGCCACGTCGAGAGTCCGCTCGCCGGCCTGATGCCGGACCTCCGGCCGCTGCCCCGGCGCCAGCAGTGCGAGCGCATCGGGGACGAGCCGGTTCAGGGCGCGGGCCCCCTGGCTGCCGCCGAGGACGAGCAACCGGAGAGGGCCGGAGCGACCCTCCAGCCGCTCGGCCGGCGGCGGCAGGGCGGCGATGTCGCGACGCACGGGGTTGCCGACCGTGCGTGCGGGTATGCGGCTGGAAAAGCTGCCCGGGAAGGCCTGCAGCACAACCCGGGCGAACCCAGCCAGAAGCCTGTTGGTGAGTCCTGGTACCGCGTTTTGTTCGTGGATGATCAACGGGCGGCCGGTGAGCCAGGCTGCCACCCCGCCCGGTCCGCTCACGAAGCCGCCCATGCCGAGCACGGCGGCCGGACGGCGCCGGGCCATGACCCTCAGGGACTGGGAGAGGGCGGCGAGAAGTCTGAAAGGCGCCAGCAGACGGGTCGCGAGCCCCTTGCCGCGGAGTCCCGAGATCCGGATCCACTCGATCTCGATACCGGCCGCCGGTACGACCCGGGCCTCGAGACCGCGCCGTGTGCCCAGCCACACGACGTCCTGTGCCCGGTCGCGCAGCGCATCGGCAACGGCGAGCGCCGGGTAAACATGGCCTCCGGTGCCGCCGGCCATGATCAGGATGGGCCGCCCGCTCATGATGCCGCCCTCCGGCGCTTACCCCGGGTGCGGCGAACCGGGGCGGCGGTCAACTCGTGGCAGGCTCGCAGCACGAAGCCGATCCCGGCCAGCGTGACGACCAGGCTGCTCCTGCCGTAGCTCACGAGGGGCAGTGGCAGGCCCTTGGTCGGCAGCAGGCCCATGTTGACGCCCATGTTGATGAAAGCCTGCAGGCCGAGCCAGATGCCGAATCCGAATACGGCGTAGGCCTGAAACCACTGATCGGCGGCGGCGAGCCGGCGGGCGATGAGGAGGATCCTCCAGACCAGGGCGAGGAACAGCGCGATCAGGGCCAGGGAGCCGAGCAGGCCGAACTCTTCTGCGAAGACCGCGTAGACGAAGTCGGTGTGGGCCTCCGGCAGGTAGAACATCTTTTGAACGCTCGCCCCGAGCCCCACGCCGAACCACTCCCCGCGGCCGATGGCCCCACGCCGAACCACTCCCCGCGGCCGATGGCGATCAGGGACTGGGTCAACTGGAATCCGCTGTCGTAGGGATCCTCCCAGGGGTTCAGGAAGGCGGTCAGGCGCCGCATGCGGTAGGGCGACGTGATCGCCAGTACCGCGAGAGCCAGGACCGCGGCCAGGAAGAACACCAGGAAATCGCGAATTCGTGCCCCGCCCGCAAAGAGCATGGCGAGTGCGGTGGCCACCAGCACGGTCGCCGCCCCGAAATCGGGCTCGGCCAGCAACAGCCCCGCGGCGAGGCTGATCAGCAACATGGGCTTGAGGAAGCCCACGAAGTGACTGCTGAGATCCGCACTCCGCCGCACCATGTAGCCGGCGAGGTAGAGGATCACCGCCAGCCGGGCGGAGGTAGAGGATCACCGCCAGCCGGGCGGGCTCGGATACCTGGATGCTGATACCTCCCAGCTTCACCCACCGCGTCGCCCCGTTGACGGAATGGCCGAAGCCGGGGACCAACACCAGCGCGAGGAGCCCCAGCGCGATCAGCAGCACCAGGAACCCGCTGCGCTGCCACGCGACGGTGGGGACACAGAGCATGAAGAGCGCCGCGCCGAGTCCGACGACGATCGCCAGCAACTGACGCCATACGAAAGCGAAGCTTCCCGCCTCGCCCCCGTCGGCGACGGCGATGGACGCAGAGGCCAGGATGACCAGCCCGCCCATCAGCAAAGTGAGGGTGAGTGCGACCAGCCACGTGTCCAGCGAAGGCTGGGGCACCAGCCGCACCGGGAACGGCAGCGCTGCGGACGTGGTCGCGCTCATTGACCGAGTCCCTCCACCGCGCGCCGGAATGCCTCTCCCCTCGCCCGATAATCGCTGAACATGTCCAGACTCGCGCAGGCCGGCGCCAGGATCACCGTGTCACCGGGCCGGGCCAGTTCTGCGGCCCGCACGACCGCCCGGTCCATGTCCGCCACGATCTCGGTCGGTGCGAGCGGCGTCAGCGCGTCGGCGAGAAGGCGGGCATCGCGGCCGATCAGCACCGCGCCACGCAGCCGCCCTTTCAGCGCGGCGGCCAGAGGCTCGAAGCTCGCGCCCTTGCCGTCGCCGCCGGCGATCAGCACGACCGGACCCGGGATGCCCTGCACGGCAGCTACGGCAGCCCCCACGTTCGTCCCCTTCGAATCGTTGATCCAGGCGACACCGTCACGCTCGGCGACGAACTCGCTGCGGTGGGCGAGGCCCGAGAACTCGATCGCCGTCTCCACCATGGCGTCCATTTCAAGGCCCATGGCTTCGCCCATGGCGAGGGCGGCGAGCACGTTCAGCCAGTTGTGGCGACCGAAGAGATGCAGGGCACCGACGGGCAGCAGGTCCTCGTCGCCCCGCGCGAGCCACCACTCGCCGGCCGCCTCGCGCAGACCGTACTGGCCTGCGCCGGGGGCATCCGCACCGAAACTGATGCGCCTGGCAGGCAGCGTCACGCCGGCAGGCGGCGCCTCGGCCCGGTTGACGACGGCGACCTCGGCATCGCGGTAGATGCGGTATTTCGCACGCGCATAAGCATCCAGCGACCCGTGCCAGTCGAGATGATCGGCGCTGACGTTGAGCACGGTGGCCACCCGCGCCGGCAGGCGTGACGTGCGCTGAAGCTGGAAGCTCGACAATTCGAGGAGATAGTAGTCCGGCCGTGGCTCGGTGAGCAGATCCAGTACCGGCGTTCCGAGGTTCGCTCCCGCCAGCGCCTTCACCCCGGCGCCCGCACACAGTGCGCTCAGCAACGAGACGACGGTGCTCTTGCCATTCGAACCGGTGACGGCAGCGACCGGCGCCTTCGCTTCGGAGACGAACAGGTCGATGTCGGAGAGCACGGGCAGACCACGCTCGCGCGCGGCGGCCAGGAACGGGTCCTCGTCGCGGATCCCCGGAGAAACGACGACGCGTTCGACGCCGTCGAGGAGCGAGACGTCGAAGGGACCGGTATGGACATCCGCATGCGGCAGCAGCGAACGCAGAGCATTCAGGCCGGCAGGCTCGCGACGGCTGTCGGCGAACCGGGCCTGCTGCCCCCGGCGTGACAGCCAGCGGGCGACCGACTGACCGGTTGCGCCGAGGCCGAGTACGAGGTTCACGGCAGCGCTGCCGCGTCCGGCCGTTACGCTTCCGGCAGCTTCGCGCCGCTTGTTGCCGCAGCCCATCATCGGATCTTCAGACTCGACAGGCCGATCAGGACCAGCACGACCGTGATGATCCAGAAGCGGACGATGACTTTCGGCTCCGCCCACCCCTTCAGCTCGAAGTGATGGTGCAGCGGCGCCATGCGGAAGATGCGTCGACCCGTGAGCTTGTACGAGACGACCTGCATCATCACCGACACGGTCTCGACGACGAACACGCCGCCCATGACGGCGAGAATGAGTTCCTGGCGCGTGACGACGGCCACCGTGCCGAGCGCGGCACCCAGCGCCAGTGCGCCTATGTCACCCATGAACACCTGTGCCGGGTAGGTGTTGAACCACAGGAAACCGAGGCCCGCACCCGACAGGGCCGCGCAGAACACCAGTATCTCGCCGGTGCCTGCGACATAGGGGATGCCGAGGTATTCCGAGAAGTTGATATTCCCGGTCACATAGGCGAACACACCCAGCGCGCCGCCGACCAGCACCGAGGGCATGATCGCCAGGCCGTCCAGTCCGTCGGTGAGATTGACTGCATTGCTGAAACCGACGATGTAGAAGTAGGTGACCACCATCTGTGCCGCGCCCAGGGGGATCGCGATGTCCTTCAGGAACGGGACGAGGAGCGACGTTTCCACGGGATCGACGGCGGTCGCGTAGAGGAAGACAGCAGCCGCTATCGCAAACATCGACTGCCAGAACAGTTTGAAGCGCGGCGCGAGTCCGGTGGGATCTTTCAGTATGAGCTTCTTGTAATCATCGATGAAGCCGATCACACCGAAAGCGAGCATCACCAGCAGCACGACCCAGACGAAACGATTGGTCAGGTCTGCCCACAGCAGCGTACTGATCGCGATCGCGATCAGTATCAGTGCGCCGCCCATCGTCGGCGTACCCGCCTTCAACAGATGCGTGGCGGGACCGTCATCCCGGACCGTCTGACCGATCTGGCGCAGGGACAGCCGGGCGATCATGAGAGGCCCCAGCAGGAAACAGATCAGGAGGGCGGTCAGGGCACCCAGGATCGCCCGCATCGTCAGGTAGCCGAAGACGTTGAAACCGGATTCGTATCGGACGAGGTATTCGGTGAGCCAGAGCAGCATGTCAGCCCCCCCGGCCTTCGGTGAGCGCCTCGACGACGCGCTCCATACGCATGCCCCGGGAACCCTTGACAAGCAGGTTCACGCCCTCCCGGAGGTCCGACTGCAGAGCCGCGACGAGCGTGTCCACACTCTCGTACCAGGTCGCACCGCTGCCGAAGCCCGTCGCGAGATGGCGGCAGAGTTGACCGAGGCAGTAGACGCGTTCGATGCCCGCGGCCCGGAGATCCGCGCCGGCCGCCTCGTGTATCGCCGCAGCGTCGGGCCCGAGCTCGAGCATGTCGCCGGCGACGACCCACCCGGCACCCGGTACCGAGGCAACGAAGCTCGCACCCGCGGCGAGCGACGTCGGATTGGCGTTATAGGTGTCGTCCCAGACGACCGCGCCGAGTGCAGACTCGCGACGAACCATGCGCCCGCCGATGTTGCGCGCGCCGGTAAGGCCATGCGCTGCCTGCTCCAGCGCGACGCCGGCGGCCAGCGACGCCGCCGCCGCGCAGCAGGCATTCGCCACGTTGTGTTCGCCCGGCAACGGCAGCTCGACCTCGGCGGCATCGTCGCCGGCGGTAAGCAGGAACCGGCTTCCTGCGGACGTGGGCCGGATGCCCGTCGCAGTCACGTCGGCCGCATTGCGCAATCCGAAAGTCACTACCCGGGCCGGGCCGGCCAGAGTCTCCCAGAACCCGCACCAGGGATCATCGGCGTTGATGACGGCGGTTCCCTCCGGCCCCAGTGCCTGAAACATCTCGCCTTTCGTCCTGGCCACACCTTCGATGCTGCCGAGACCTTCAAGGTGGGCGGGACCGGCGTTGGTTACGACACCGATGTCCGGTCGTGCCAGCCCGGCCAGCCAGGCGATGTCGCCGGGCCGGCTGCAGCCCATCTCGAACACGCCGTATTCGTGCTCGTCCTCCAGGCGCAGCAGCATCAGGGGAAGGCCGATCTCGTTGTTCAGATTGCCCTGCGTCGCGAGTACCGTCCGGCCCAGGCAGGAGGCAATCAGTTCCTTGACCGTCGTCTTGCCGTTGCTGCCGGTGATACCGATCACCGTTGCCGAAGACCGGTTGCGCCATTCGGCCCCCAGGCGACCGAGTGCGGCACGTGCGTCCCCGACCCGGATCTGCGGCAGTGCGACGGCGCTCAGCCGGGTGACAACGGCACCCGCGGCGCCCCGCTCGCCGGCCGCGCCCACGTAATCATTGCCGTCGAAATTCGGGCCACTCAGGGCGAAGAACAACTGGCCCTCGACGATATGGCGCGTATCGGTGCTGACCCCCGCCCACGGACGGTTCTCCCCGGCGAGTTCTCCGCCGACGATCCCCGCGGTCTCGCGCATGGTGCCGGCGCTCATATCGCCGTCCTCCCGCGCAGCGCGGAGAGTGCCTCGGCTGCGTCGTCGAAAGGCCGCGGACCCGCCGCCATGACCTGGTGGCGCTCATGGCCACGACCGGCGACGAGGACGCAGTCCTCGACGGCCGCCGATCGGATCGCCTCGCGTATCGCCTGGCGCCGATCCGCTATCGCCCGGAATCGCCCGGCTGCCGGAGCACCAGCCATGATGTCGTCGATGATCCGTAGCGGATCCTCGCTGCGGGGATTGTCACTGGTGACGATCACCCGGTCGGCGACGGCGGCCGCCCGGGCCATCAGCGGGCGTTTGCCGGGGTCCCGGTCTCCGCCACAGCCGAAGACGCACCAGAGCTGTCCCCGGCAATGCGGGCGGAGTGCCGCCAGTACCGATTCCAGCGCCCCCGGCGTGTGTGCATAGTCGACGACGACCAACGGAGCCCCGTCCCCGACGGTCTGCAGCCGCCCCGGCGGCGGGCTGATCTCGCCGAGGACCCGGGCCGCCTCATCCGCCGGCACGCCACTCTCGAGCAACAATCCGAGGACCACGGCGAGATTCTCCACGTTGAACTCGCCGCGCAGGCGGGCGCGCACGCATCCGCTGCCCCCAGGCCCCGTGAAGGCGAAACGGATGCCGTCACCGGCGAGTACGGTATCGGTGATCGCGAGCCGTCGGCCGGCGAACGGCACATCATGCCGCGTGACGGCCAGGGCCGTATCGGCATGGCGTCGTGCCAGGCGGGCACCAAAGGCATCGTCGACGTTGATGACCCGCCGCTCCAGTCCGGGTGCCGCCATCAGCTTCGCCTTGGCTTCCCCGTAGGCTTCCATGCTGCCGTGATAATCCAGATGGTCGCGGCTGAGATTGACGAAGGCGGCAGCCGCCAGCCGCACCCCGTCGGTCCGGCCCTGATCCAGCGCGTGAGAAGAGACCTCGATCGCCGCTGCGTCGGCACCGCGTTCGACGAAGCCAGCCAGCCGCCTGTGCAGCTCGATGACGTCGGGCGTCGTGAGCATCGACTCCTCGAGGTCGCCCGGCAATCCCGATCCCAGCGTGCCGAGATAGGCACAGCGCCGCCCGAGGCGGCCGAGCGCGTCGGCCAGCAGCCAGCTCACGCTGCTCTTCCCATTGGTGCCCGTGATACCGACCACGTCCAGTTGTGCAGACGGGGCGCCGAACCAGCGATCGGCGACCGCGCCGAGATGTCCGCGCAGCCCGGGCACGGCGATCGCAGGAATCGGCAAACCCGTCGGCGGCGCCATACCGGGGGCCGGTTCCCATACGACGGCCGCCGCCCCGGCGCGGAGCGCTCCTTCGACATGGTCGAGACCATGCCCGGCCGTGCCGCCGCAGGCGAAGAAGACGCCGCCCGGCGTCACGCGGCGGCTGTCGAGCACGATGTCGCCGATCTCCACTGCGGGCGCGTCCGCGATGCCCGCCAGCAGCGCATCCAGAGTCTTCCGCGATGCGACTGTCTTCGCCACGGCACTCATCGTCCCATCGCCTGCACGATCTCGCCGGGTTTGCGTGCCGGCAGGTCGTCCGGTGCGACGGCCAGCAGCCGCAATGATTCCGCCGCGATGCGGGCGAACACCGGCGCCGCCACTTCGCCCCCGTAATAGGCTTCGCCGCGGGGCTCGTCGATCATGACCACGATCGAGAGGCGCGGATCGCTGGCCGGCGCCAGGCCGGCGAAGATGGCCAGATACCGGTCCTCGGAATAGCCCCCCGTCGAGAATTTTCGTGCGGTACCGGTCTTGCCCGCGATGCGGTAACCGGGGATACCGGCACGGGTGCCGGTGCCCCCCGGCAGCACGACCTGCTCCATCATGCTCAGAACCTGCTGCGAGGTGGTCTCGCTCACCACGCGCACGCCCGGCGGCGGCTGATCCAGGGCCAGGAGGGACACCGGTCGCATGAGCCCGCCGCTGCCGATGACCGCGTAGGCACGAGCGAGCTGCAGCGGTGTCACCGACAGGCCGTAGCCGTAGGCCAGCGTGGCCTGGCTGATCGGCTGCCAGTGGCTGAAGTGGCTCAACAGACCCGCCGATTCACCGGGGAAACCACAGGAGGTGAGACTGCCGATGCCGAAACCGGCAAGGGTCTGCCAGAGCTGTTCCGGCTCCAGCGACATGGCGACCCGGGTCATGCCGACGTTGCTGGACAGGGCGAGGACCGTCGTCAGGTCGATACGACCGAGATCGCGGCTGTCCTCGATGCGCTTCGCACCCACCTCTATCCAGCCGGGCCCGGTATCGACCAGGCTGGCGGGATCGAAACGCCCGCTCTCGAGGGCCGCGGCCACGATCAGCGGCTTCACGCTGGAGCCGGGCTCCAGTATGTCGGTGACGGCACGATTTCTGTAACGCTCGACGGAGAACTGGGAACGATCGTTCGGGTTGTAGGCCGGCTGATTGACCATGGCCAGCACTTCGCCGGTATCCACGTCCAGCACGACGACCGAGCCGGACGCCGCCCGGTGACGCCGGACCGCCGCCTTCAACTCCCGGTAAGCCAGATACTGGATGGTGAGATCGATGCTGGCGGCCAGGGTACGACCGTGCTGGGGCGGTCGGATGCTCTCCACGTCCTCGATGGAACGGCCACGATTGTCCTTCAGCACCCGCTTCTCGCCGCGTTCTCCGACGAGCCAGTGATCGAAGGCGAGCTCGAGACCCTCCTGACCCTCGTCGTCGATATTCGTGAAGCCGATGAGGTGTCCGGTCACCTCTCCGGCCGGGTAGAAACGACGGTATTCACGCAGGACATTCACACCCGGCAGTTCCTCGGACAGCACCCGGGCGGCCTCGTCCGGCGGCAGATGCCGCTTCAGGTAGACGAACTCCTTATCCATGTTGCGGGTAAGCCGGCGCTTGAGCTGCTCGGTATCGAGCCCCAGCATCCGCGCGAGCCGCGGCAAGGCGTCCACTGCCGGCACGAGCTGGCCGGGATCGGCCCAGACGCTGTCCACCGGCGTGGAGACGGCGAGCGGCTCGCCGTTGCGATCGGTGATGGTGCCCCGGTGCGCCGAGATCCTGGCGGTACGCAGGTGTCGCGCGTCGGCCTCCTTCGCGAGGAAATCGTTCCGCAGCACCTGCAGATCCAGCGCACGGGCGCCCAGCGCCGCTGCGAACGCTGCGAAGAAGCCGAGCACCAGCGTACTGCGGTTACGGAACCGTCGTGCCGCCTGCTCCTTTTTCTGCGCGCCCTTCTTCATTCCGGTTTCACGATGTAGATGTCACTCGTCTGCGGTCTTTCGAGCGCGAGTTCGCGGCGGGCCAGTCGCTCCACCCGGGCGTGGGTCGCGTAGGCGCTCTGTTCGATCTGCAGCCGGCCCCAATCGATGTTCAGTGCGTCGCGCTCACTGCTGAGCGCCTGCAATTCGACGAACAGCTCGCGCGCCTGCTGGCGCGTGTAGACGATGGCCATCGCGGAGGCGACGCAGGCCATCGCCAGGACCAGCATCAGCCCCACAGGGACCGTCGGCGGCAATTTCTTCCGCTCGCCGCTCAAGACAACTTCTCCGCCACGCGCAGCCGCGCGCTTCTCGCGCGGGGATTGGCCGCTGCCTCGGCGGCGGCCGCGGTCCGCGCCTTGCCCGCCACACGCAGCCACGCGCGGGCTTCCCGAGGCACCTCCGGCAGTCCGCGGTAGCGCGGATCGTCCAGCGCCGCGTCGCGCATGAACCGCTTCACGATGCGGTCCTCCAGCGAATGGAAACTGATCACGGCCAGGCGCCCGCCGGGCGCCAGGATTTCGCGGACCTGCGACAACGCGTCGGTAATGGCTTCCAGCTCCCGGTTGATGCGGATGCGGATCGCCTGGAAGGTCTTCGTGGCCGGGTGGCGATCACCGGGCCGACGGCGACCCTGTACGGACTCGACGATCTCGGCGAGTTGTCGCGTGCGCCGTATGGAGCCCGCCTCGCGCGCGCGGAGGATTGCTCTGGCGATACGGGCCGCCTGCTTCTCCTCGCCGTAAGTCTTCAACACGTCTCGCAACTCGCGCTCCGATACCTGATCCAGCCAGTCTCCGGCACTCCGGCCCTCGTCCCTGTCCATGCGCATATCCAGCGGTCCGTCCTGCATGAAGCTGAATCCGCGGTCCGCTTCGTCCAGCTGCGGCGACGAGACCCCGAGATCGAAGAGGATCCCGTCGGTCCTGCCGCCGAAGCCGTGCCTCACCGCGATGGCGCCGAGACCCGAGAAGTTCCCCCTTTCGATCCGGAATCTTCTGTCACCCGAGAACCGTTCCCGTCCGTAGGCGACCGCATCGGCATCCCGATCTACTGCCAGCAGCCGTCCCGCAGGACCCAGTCGCTCGAGGATCGCCGCGCTGTGACCGCCCCGACCGAAGGTCGCGTCGATATAAAGACCGTCGGTCCGTATCGCCAGCCCCTCGAGCACCTCTGCCAAAAGGACCGGGATGTGCTCAGCCACGCGGGATCAACCATCCTCTTCTTCAAAGGGAAAGCGATTCGAGTTCCGCCGTCAGGGGTAACTCGTCGCCTTCCTCGTCTGCCAACCAGGAGTCGCGCCGTTCATTCCAGCGCTCCTCGTCCCACAACTCGAATTTGTTGCCCTGCCCGATCAGCAGTGTCTGCTTCTCGAGCCCGGCGAACTCCCGTAGCTCTTTGGGGAGAAGAATGCGACCATGCCCGTCGAGTTCGAGTTCGGTCGCGTAGCCCACCATCAGGCGCTGCAGGCGACGTGCCTTCCGGTTCAGCGCCGGCAGCCGGATCAGTTTGCGTTCGATCTCTTCCCAGTCCGGCAGTGGATATATAAGGAGGCAGTAATCCCGGTCCACGGTAACGACGACATGGCCATCGCAACGCGCCGCGAGACGCTCGCGGTAGCGCGTCGGTATGGCCATACGCCCTTTGGCGTCCAGCGTGACTTTTGTGGCACCTCGGCCACTTTTCGACACTATAGGGACCGTCCTGAAAGGCGTCAATATCGGACGCTGAAATATCACTGGTGGTACAGGGACTTAGCAGGAAAACACCCGATCACACGGGGATAGCCACTGAGTATATAGACACGTAAATCAGTAGCTTGAATGGGCCTCCTCAGGAGCCCGTGAACTCCGTGTCGGCGGCTGGCGACAAGGGACGCGATGCCGGTGCCGGGCGCGGGAATTGCGCAAATGGCCTCCGCTGAGGGCCTCGGTCCTCCCCACTTGGGCAGGGTTGCGGACCGGGTGCGGTGTCGCGGGAAGTGGGGAGCCGGCCGATAAGCCGGGTTCTGTCGAGGGCA
Source organism: Gammaproteobacteria bacterium (assembly GCA_037382365.1). Lineage (GTDB taxonomy): Bacteria > Pseudomonadota > Gammaproteobacteria > Steroidobacterales > Woeseiaceae > Lentisalinibacter. The sequence continues at coordinate 41,175 of JARRPZ010000013.1, forward strand.
ATCATTCATCTGGGACAACCGTCACCGGTTGCCTCGAGCGACCTACCCGGGAGTCCGTTCGGGACCGACGGTGCGGCTCGCGCCGCGCACTCCCCTATTTGGTCTTGCTCCGGACGGGGTTTACCGTGCCGCGGCGTGTTACCACCCGCGCGGTGCGCTCTTACCGCACCGTTTCACCCTTGCCAGTGCCTTGCGGCACTTCGGCGGTCTGCTTTCTGTTGCACTTTCCGTGGGCTCGCGCCCCCCAGGCGTTACCTGGCGTCCTGTCCGATGGAGCCCGGACTTTCCTCCCCGCGCGAGGCGGGGCGATTGCCTGGCCGGCTCCCGCAACAAAATTAGGGGATGGAAGCGGCGGAATCAAGCACCTCCGCCGTTCTCCGCCCGTATCTCCAGGGCCTGGCGGTACAGGTCGTTACGTGCCATGCCGGTGATCTCCGCGGCCAGACGCGCGGCCGTGCTCACGGGGAGTTCCGCGAGCAGCAGACGGAGCACGCGCTCGCTCTCCCCCGTGTCGGCACGCTCCGCCGGCGCACCGCCAACGCACACGACGAATTCACCACGCGGCTCGATCGCGCCGACCGTCCAGGCGCTCGCCAGATCACCGGCGGACCCACGATGGAATGTCTCGTGCTGCTTCGTGAGCTCACGGGCCAGAACGGCGGGCCTGTCCTCGCCGAATACGGTCACCAGGTCCGCCAGGAGTTCGCCGCAGCGGTGGACGGCCTCGTACAGGACGAGCGTGCGGGGCTCCCCGCACAATGATTCGAGCAGGCGCCGCCGGGCCTCGCGTTTCGGCGGCGGAAAGCCCAGGAACAGAAAGCTGTCGGTAGCCAGCCCGGCGGCGCTCAGAGCCGCGATGGCCGCGCAGGCACCGGGCACCGGGGACACCGCAATACCCGCTGCGGCTGCAGCCCGCACCAGGCGATAACCGGGATCGCTGACGAGCGGCGTGCCGGCATCGCTGACGATGGCGACGCTCTCGCCCTTGCGAAGACGCCCGACCAGCGCCGCCGAAGCCCGATCCTCGTTGTGCTCGTGCAGCGCGAAAAGCGGTGTCCGAACACCGAAATGCGTTAGCAATCGACGAGTGTGCCGGGTATCCTCCGCTGCGACGAGATCGACGGACGCCAGCGTCCGCCGCGCCCGGGGCGAGAGATCCTCCAGATTGCCGATCGGCGTGGCGACGACGTACAGCGTTCCGGCGTTCTCGGACACTGCAACGCTGTCTTCACGGGCTCTGGGCATCTCGGGATCGTTCATGAGGAATCATCGCATCGTGCATGGCAACGACGTGCCGGGGCAAGTCTGGCGCAGGCTGGCCGGTGTGCTGCTCATCGCCCTCTTCGCGGCCGGCTGCCAGACGACACCGACCAGCGGCGACTACCGTCAGGCGGAAGTGCGAGCGGACTCGCTGTCCGAAGCGGGACGGCATCAGGACGCCGCTCGCATCTATATCGCCCTCGCCGGCGACGTCCAGGGCGGCGAGCGCAATCGTCTGACCCTGCTGGCGGTCGAAGAATGGCTGCTGGCGGGAGACACCGCACGCGCGAGCAATGCGTTCGCTTCCACCACGCCGCCTGACGATCCTGATGCCCGGGCGGACTGGACGTTGACGGCAGCGCGCCTCGATCTGGCCGTAGGCAGACCGGACGCCGCGCTCGACAAGCTGGCATCGCTGGGCGACCTCGAACTTCGGGTCGAACAGAGACTCCGGCGAGACGCGCTCAGAGGAACGGCTCTCTTCGATACAGGTCGCCCACTCGACGGCCTGGCGCTGCTGGTTCGCCGGGAGCTCTGGCTCGACGGCGCCACGGAAGTACGCCGCAACCACGACATCATCTGGGCCGGGCTCATTGCGACACCGCCAGCGACACTCGAAGAAGCGCTTGCGGAGACGAACGATCCGACGGTGAGGGGATGGCTCGCGCTCGGACTGATCGGGGCCGGCTCGGCCGACGATCCGGTGGCATTCCGTCGCGGTCTGATCGACTGGCGCCGGGAGTACCCGGATCATCCCGCATCCGCCGACCTGCTGCCGTCTCTGCTGGACGTCGAACTCGCCACGGGTGCCTACCCGAGGCAGATCGCGGTACTGCTGCCTTTGTCCGGCAGGAGCGGCGCGGCGGGCGTCGCCATCCGGGAGGGCATGCTCGGCGCCTGGTACAACGCCCTGCGGGAAGGACCGCGCCCCGTCCTGCGTTTCTACGACGTGGCCGCCGACGGCAACGTCTCCAGCTATCGCCGGGCGCTGGAGGAAGGCGCGGAGTTCGTGATCGGGCCGCTGCTGAAATCGTCGGTGATGGATATAGCCACCGGCATCGAAATCCAGGTCCCCACCCTCGCTCTGAATACGTTGCCGGAGGAGATTCAGTCCCCCGCACGCTTCTACCAGTTCGCACTCGCCCCGGAGGACGAGGCGGCGCAGGTGGGTTCACGCGCCGTACTCGACGACCGGCCGCGGGGCGTCGCGCTGATCCCGCGATCGGAATGGGGAGACCGCGTACTCGATGCCTTCGCGGCATCGCTGCAGGCATCGGGGGGACGGCTGCTGGATTTTCGCCGTTACGAGGCCAGCGAATCGGATTTCTCCGATCCCATCGAGAGCCTGCTGCTGCTCGACGAGAGCGTTGCGCGTTACCGCGAGCTGCGCCGCGTGCTCGGCGAACCGGTTCAATTCGAACCACGCAGGCGCGGCGACGTCGATTTCATATTCCTCGCTGCCGACGGCACCCGCGCGCGATTGTTGCGCCCGCAGCTACGATTCCATTACGCCGGTGACATACCGGTCTACGCGACATCGGCGGTCAACGGTCGTGACGGGCGCAGCAATTCGGACCTGAACGGGGTGCTGTTCCCGGAAATCCCCTGGATCGTGTCCGAAGGCGCCGACATCGTGGACATGCGACAGACCTACGAATCGCTGTGGCCGGCATCAGAGCAACTCTCGAGATTGAATGCCATGGGCTATGACGCCTACCGTCTCGTCGGTGCGCTGCAGGCGGGGAACGGTTCTCTGCAGGAGCCTCTCGTCGGCATGACCGGTGAACTGTCGATGAGCCTCGACGGCCGCGTTCACCGGCGACTGCCCTTCGCGAAATTCGAGGGAGGAGAAATCGTCGCGGTAGCGGAACCGGTGCCGGACACGCTGGACGAGGCGGATGTCCCGGGCGTATACCGGATCCCGCTCGGTGAACCGCTGCAGACGCCGGGAGCGCGGTCTTGGGAAGAACCCGACGCCAGCGACTAGGCGATGATGCCGAGGCGCTGGCCCGACAACACCTGCACAGAGCGGGGCTGGACTGCCTCGCCACGAACTACCGATGCCGCCTGGGCGAGATCGACCTCGTGATGCGGGCACCGGACGTACTGGTGATCGCCGAGGTCCGCTGCCGCGGACCCGGCTCCCGCCTGACGGCGCTCGATTCAATCTCGCCGACGAAGCAGAGGCGCATCGTACTGGCGACGGAACAGTTCCTCTGCCGCCACCCGCAGCACGCCGCGCTGCCGATCCGCTTCGACGTCGTCGGCATCGACGTCGGCGCTGACGGTGACGCGCGGTTACAATGGCTGAAGGATGCTTTCCGCCCGGCGTAAGGGCATGACCACATCAATCAGAGAGTCGTTCATGGAAGCCGAGGACGTCGTCAGAGACCATTTTGCCGAGAGCATCGCCGTCAAACAGGCGGCGATGGAGGCGTTACTTGCGCCGGTGGCAGCGGGCGGGGCGTTGCTTACCCGTTGTCTGCTGGACGACGGCAAGATTCTGTCCTGCGGCAACGGGGGATCGGCAGGCGATGCCCAGCACTTCTCTTCGGAACTGCTGAATCGCTTCGAGATGGAACGCCCGGGCCTGCCGGCCATGGCGCTAACGACGGATTCCTCGACCGTCACGTCGATCTCCAACGACTACGCCTACGAGGAGATATTCGCCAAACAGGTACGGGCCCTCGGGCGACCCGGCGACGTACTGCTGGCCATCTCGACCTCGGGTAATTCCGAGAACGTCTGTCGCGGTATCTCTGCCGCCCACGAGCGGAGCATGCCGGTGCTGGCACTCACGGGACGCGATGGCGGCCGTATGGCGGCCATGCTGGGTCCGGAGGACGTGGAGATAAGGGTACCGGCGGACCGCACGGCGCGCATCCAGGAAGTGCATCTGGTCGCGATCCACTGCCTTTGCGACCTCATCGACCGGACCCTGCTGGGCGCCGGTTGACCGGCTCGCCTACTTGACGACTCTCAGGTGGGTCGGGCGCCCGCCGTCGTCAGTGCCCTCTTCATCCTTGCTGCCGGGGCCGTCGGGCGGCTCGGGCCCGTCGTCGTTCTGGGAGAAGATCATCCCCTGACCGGTCTCCCTCGCGTAGATCCCGAGGATCGCCGCGACCGGCACCCACACGTCGTGGGGCGTGCCGCCGAATCGGGCCCGGAAACTGACCGCATCGTTGTCCAGCCTGAGTTCGTGGGCGGCGGAATGACTGATATTCAGGACGATACGTCCTTCCTTCGTATGCTGCTCCGGGACATGGACACCGTCTACTGTCGCGTCCACGACGATGTGCGGCGTATGGCCGCTGTCACTCATCCACTCGTGCATGGCGCGCACCAGATAGGGCCGCTTGGATATCGAGGGGCCGGAGGTCATGATCGACTGGCCCGGGGCCGGCTCAGAGCCGCATCTCCTGTTCGAGTTCGGTGAGGCTCTGACGGAATGACGGCCGAGCGAAGATACGGTCCATGTACGCTTCGATGGCGCCGCTGCGGCTCGAGATCTCGATGTTGTATGCGGGCAGACGCCATAGGATGGGAGCAATGCTGGCGTCGACGAGCGAAAACTCGTCGCTAAGAAAGTATTCCTTGGCGGCGAAGACATCGGCACTCGAGAGTATGGATTCCTTCAGCATCTTCCGGGAGCGCGTCGCCTGCTTTTTCTCGCCGGCCTCCTCGATCTCCTCCGCGAAACGGTACCAGTCCGTTTCGATGCGGAACAGTGCCAGCCGGAAATGAGCACGGGTGACCGGATCCACGGGCATCAGCGGCGGGTGGGGAAAGCGTTCGTCGAGATACTCGATGATCACACGTGAATCGTAGAGCACGAGGTCTCGGTCCACCAGGGTCGGGACGCTGTGATAGGGGTTCAGATCCAGCAGATCCTCCGGCAATTCCGGCCCCTGGACGTTGACGATCTCGATATTGATGCTCTTCTCTGCCAGAACGAGCCGCACCCGGTGACTGTGGATGTCGGTGGGACGAGAGAAAAGGGTCATCACTGAGCGCCGGTTGGCAATAACCGCCATGATGGTCTACCTCTGACTTTCCATTGCGGCGGGGCGCTGTGCCCGGCAGCAGACTTTTGCCTCAGTGTACGTCTTTCCAGATCTCTTTCTTCAGCATGTAAGCGAAAATGAAGAAGACCACCAGAAATGCCAGTACCCAGAGACCGATCACGCGCCGCTGCAACTGCACGGGCTCACTGATGAAATCGAGGAAATTCACCGTATCCCTCACGAATTGGTCGTACTCTTCTGCAGTGAGCGTGCCTTCCGTCACCTGCACGAATTCCTTGAACTTCTGCTCCGGCTCACCATTCGGTCCGGTCACCTCTTCGTAAACGGCGCGCTGCAGGCCCTGCAGTTCCCAGAGCACGTGGGGCATGCTCGCCCCCGCCAGCACCATGTTGTTCATGCCGGTCGGCCGCGTATCGTCGATGTAGAAAGTCCGAAGGAAATTGTAGAGATAGTCGGCACCACGGCTGCGCGCGATCAACGAGAGGTCTGGCGGAGACTGCCCGAACCAGCGCTTCGCGGCATCGTCCGGCATCGACGCCTGGATGGTCTCGTGGGTCTTCTCCGCGTTGAACATCAGATTCTCGATAATCTGTTCCTCGCTGAGTTCCAGCGCGTCCGC
>JARRPZ010000014.1:0-21408 GCA_037382365.1 Gammaproteobacteria bacterium
ATCACCATCCTCGTCGGCCCATTCATCCCAGATGCTGACGCCGTGCTCGCGCAGATAGGCGACGTTGGTGTCGCCGCGCAGGAACCAGAGCAGTTCATGGATGATGGAACGCGTATGCAACTTCTTGGTCGTCACCATCGGAAAGCCCGCTGCCAGGTCGAAGCGCATCTGGTGGCCGAAGATGCTGAGCGTGCCGGTACCGGTGCGATCCTCCTTGCGTACGCCCTCCTCGCGCACCAGTCGCATCATGTCGAGATACTGGCGCATTCGCTCAGGCCTCGACCGGACGGGCCCCGGCGCCCCGATAAGCGAGAGCGAGCAGGATCGCCCCGGCGACGATCATCGGTATGCTGAGGACCTGCCCCCGGGTGAGCCAGCCGAATGCGACGTAGACGCCGTCGTCGGGCAGCCGCACGAACTCCACGGCCGTACGGAAGACACCGTAGCCGAGCAGGAACACCCCGGACACTGCCATGGTCGGCCGCGGCCGGCTCGAGTACACCCACAGGATCACGAACAGCACGAGGCCCTCGAGCAGGGCCTCGTACAGCTGGGAGGGATGGAGCACCTCGGGCCCGACACGGAATCCCTGGAATACGTCGTCATCGACCCGGAAACCCCAGGGCAGATCGGTCGGTTTTCCCCACAGCTCCCCGTTGATGAAATTGCCGATGCGGCCCGCGCCCAGGCCGATCGGGACCATCGGGGCGATGAAGTCCGTCAGCTCGAAGAAGCCGCGCCCGATGCGGCGGCCAAGCAGCCACATGGCGACCAGCACGCCGATGAGCCCGCCATGAAAAGACATGCCGCCTTCCCAGATCTTGAACGGGTAGAGAGGATCCGATAACCATTCGTCCAGCCCGTAGAAGAACACGTAACCGACCCGCCCGCCCAGCATGACGCCGAGCGCCACATAGAAGACGAGGTCGTCCAGCTGGTCCGGACGAACCGGCGAATCCGGTCGCTGGGCGCGCCGCCTCGCCAGCAGCCAGCCGGCGACGATGCCGATGAGGTACATCATCCCGTACCATCGCACGCCGAGCGGGCCGACGGAGAAGATGACGGGGTCGATCCGGGGGTAGTCGAACATGGGCGCGTAGTCTAGCACCGGGCCGGGCCTTCCTCATCCCGGCTGCCCCTGCGTTATAGTCACCGACCAGCCGACCGGAGGTGCACGCAATGACCACCCAGGAAAGCGGCCGGGACGCCAACCATCTGGCCGGAGAAACGAGCCCCTATCTGCTCCAGCACGCGGGCAACCCGGTGGACTGGTATCCGTGGGGCAGGGAGGCACTGGAACTCGCCGGCCGGACCGGCCGGCCCATCCTGCTGTCGATCGGCTACTCCGCGTGTCACTGGTGCCACGTCATGGCGCACGAGTCGTTCGAGGACGAGGAGACGGCGGCACTCATGAACGAGCTGTTCGTCAATATCAAGGTCGACCGGGAGGAGCGGCCCGACCTCGACCGGATCTACCAGATCGCCCATCAGCTCATCGCCCAGCGGCCGGGAGGCTGGCCGCTGACGATGTTCCTGACTCCCGAGGAACAGCTGCCATTCTTCGGCGGTACCTACTTCCCGCGGGAGGCTCGCTTCGGGATGCCCGCTTTCCGGGACGTCCTGCGCCGGGTAGCCGCCCATTTCCACGACAACCCGGACGAGGTCCGCAGCCAGGGCCGGCAACTCGCCGACGTCTTCCCGCGACTGGACCCGGACCCTGCGGAACCGGACCGGACGCTCGACGCGTCTCCACTCGCCCTGATCCGGGAGGCGCTCGAAGAACGCTTCGACGACCGCTGGGGCGGCTTCGGACCGGCCCCGAAGTTCCCTCACCCGAGCAACATCGAGCGGCTGCTGCGCCACTGGCGGGCGACGTCCGGAGACGACGAACCGGACGTCCGGGCACTTTACATGGCGGCGCTTACGCTGACGCGCATGGCCGAGGGCGGAATCTTCGATCAGATCGGCGGTGGCTTCTGCCGCTACGCGGTGGACGAGCGCTGGCTCATCCCGCATTTCGAGAAGATGCTCTATGACAACGGTCCGCTGATGGCTCTGTACGCCGAACTCGGCCTCGCCGGAGGTGATCCGGAGATGAGCCGCATCGCCGGCGAAACCGCGGACTGGATGCTGCGGGAGATGCGCTCGCCGGAAGGCGCCTTCCATTCCTCGCTGGACGCGGACTCGGAGGATGAGGAGGGACGCTTCTACGTCTGGACGCGGGAGGAGGTGCGGAGCGTCGTGGGCGAGGAGGATTATCCCCTCGTCGCGGCCTGCTTCGGTCTGGACCAGGAGCCCAATTTCGAGGGCCGCTGGCATCTGCACGTGCACCGTCCGATCGAGGCACTGGCCGAACAGGAGGAGAGCGATCCCGGCGTGCTCCGGGAGCGGATCGAGCGCGCTCGCAGCGCGTTGCTCGCCACCCGCGACCGGCGCGTACGACCCGGCCGGGACGAAAAAGTACTCACGAGCTGGAATGCCCTGGCCATCCGCGGCCTGGCGATCACCTCGAGGGCGTTGCAGCGAGACGATCTGGCCCGGGCGGCGGTCCGGGCCGCGGACTTCCTGCGCGCAACGCTCTGGCAGGAAGGCCGGCTGCTGGCCAGCTACAGAGACGGCCGCGCACGTTTCCCGGCCTATCTGGACGATCACGCCTTCCTCATCGACGCGTTACTGGAACTGGGCCAGACCGCGTGGGATACCGGCCGCCTGCGGTTCGCGATCGATCTGGCCGAGGTGCTGCTGACCCATTTCGAGGACCGGGAGAACGGGGGCTTCTATTTCACCGCGGACGACCACGAAGCGCTCCTGCACCGGACGAAGCCACTGGCGGACGAGGCGATGCCCTCGGGCAACGGGGTCGCCGCGCGCGCCCTGCTCCGTCTGGGATTTCTGCTCGGCGAGGAGCGCTATGTCGGCGCCGCGGAACGCACCCTGCGCGCCGCCTGGCCGGCGATGACCGAGTATCCGCATGGCCACGCCAGCCTCATCACGGCGCTCGAGGAATATCTGGATCCGCCCGAGATCGTGATCATCCGCGGTGAGACTCCCGAGATCGGACGCTGGAGCCGCAACGCCGCGGCCATCTACGCGCCCCGCCGACTGGTCTGCGCGATCCCGGACGATGAGGGAGCACTGCCGGGATCTCTGGCGCTGCGCCTTCCCGCCGACGAGGGGACGGTCGCCTACGTGTGCGAGGGCACACGCTGTTCCCTGCCGGTCACCACGTGGCCGGCGCTGGCCGCCCTGCTCGGGCACGGACGCGGCTGAGCGATCGACGCCGGTCTGGCCACCCGTCACGATCCCGATCGGCGGCCTCATCGTCCCGCCGGCCCGTTGCAACGGTCGGTGTGGCACGGAAGTGCCGGCCGCGCGAGACGCTCACCCCAGCGGGCGGCGCTCCCAGCCCTCGCCGGTCAGCCGTATTTCGTAGGCGGGCCAGTACTGCTTGTCCAGTTTGAGCGTGATGACCTCGACGGCCCCGTTCCAGTTCACCGTCTTCAGCCGCACGGACTCCCGGTCCTCCTTGCCGCGGACCGCCTCGAGGAAGGCATCGAGATCTGGCGTCGGCCTGCCGTCGACTTCGACGATGCGCCGCCCGGCCCAGAGGCCGTAACGGGTGGCCGGTGAGCCGTAACTGAAGTAGGCGACATAGACACCGTCAGGCTCGATGCCCCGCTGCGCCGCCATGGCCCGATGCGGTTCCTGCAGGAGCGCGCCGGCCCACATCATGGCACGATCGATGCCGGTGCCGTCGAGCGCGACGGTCTCGACGTCGATTTCGCGCACGCTCCCGCGCCGCCATACGGCGATCTTCACGGCTTCTTTCTGAGTCGCCGTTTCGACGTCACGGAAGGTATTCACGACCCGCCCGTCGATGCTGAGCACGATGTCGCCATTGGCGAGGAGGCGCGCGGCCGGTGATCCGGCGACGAGACGCTTCACCTGGAGCGCGCGCCGCTGCTGCGGATGATGGCGCTCGAGGCGCGCCACCCATTCCTCCGGCAATCCGAGCTTGCGGGCGGCCGCCAGTGGCAGGTAGGCGAGCTCGGCCTCCAGCGAATACAGTGTGCCCCCCTCACGGACCAGGTCGACGAATTCCTTGACGAGGTCCGCCGGCACGCCCTTGTTCACCTGGCTGGCTTCGCCGCCGCCCTGATAGGCGAAGCTCGACCACAGCGAGACAACCCGACCCCGCTCGTCCGCCAGCACACCGTCGACCTGATCCGGCGCGTTCACCACGGAGACGGTCTCCAGGTTGGTATCGCGGAACCGCAGGGTCCGGGACAGCGGCAGCACGAGGGCATCCACGGACGCGACCCGTGTCTGTTGGCGCACGAGGCGGTGATCCGGTTTCAGTCCGACGACCCAGAGTGAATCTCCCGGCTCCGCCGGCGCGGTATTGAAGCGGGCCGTCCGGACCGGCGTGTCGCCGATCAGTGCCGGATCGTAGGAGACGATGGTGAGGTTGTGCAGGGGATGCACGTATTCGACGCGGCCGGGCACTTCGAGCGAGCCGGCGAATGTCAGATGCACGTCTCCCATGGCCACCGGCACCGTATTCCTGTCCACGATGACGAGGCCTCGCTCGTCATCCACGATCAGTCCCGTACCGTAGTAGTGCCGTTCCGCCACACCGGAAACCGTGTACGGGAGGTCGAAATTGACCAGTACGAGCGAGGGCGCCAGGACCTCTGCACGCTCATCGTCCTCGCTCGGGAACCGGGTGCTGCCCACTGCCGGCGGCTCGGGCTCGGGACCCGGAGCGAGATCCCGGCAGGGCCAGATGCCGGTCTCGTCGTTTCGCTCGCAGCGCTTCGCCGGGAACCACCGACGGTCGATGCGCAGGGATCGCAGTTGGCTGTTGCGGGGATCCTCCAATGTTATGAATCGTACGGACGTTCGGGCCCCGTCGGCGAGTCCTGCGAGCACGGATTCGAACTCGTCCAGATCGCTGACCGGCCGGGAATCGAGCTCCGTAATGACGGCGCTCCGCGGGATCGCCGAATTGCTGAGCACATAGCCCGGATTCGCAACGTAGATCCCCTCGATCGGCCGGTTGTAATGCCTCGCCTGCTGATAGGACAGCCGATGCACGACGGCATCGCCGAATTCGATGTACTCGTCCGGCGTAATGGAGTGGAGATCCTGCACCGTGACGTCGTGTTCGATGCGCTCGCCGCCGCGGCGCAGTTCCAAGCGGACGCTCGACCCGACGCTCGAGTCCAGCAGGTCACTCAGCGGGACGAACTGGGTAATGATCTCGCCGTTTGCCCGGACGAGGATATCGCCCACCTCGAGCAGGCCGTCGGCCGGCGAGTCGGGCAACACCTCCGCGACCGTCAGCATACCCGTCTGCTCGGGCCAGGCGGCCCGGGCAGCGGCTTCGGTCTCCGGATCCAGACCGAGTCGTCCCAGTTCGTCGTAGGGTTTGCGGACGAAGACCGTCTGCAGCGTCCCGCGGGTCACCGCTTCGCCCGCGCGGATGAGATCGAGTGCCCGCTTCACCCGGTCGAGCGGCAGGAAGAAGCTCGAGGCCGCGCTCGAGTTGGCGCCCGCGTTCAGGGCCACGACGCGGCCATCGATATCGACGACCGGCGAGCCGGACGACCCGCCGGAGGTCCCCGAGGCCGCCTGCAGGTAGAAGGTGTTGAAGTCGTTGTACTTGCCGCGCCCGTACTCCGGCGCCCGGCGGTCCAGCCGGGCAATGGTACCGGCCAGGATGGAGAGCTGTTCGCCCGCGTCGTTGCCGACCACCCGGATCTCCCGCCCCGTACGGGCACCTGCCGGCGCGAGTTCCAGTTCCGTCGGTTCGATGAAACGCAGCGCATCCGGATCGTAGCTGAAGAACCCGAAGTCGTGCACCGGATCGCGGTATACGGGTGTGAGGGGCACCTCCTCGTTGTTCAGGAAGACCGCCTCCGCCACCACCGGTCCGGGCGTGACGACGTGACGATTCGTCAGAATCAGCCCGCGCTCGGCGTCGACTACGAATCCGGTGGCCTGGGTCGACGTATTCCAGTCGGTATCGAAGGCCCGTGTCGCGTCGACACGGATGGAGACGACGCCCGACGAGATACGCTCCAGCGTATCCGTCCATGCCTGCTGCTCGGCGGCCGCGAGGGGCAGAGCGAACAGGATGGCGAACAGTGTCAGGACAGGGATGCGTTTCATGATTCTCCGGGCGTAACGGACAAGGCCGCCTATTGTGGCGGATCGCACTGCAGTGAGTCAGGTACTGGGCCGCAAAGTTCCGGCGCAGGGACGATGCCGTCCGCCACCGCGTCGTTCAGGCCGCGTCGGGCTGCCAGGCCAGATCGAGGTCTTTCGCCGCCTTCACGTCGTCGAGGCGACGCACGGGAGTCGTGTAGGGCGCACCGTGCAGCCGGTCCGCATCGCTGACGGCCTGGTGCCCGATGGCAGCCATGGCTTCCACGAAACCGTCCAGCATCTCTTTGGATTCCGTCTCCGTCGGTTCGATCAGCAGACACTCGGGGACGAGCAGCGGGAAATAGGTAGTCGGGGCGTGGTAGCCGTGATCGAGCAATGCTTTGGCGAAGTCCATCGCCGTGACATGCAGAGTCTTCGCCTGACGTTTCAGAGTCACGATGAATTCGTGGCTCGCCCGGCGATCCGGGAACGCCAGGTCGAAGCCCTCCGCACGCAGCCGCTCCATCAGATAGTTTGCATTCAGCGTCGCGAATTCGGCGACGCGACGCATGCCGTCACGTCCCACCATGCGCATGTACACATAGGCCCGCAACAGGACGCCGGCGTTACCCATGAAGCCGGAGAGGCGGCCGATCGACTCCGGCACATCCTGTTCCGTCAGCCACCGATAGCGACGAGCCTCGGTGCCCTCCTCGCGTCCGACGATCGGGATGGGCAGGTAAGGCAGCAGCTTCTCGCCGACGCCGACAGCCCCGGAACCCGGCCCGCCGCCGCCATGGGGCGTCGAGAACGTCTTGTGCAGATTCATGTGGATCACGTCGAAACCCATGTCGATCGGCCGCACCTTGCCGAGCACCGCGTTCAGGTTCGCACCGTCGTAGTACATCAGTCCGCCGGCCTCGTGGACGATGCGCGAGATCTCGAGAATGTGCCGCTCGAACACGCCCAGCGTGGAGGGATTGGTCAGCATGATCCCGGCAGTCCGGGGCCCGACCGCATCGCGCAGTGCATTCAGGTCCACGTCGCCGGTCGAATCGGTCGGCAGTTCCACCACCTTGCAGCCGCACATGGTCGCCGTCGCGGGATTCGTCCCGTGGGCCGCATCGGGTACCAGTATCTCCACCCGTTCATCGTCCCCGCGGGCCCGGTGATAGGCCCTGATCATGGCGACACCCGTGAACTCGCCCTGGGCGCCCGCCATGGGCGTGAGGGAGACACCGCGCATGCCGGTGACCGCTTTCAGCATCTCCTGCAGCTCGTACATGCACTCGAGGAAACCCTGTCCGTGGGCGACGTCGCCGAGCGGATGACGGCCGAGAAACTCCGGCAGCATCGCGAGCGTGTTACACGCCTTGGGGTTGTACTTCATGGTGCAGGAGCCGAGCGGATAGAAGTGGGTATCGATCGAGAAATTCTTCTGCGACAGACGCGTGAAATGACGCACCGTTTCCAGTTCCGACACCGCCGGCAGCACGGTTCGGCTCGTGCGCAAATACTTCTCCGGCAGGTCCGGTCGCAGTGCGTCACCGGCCGGTGCCTGCGCCACCGCACGGCGACCCCGCCGTGATCGCTCGAATATCAGTGTCTCGCTCATTGCGTACCCGTTCCTCGTGTCATTCGTCCATTCCGAGCGCACGCAACGCTGCGCCGTAGTCCGGTTCGTCCGTCAGATCCTCGACCAGCTGCGTGTGCACGACGACATCATTCTCGTCGAGCACCAACACCGCCCGGGCGAAGAAGCCTTTCAGCGGCCCGTCCTGGATCGCAACCCCGTAATGCTCGCCGAAGCCCTCCGAGCGAATCGCCGACAGCGTCTCGACGGCATCGAGATCGCATTCCCGGCAGAAGCGCTGCTGCGCGAAAGGTGTGTCCACGGAGATCATCAGCATCACGACGTCCTCGTACTCGCGCGCCTTCTCGTCGAACACCTTAACCGACTGACCGCAGACCGGTGTGTCGATGCTCGGTATGACGTTCAGGATTTTGCGTCGCCCGTTCCAGTTGCCGAGTGAGGTGTCACGCAGGTCTCCGTCCACGAGTCGGAAATCCGACGCCCGCGAGCCGACCTTCGGCAGGTCACCCGAGGTATTCCAGGATTTTCCGCGGAAGACGAACTTCGCCATCGCTCAGCCCGCGGCTCGGCGTACCGCATCGGGCGCCATTATCTCGCCGAGCACGGTCGCGTAACGATCGATGTCGCCCTCCGTCTTCGTTTCCGTCGCGCAGACCAGCAATGCATTCCCCAGTTCCGGGTAATCGGCGGAAAGGTCGTAGCCGCCCAGGATCCCGCGCTCACCGAGTGCCGTGAGCACGGGTGCCACCGGTCGGTCGAACCGCAGAACGGTCTCATGGAAGCAGGGCGTATCGAACGCGCTTTCCACACCCTCGATTCCGATGAGACGTTCACGCAACCGGTGTGTTCTTTCGTGGCACTCGGTAGCGACCCGCGCCAGTCCCTCCTCGCCGAGCAACGAGAGGTAGACCGTCGCCGCCGTGACCATCAGGCCCTGATTCGTGCAGATATTGGAAGTTGCCTTGGAACGGCGGATATGCTGTTCCCGCGCCTGCAGCGTGAGTGTGAAACCGGGGTTCCCGTCCAGGTCTTCCGTCCGGCCGACGATCCGGCCGGGCATCTGTCGCACGAACGGTCGGCGGGCCGCCATGAAACCGAAATACGGACCGCCGGAGGACAGCGGGACGCCGAGGGGCTGACCCTCACCGCAGACGATGTCGGCGCCCTCTCCGCCCCATTCACCGGGCGGCTTCAGGACGGCGAGGGACGTCGGGTTGACGACGGCGATGACCATAGAGCCCAGGGCTCGCGCCCGGTCGGTGAGCTCGTCCATGTCTTCCAGCGTGCCGAGGAAGCTCGGTTGCTGGATGACGACCGCTACCGGGGGCTCGCCCGCCTCGGCGAGCGCCTCCAGCCGGGTCAGACCCGTCTCCGGATCCAGTGGCAGATAGTCGAATTCCAGCCCCTGCGTGCCGGCGATCGCCTCCGCCACCCTGCGATAGACCGGATTGACGCCTGCGGCCAGCAGCACCCGGCGCGACTTCGACTTCCGGTTCGCCCGGACCGCCATCAGCGCCGCCTCCGCCAGCGCCGATGCGCCGTCGTACAGGGAGGCATTCGCGACGTCCATGCCGGTGAGACTCGCAATCATCGACTGGTACTCGTATATGACCTGCAGCGTGCCCTGGCTCGCCTCCGCCTGATAGGGCGTATAGGCACTGTAGAACTCGCCGCGAGTCGTAATCTCCCAGACCGCTGCCGGTATGTGGTGCTCGTACGCACCGGCGCCGAGGAAACAGAGCGGCGAACCGTCGCGGGCGGCACGCTCCCGCATGAGACGGGATACTTCCATCTCGGTCATCGCGTCCGGCACGCCCGGCAGATCGTCGATGATGAGTTCGGCGGGTATCTCTTCGAACAGCCGCTCGATCGAATCCACGCCGATGGTCTCCAGCATCGCGCGGATATCCTCTTCCGTGTGGGGGATGAATGGCATGGCAATTTCCGGTTGACTAGTCGTCGGCTTCGGCCAACAGCTGCTCGTAGGCCTCGGGATCCAGTAGCTCTTCCAGTGCCCCGGGCGATGCAGGCGTGACACGGACGATCCAGCCTTCGCCGTAGGGATCGCTGTTCACCTTCTCCGGTTCATCCGCGAGGGCACCGTTGACCTCGTCCACCGTGCATTCGAAAGGCGCGTACACATCGGATGCAGCCTTGACCGACTCGACCACCGCAATCCCGTCCCCGGCATCGGCACTCTGCCCCTGCTCGGGCAGTTCGACGTAGACGAGATCGCCCAGCGCCTCCTGGGCATGGTCGGTGATACCGAGCGTGACCGTCCCGTCGTCCTCCAGACGCAGCCATTCATGGTCGGTCGTGAATTTCAGATCACCGGGTACTTCACTCATGTCGTTTTCCTCCCTCGCCGGATCGCTGCCGGCCAAGACCTTCTTTGCATGCTTCAGATCAACACCTTGCCGCGGCGCACGAATGGCGGCGGGACGACCCGCACCGGCAGCCGCCGGCCGCGTATCTCCACGCCGAGCGAGTCGCCGGCCTCCGCCGCGATCCGTGCCAGCGCGACAGACCCGCCCACCGTCGGACCGAAACCACCGCTGGTGATCTCCCCGACCGTCTCATCCGCCGCCATGACCGACTGATGAGCGCGCAGGACCCCCTTGCCCTCCAGCACGAGGCCGACGAGGCGGCGCGGCACGCCGGCTTCACGCTGGCGCTCCAGTGCGGCCCGGCCGACGAAATCCCGTTCAGGGGGCTCGAAGGCCACGGTCCAGCCGAGATTCGATTCCAGTGGAGTCGTCGTCTCGTCCATGTCGGCACCGTACAGGTTGAGGCCCGCTTCGAGGCGCAGCGTGTCCCGGGCGCCGAGACCACAGGGCTGCACGCCCGCGTCCGCCAGCGACCGCCAGGCCCGCATGACGGCATCACCGGTGCCGATGATCTCCCAGCCATCCTCGCCGGTGTAGCCGGTCCGGGCGACGAAGAAATCGCCGAAGCCGCCGGCCACGAACGGCTTCATGGCCAGTGCCTCCTCCCGCGCGGTTTCCGGCAGCAGCGCGGCCGCCCTCTCCCGCGCCTGCGGGCCCTGCACGGCGATCATGGCGAGTTCGGGCCGCTCGGCGATTTCCGCATCGGTGCCTTCGGCCTGACGACGCATCCAGGCAAGGTCTTTCTCCCTGGTCGCCGCGTTCACGACCAGACGATAATCTCCGGGTCCCCGGTGATAGACGATCAGGTCGTCGATCACGCCACCCTCGTCGTTCAGCATGCAGGTGTAGAGGGCCCGGTCGGTACCCCGGATCTTGCCGATATCGTTCGCGAGGATCCTCGACAACAGACCGTCGGCACCGTCGCCGGTGACATCGACGACCGTCATGTGGGAGACGTCGAACATGCCGGCCGACTCGCGTACCGCCCGGTGCTCCGCGAGCTGGGAGCCGTAGCTGAGCGGCATGTCCCAGCCGCCGAAGTCGACGATCCGGGCGCCGGCTTCTTCGTGCAGCGGGTAGAGCGGTGTGCGATTGCCCATGCTGGCTCCTCGGTTGAGATAGAAGCGACGGACGCTCGCGTCCGCCACCCCTCTGTCCGGTTACCTGAGAGATCGGGCGAGGCCTGCAGATCCTGCCACGCCGCACACCTTCGGTGGGCCGTCTCCGGCCGCTCTCCAGAGCCAATCAGCGTCCGCAGTCCGTATGCCTGAGCGTTTCCGGGCGTGTTGCGCCTTCGGCGATCCGGTTCAGCCGGATTCTCTCCCGCGGAGCTTGTCGATCAGGGCTCGGATCATAACGTATCCGTCGTCCGGGTGACCAGCGCCGTCCCCTCAGAGCGGCAGCGCCGAGGTCGACTTCTTCTGCTTCAGCACGAAACTCGTGTTCGCGGTCTGCACACCGGTAAGCCGGAGCAGTGTCCCGCTCAAGAAATCCTCGTAACTTTCCATGTCTCTGGCGACCACCTTGATGAGGTAATCGTACTGGCCGCTCATGGAACAGCACTCCTGGACCTCGTCGCAGCGCCGAATCACGTCCTCGAGCTCGCGGATGGTGTCCGGATGATGGTCCTCGAGCGAGATCTGCACATAGGCGAGGACCGGGAAGCCGAGTGCCTGCCGGGACAGCCGAGCGACATATTGCTCGATGACCCCCTCCTCCTCGAGTCGGCGCACGCGACGCCAGCAGGGAGAAGGAGAGAGCCCGATCTGCCTGGCGAGCTGCTGATTCGAGATGCGGGCTTCACGTTGCAGGATCGAGAGAATCCGCCGGTCGTGACTATCTAGAGCCATTTTCTTTCCATATATCTGTCTATTATGGAATTATTTTGCTTCATGGGCGATACAGAGCGCAAATTTGCAATCGATTTGCGCCCATCCGCGGTTATTCTGTTCTTCGGTTTCAGCATCAGGACAGGGACGCGATCATGGGCAAGGGCATCACGTACACCGCAAAGCAGCCGGACGCCGACGGCTTCATCCCGTACACGGCGGCGGAGGACGCCGTCTGGGCAGAGCTGATGGAACGGCAGAAACAGGTTCTGCCCGGCCGTGCGTGCCAGGCGTTCGTCGAGGCGCTGGACGTGCTCGATCTTCCCGCAGATCGGGTGCCGCAATGCCCGGAGGTATCGGCCGTGCTGCGCGAATGCACCGGCTGGTCGGTCAAGCCCGTACCGGCCCTGATACCGCTCGACGAGTTCTTCTCGTTGCTCGCGAATCGCACGTTCCCCGCGGCGTCATTCATCCGGGCGCCGGAGGAACTCGACTACCTCGAGGAGCCGGATATATTCCACGAGATCTTCGGCCATACACCGCACCTGACGGATCGCCGTTTTGCCGCCTTCACGGAGGCATACGGCAAGGCCGGCCTGGCCGCCAGCGACGAGGACCGGGAGATGCTCGCTCGGCTGTACTGGTTTACCGTCGAATTCGGGCTCGTACGGACCGGCGACGGAATACGAAGTTACGGTGCGGGAATCTGCTCCTCGCCCGGCGAGACGCGCTATGCGGTAGACAGCCCGAACCCCGAGCGTGTGCCGTTCGACCCTGTCGAGGCACTCCGTACACCCTACCGAATCGACATTTTCCAGCCCGTTTATTTCGTGCTGGAGAGCTTCGATCAGCTCTTCGATCTCGCCCGTAGTGATCTCGGGGCCCTGATCCGGGAAGCCCGACGCCTGGGGGACCGGCCAGCGCAGTTTCCGCCCAAGGCCGCGGCCTAGCCCTGCCGACGAAGGCCTTCAGGCGCCAGTCGCGGCGAAATGCTCCCGGGCGAAACGGGCCCGATCGGGCGGGCTCGCCGCCGGATCGTACTCACGATCAACGAGCGCCAGACGGGGAGTCAGTCCCGCCCGGTTCGCCAACTGTATACTGAGTCCCGGTCGCGCGTTCATCTCCAGGATGAGCGGCCCGAGATCGCGGTCCAGTACCATGTCCACGCCGACGTAACCGAGGCCGGTCACCTCGATGGCCCGGGCGGCGGAAGTGAGTATGAAGTCCCACTCCGGGATGCGCAGGCCCGCGATCGGGTGATAGGTGTCCGGATGCTCCTCGACGATCTCGTTGCCGCAGACGCCATCCAGCGTCACGCCCCCGCTCATGTCGATCCCGGCCCCGACGGCGCCCTGATGGAGATTTGCCTTGCCGCGTGACTGCTTCGTCGGCAGACGCGCCATGGCCATCACGGGATATCCGCGGTACGCGATCACGCGGATATCGGGCACACCCTGAAAGGTGATCTTCTCGAACAGGGGATCGAACTGCACGCAGTACTCGATGAGGGCCGTGTCGGGCTCACCGGTCAGACTGTACTGCCCGCCGACGATGTTAGAGATATGGAAATCGAGCGTCTCCTCGTCCCAGATCTGTCCGTCCACCAGGCGGTAACGATCCCTGCGCCGCCCGGACACGACGATGATGCCGTCGCCGCCGCTACCGTGTGCGGGCTTGACCACGAAACTCTCCCTGTCACCTATGATCGCCGGAGCCCGTCCGGTATCGCCCTGATTGTCGATGATGCCGTAGAGTTCCGGCACGGCCATGCCGGCGTCGAGCGCGAGCTGCTTCGTGAGGACCTTGTCGTCGACGCGGGGATAGAACCGGCGCTGGTTCTGCTCCATGATGAAGTGAGCATTGCGCTGGTTCAGACCCAGCACACCGGCCGCCCGGAGCCGCCGGGCCGATGAGCGCAGGTTCAGCCGCGACAGCAGGCCCATCCTTCAGCCGCGTTCGATGACACCGCGGAAGCGCGGCAGTTCTGTGAGTCGGTAGCCGGTGTAGCGCCCCGCCAGCAGTACGAGGGCGAGCACGATCAGCAACAGCTCGGGGAAAGTGAAGACGAGGTGCTGGAGCCAGTCGATGCCCATGGCGAGATAAGCGAGCGCAGCCACGATCAGGCTGCCCAGGCCCGCCTTGATTGCGTCTTCGGGTCCCCGCTCTTCCCAGACTACCGACATGCGCTCGATGGTCATCGCGATGATCACCATGGGGAACAGTGCGACGGACAGGCCCGTCTCGATGCCGAGCTTGTGGAAGACGATACTGATCAGAAGCATGAGCAGTACGACGACGATCAGTACGGCGGTGAGCCGGGGAACCAGCAGCAGCCTCAGTCGCTCCAGCAGGAACCGGATTGACAACCCGAGCGAAACAAGAAGCGTGAACAGAATGATGCCCCACAGGAGCTGAGTCTCCCGGAATGCCAGTGCGATCAGCACCGGCATGAAGGTCCCGAATGTCTGTACGCCGATGAAATTGCGCATGATGACCATCACCAGGGCGCCGATGGGGATCATCAGCAAGACGGAGTAAACAGCCTGGGTCTGGATCGGCAGACTGAACAGCGAGAACTCCACGAGACGGGAACGGCGCTGCTCGGCGCGCTGTTCTGCCACCTCCAGGGTATCGAGCTGATTCTCACGCACCGCCAGCGTGACCTCCAGACCGCTGCCGCCCTCCACCGTTGCCAGCGGCTCGCTGCCTCGCCACCACACCAGGTAATCGTCGGGCAACCCCTCCTCGCCGCTACGCGGGTCGAAGTACAGCCATCGGATGCCATCGTGGATCTCGAGCCAGGGAAGGATCTCCGCGTGCCGGCTCTGCTCCTTCAGCATGATTCCCCGCAGCATGCGCGCCGGGGTCCGGGCTGCCGCCAGGATGCGGGTCACCGTGAGCACGAAACCCGCCGGTGTTTCGGACAAGCTGCGCAGCAATTCGACGTTGGGATCCGGTGTCGGGTCGTTCAGACGGTGGAGGAGTTCCGCTGTGAAAGAGGCAGGATCGGCCGACTGTTCCCGCACTTCGGCAACCAGAACCTGCATCGCCGTGTCGAACGGTTCCTCGAAAGACGGGGCGGGCGGGAACGGCGGCGTCGTGTCCGAGTATCGACTGGAATCGTCCTCGTAGACTACCGCACGATAATAGAGTGTCTGGGGACCATCGGCGCGTCGTATCGCCCACTGGGCCTCCCGTCCGCCGCTGTCGAGATTTACACTGAATCCGTATCCTCTCGAGACGGAGTTCTCCGTGAGGAGGGTGTACCCGGGGGTCAGTGTCGGCAGCTGCAGGTTGGCCTTGATCGAACCGGGTCCGCCGAGGAAATTTATCGTCGCCTCGACGGTCCACACGGTGGTCTTCTGGTCCGGGGCGAGCGGCAGACCGATCACCCGCCACTTGTACGCGAACATGGTCACCGCGACGAGTGTGAGGACCGTCGTGATGATGAGCAGATAGCGCCGGCTCATCGTGGATCCGCTCAGGCCGTTTCGGCCAGGCCCGTCGCATGACGCACCGCCATCCGCTTCAGGGGAGCGACTCGATTGAATAGACGCATCCCGTTCATGCGGACACGAGTCGCGACCGGCGACTCCATGCCGAAGAAACGCTGCAGTGCGTCGAGGAACATCAGTGTGCGCATGTTCTCGCCCTTGCGCGCCCGCTCGTAGCGGCGCAGTACCGGTCGGTCGCCGGGGTCCTCTCCGTTGCGACGCGCCGCTGCGATGCGATCGGACAACTCCGCCACGTCACCAAAACCGAGATTCACACCCTGGCCGGCGAGCGGATGTACCGCATGCGCCGCATCGCCGGCAAGCACTACTCGTTGGCCAACGTATTCGGGCGCCCACGCGGCGCTCAGTGGGAATGTCGCTCGCGGAGCGTCGACCTGCAGTGCGCCCAATACTCCGCCCGTTGCCTCCGTTATCCGGTAGCCCAGCGCCTCGTCATCCATTCCCGACAGTTCCCGACAGGCCTCGGTATCGACAGACCAGACGACGGAGCAGCGACCATCGCCCAGAGGCAGCAGCGCGACCGGCCCGGACGGCAGGAAGCGCTGCCAGGCCGTATTGTCGTGTCGACGTTCCGGCCGGACATGGGTGACCAGCGCATCCTGCGGGTAACGCCGGGTGCGCACGGTCAGACCCGCCAGGCGGCGCAAGGTCGATCGGGCGCCGTCGGCCCCGACGACCAGGCTCGCATTCAGAGCCTCGCCGTCCTCGAGCAAAAGACGGCCGGTTCGCATGCCCGGCTGCAGCTCCGACACCCGGCGACCAAAATACCAGGCAACCCGGTCGGAGCCGTCCAGCGAATGGTACAGCCGATCCCTGATCAGTTCGTTCTCGACGATATGCCCGAGCTCCGGCAGACCGAGTTCGTCCGCGGCGAAACGAAGGGCGGCACTGCCCTCCGGCTCACCCTGCGCATCCCATACGCACATCGCTGAGTAAGTCCCGAACCGTGACCGACAGATGGCCGACCAGACGCCGCAACGCTCCAGCACGGCGCGCGACCCCGGAGAGATCGCCGACACACGCAGCCCCACGTCTCCCGACTCGTCGAATGCCGGCGTCGGCCCCGCATCGACGACGGCCACCCGGATCGAACCGTCTTCCGCATGCAACAGCGCGGCGAGCGCCAGACCGACCATTCCGCCACCGACGACCGCGACGTCGAATCCGGCCGTCAACGGAGGGGTACTCCGCGCGAGAGTCTGGGCAGTCGACCCGCGAGCCCCATGGTGTGGCGCGCGAATGCGCGTTTGGCGCCCGGCAGCAAATCGAGGCCGAGCATGCCGATGCCCCGTGCCGCCCGGGCCGTATCCCGCTCACTCCCGAACAGGCGCACCAGACCGTCAGTGAATCCCACCACTTTGCGCTGATCGGAGCGGCGCCATGCCGCGTACCGCGCCAGAAGCTCCGGGCTGCCCGGATCACGGGCCTGCTCCAGTGCTTCCGCCAGCAGATCGGCGAGGGCCGCAACGTCGCGCATGCCGAGGTTGTAGCCCTGTCCCGCCACCGGATGCAGGCCGTGAGCCGCATTACCGATGACGACCGTGCGGCCCGCGCTCAGTCGATCCGCCCGGGTCAGTGCCAGCGGATAGGCGACCCGCTTTCCGACCCGGCTCAGCCGGCCCAGCCGCCATCCGAAGACCTCCTGAAATGTCGTGAGGAAATCGTCGTCGCCGAGCTCCATCGCCGCTTCCGCCTTCTTCGGTGGCAGCGTCCATACGAATGCGCTGCGCCCCTCCGTGAACGGCAGCAGGGCCACCGGGCCGTCCACGGTGAATCGTTCGTAGGCGACGTTCTCGTGGGGCCGTGACGTCGCGAGATTGCCGGTGATCGCCACCTGGTCGTACGGTCTTTCCTCGAGCCCGATACCGACGGCCGAACGCACCGTCGACCTCGCACCGTCGGCGGCTACCAGCAGCGATGCCCGCAGTCGCTCCTCGCCTTCATCGCTGTGCATCACGGTCGCGGTCACGTCAGCTTCCGTCTGCTCGACGCGGGTGATCCGGGCCGGTCGATAGAGAACCGGACCGCCGTCTCCGGTCAGACTCCCGAGGAGGGTCTGTCCCAGCACCCGGTTCACCACCACGTAGCCGAGCGCCTGAACATGCTGCTCTGCCGCATCGATGCGGCACAGGCCGAAACTGCCGCGGTCGGATACGTGTATGGCGCGGATGGGCGTCGCGGACTCGGCGATCGCCGACCACAGGCCCATCGCGGTGAAGGCTCGCTGGCTCGCCCGGGACAGCGCCGTCGAACGGTCGTCGAAACTCGGCTGAGCGGCAGCGCCCGGCAGCACCGGTTCGACGACAGCAACGCGCATGCCGAGCGGCGCCACCGCGCGCGCGAGACTGGCGCCGATCATCCCGCCGCCCGCGATGATGATGTCGTATCGTTTCGTCACTGCATTACCCGGAGGCCATCAGCGCCTCGATCTCGTCCGGGTCCTTCGCAAGCCCCTTGGACAGCACATCAGGATCGCCGCGCGTCACGGCCACATCGTCCTCGATCCGCACACCGATTCCCGCGAACCGCTTCGGCACGCCCCGTCCGGGTGCGATATAGATGCCCGGCTCCACGGTGGTGACCATGCCCGGCTCCAGTACCCGCCATTCGTCTCCCACCTTGTAATCGCCAACATCGTGCACGTCCATGCCGAGCCAGTGACCGGTACGATGCATGAAGAACTGACGATAGGCCTGATCTTTCAGCAGCCGCGGCAGCGTCCCCTCCAGCAGCTTCAGCTTCTTCAGTCCCTTCGTGATCACCCGGGTCGCGGCGTCGTGAGGATCGTTCCAGTGATTCCCCGCGCGTGTCTTGTCGATGGCGGCGAGCTGGGCTTCGAGGACGATTTCGTAGACCGCCCTCTGTTCCGGGCTGAATCGTCCGTTCACCGGGAAGGTACGGGTGACGTCGGAAGCGTAATAGTCGTGCTCGCATCCGGCGTCGATGAGCAGCAGATCGCCATCCGCCAGTTCAGCGGCGTTCTCGGTGTAATGCAGTACGCACGCGTTCTCGCCACCACCCACGATCGGCGGATAGGATGGCTCCGACCGATGCCGGCGGAACTCGTGCAGGAACTCCGCTTCGATTTCGTATTCGCGCATGCCCGGCCGGGTCACACGCATCGCACGCTTGTGCGCCGCGACGGCAATGCGCGCAGCCTTGCGCATGGCGGCGATCTCGGCGCGACTCTTGTAGAGACGCATGTCGTGCAGCAGATGATCCAGGGCGACGAACTCCTGGGGAGTGTGCCCCCCGAGCTTCACCATGCGCCTCAGCGTGTTCACCCACTCCGTCACTCGCTGATCGAAGTCCGGGTAGATACCCATGGTGTAGAAAACACGCGTTTTGGACTCCATGAGACCGGGCAGGATGTCGTCAATGTCCGAGATCGGGAAGGCATCGTCGGCCCCATAGCACTCGACCGCCCCGGCCGTGCCCGAACGGCGCCCGTCCCACTGCTCGCGTTCCGGATCCCTTTCCCGGCAGAACAGAACGAATTCGCCCTGCTTGCGCTCCGGGACCAGCGCGGCCACCGCCTGAGGCTCCGGGAAGCCGGTGAGGTAGTAGAAGTCGCTGTCCTGTCTGAAGCCGAACTCGACGTCCCGACTGCGCTGCCGCTGGGGCGCGGCAGGCAGGATGGCGATCGCATCGCGACCCATCATCCGCATCAGCTGTCTGCGGCGTCTCGCAAATTCCTTCGGATTCATAAGAGTCCTGTCGTGGCTGGCAATGGCGCCCGGTGGGGCGGGTTCCGCATTGTACCGGAGCAAGCAGTCCGTGCCCGGCGCTACTGCAACCCTGCAGGTGCGCCGTGACGATCACTGCGCAGGGGCGCGAGTTCCAGGTAGAACAGTTGCGCCGCAACGCGCAGGTACTCGACCAGTTCGGCATAGGCCTGTTCGTCTTGCTCTGCGCCTTCTTCGTCTTCCCCAACGGCAGCACGGGTAATCTCGGTGAGGTCCTCCATCAGTTCGGCGAGCGGCTCTTCCTGCAGGCGGGCAGCCAGGCCGGACCGTCGCCCCGCCTCCCCGAGGCCATGCAGAAACCCCTGGGCCCACAGTGCGATGGCCTCGACGCGATCCGTCAGCGGCTCGCCGTCGGCAGGCAACAGCGGGCCGAACGTGAAGTCGGGATCCTCCAGCTGGCCCGCCGTTTCCATGGCGAATGAGAGCAGCGCATCCTCTGCACCGGTCGGCGCGGCCGGCGGTTCCTCCTCGAGCATGGCATCCAGCCAGTAGCGACCGGCGCGGCTGCCGTGCAGGCAGATCAGGCTGCTCAGTGTCCCATGCGCTTCCGCGGCGTCACAGGGAGCGCCAACGGCGATCAGCGTCCTCTCGAGTCTGGCATGCCCTTCGCCGGGCGCTTCGGCAGTATTGGACATCGTGCACTCCATCACATCCCCGCTCTGGACCGGAATGCTAGCACCGTGCCTCCCGGGCTGCCCCGATCCGTGACTCAGTCGATTGACCGGACCGGCATGCATAACTATATTGAGAGCATGACTGAACAGGCACATCAGACATTCGCGCACGAACTGAAGCGTCTCGAGAAGCGTCTCGACGAACTCCTCGCGGTCTGCAACGAGCTTCGCGAGGAGAACCGTTCTCTGCGGCAGCGTCAGGATACGCTGACCGAAGAACGGGCCGGTCTGCTTCAGAAGAATGAGCAGGTCAGGGCGCGGGTCGAAGCCATGATAGGACGTCTCAAATCGATGGAGCACGGCGCGTAATCGCCACGCGGGGTCACGGGAATGGACGAGATGTATGCGCATGTCAGCGTGCGGATCCTGGAGAAGGAATATCAGGTATCCTGCCCTGCCAGCGAACGGACCGACCTGCTGGACAGCGCCGAATTGCTAAATTCGCAGATGAAAGACATCCGGGACAGCGGTAAGGTCGTGGGGACGGATCGAATCGCCGTCATGGCCGCACTCAATATGGCGAACGAATTGATCAAGGCGCGGACCCGGGATGATGCGCTCGAAGGCAATGTCGCGGGACGCCTGCGGGCACTTTCCGATCGCGTAGAGGCCGCACTGGGCGACAGTCGCCAGCTCGACCTCTGATCGGCAGCCGCGCTAGCGGCGTATTTTACGGTTACGGCACCTCCTGCAGTGTTCGACACCGGCTGGGAAGCCTTTCGACCCTAACTATTAACCTTGGGGTCATAGTCTGAAGGCAACATTGCGCAGATCCGTATTTTTAGCGGAAAGCCTGCGTTGTCTCGGCCGACCCCACCTTACGCTCTGGTTCGAGAGCGACGGCTGGTGACGGCACAGGCGGGAGGTGCCACTTTCCTTCCAATCGCGAGTCCGCCGATGCGAGCAGCACGAGAGGACTGCAGACGTGCCGGCCGTCTGGCCCGGCGCGCTCTGGAGCCGGCCGAACGTGTGCGGGCCGGCGACCGAATAGAGTCGCATCTGGCTGCCAGTTCATTGTGGCATGCCGCCGGCCGCGTAGGACTCTATTTTGCGCGCGGCGCCGAAGTGGATCTGTCCCGTCTCGCCCTGCGCGCTTTCGCCACAGCCAAGATCGTGCATGTGCCCGTGGTCGGTCGCCGGGGAAGAATGCGGTTCGCCAGAGTGCATCCGGATTCGCGACTGTGCCTCAATCGGTTCGGTATCCTGGAACCTGAATCGCCTCCTGAGTACGCCCCCGCGCGCTCCCTCGATCTCGTCATCACGCCGCTCGTCGCATTCGACGACGATGGCAATCGGATCGGTATGGGAGCGGGCTATTACGACAGGTGCTTTCGGTTTCTGCGTCATCGAACACGATGGGTCCGACCGAAACTCGTCGGTGCAGCATTCTCCTGCCAGCGGTTGAACAGCATCCCCGCTGCACCCTGGGATGTGCCGCTGTTTGCGATCGCAACGGAAGAAGGCTTCGTTCGCTTCTGACTTTTGTCGTACGGGCGACGGTTGAGACGTGTCC
>JARRPZ010000014.1:21422-52401 GCA_037382365.1 Gammaproteobacteria bacterium
CTTTATATACAGCACGAGTGTTTGCTGGAATTTTCAGTGTTTATGTATATACTCAACGCCGGGTACCCCGACACGGAGATAACACATGGCTACCAGAGCTAGTTCGAAAAAGAAGAAGACGACGCGAAAGAAAAGCGCGTCGAAGCGCAAGACGACTGCGCGAAAGACAGCATCGAAGAAAAAGGTTTCGAAGAAGAAAGCCACTGCGCGTAGAAAGACGGCGGCGAAGAAGCGCACCGTGAAGAAGAAGACCAAGAAGAAGGCTGCGAAGAAGAAGCGCACCGCCAAGAAAAAGACGAAGAAGAAGGCTGCCAAGAAGAAGGCTGCGAAGAAGAAGCGCACCGCCAAGAAGAAGACCAAGAAGAAGGCCAAGAAGAAGGCTGCGAAGAAGAAGCGCACCACCAAGAGGAAGACCAAGAAGAAGGCTTCCCGCAAGAAAGTAAGCCGCAAGCGCTGAGTGCAGTGGGAAACGGTAACTAGTTTACCGGTCGCCGAGTTACGGCGATGGATTTCCGACTCGAGGAATGTGCCCGCTACCGCGGGCACATTCCGTTCCGGGACGCGGTGGCGCATACTCCGGTACGTCATGAGGCGACACCCCGGCCGCTAAGCCGGCGACGGGAACAGAATCGACCGCAGTCGAAGAGGTCCTATCCGTACTATGGATCAGACAGAGAAGAAACGTCAGGCCGCACGGGCCGCACTCGAACATATCGAGATAGGGACGTCGCTCGGCGTCGGCACGGGCTCTACGGTCAACGAGTTCATCGAGCTCTTGCCGCAGGTTGCCGACCGACTGACCAGCGTCGTGTCGAGTTCCAGCGAGACGACGGAGAGGCTCCGCTCGAAAGGCATATCGGTTCAACAACTCAACAGTGTCGGCGACGTCGATCTCTACATCGACGGCGCGGATGAAGCCACCAAACATCTGCAATTGACGAAAGGAGGTGGCGGCGCATTGACCCGCGAGAAAGTCATCGCAGCGGCATCGCGCAAGTTCGTCTGCATCATCGACGATTCCAAACTCGTCGGCATGCTCGGGTCATTCCCGCTACCGGTAGAGGTGATACCGATGGCTCAGTCGTACATCGCGCGCCAGATCATCAAGTACCGCGGGCAACCGATCTGGCGGGAGAACTTCGAGACGGAGAATGGCAATCACATCATCGACATTCACAATCTGTCGATCGTGAATCCGGTGGAGTTCGAGACACGATTCAACCAGCTGCCGGGCGTGGTCACCGTTGGACTGTTCGCGCATCGGCCAGCCGACGTGCTGTTGGTGGCAGGACGGGACGGCGTACGTACGATGCAGCGCTGAGCTGCAGCCTGCGGGTGGCGCGTGCCGTCGCCGAAAACGAAAGGGCCCCGTTCTCCGGGGCCCTTTCGTATCTGGCTGGGGGACCAGGATTCGAACCTGGGTTCTCGGAGTCAGAGTCCGATGTCCTACCGCTAGACGATCCCCCAAGTAAGGATGGCGTCGATCAGCGCTTCGAGAACTGCGTGGCCCGGCGCGCCTTGCGCAGACCGACTTTCTTGCGCTCCACCTCGCGTGCGTCGCGCGTCACGAAGCCGGCCTTGCGCAGACCCGGGCGCAGACTCTCGTCATAGTCCATGAGCGCCCGTGTCAGTCCATGGCGGATTGCGCCTGCCTGGCCGGTCGTGCCGCCGCCGGCGACGGACACATCCACGTCGAAACGATCGTCCAGCTTCGTCAACTCGAGCGGTTGGCGCACGATCATACGCGCCGTCTCGCGGCCGAAGAATTCGTCCAGCGGCCGCTTGTTGACGGTGATCCTGCCCTCGCCGGGCTTCAGGAATACCCGGGCCGTGGACGTCTTGCGCCGCCCGGTACCGTAGAACTGCATGTCATTCATCTGGAATCCACCTCTTCCGGCCGGCTCAGAGCTCGAGCTCGATCGGCTGCTGCGCACCGTGCTGGTGCTCCGGCCCGGCGTATACCTTTAGCTTGCCGAGCATCTTACGGCCGAGCGAGTTCTTGGGGAGCATCCCTTTCACCGCTGAATGGATCACCCGCTCCGGCGCTTTCTCCAGCATCTGCTCGAGCGAACGGGACTTCAGGTTCCCGATGTAGCCCGTGTGATGATGGTACATCTTGTCTTTCAATTTGTTACCCGTAACGCGGATCTTCTCAGCGTTGACCACGATCAGATAATCGCCGGTATCGACGTGAGGGGTATAGTCCGGCTTGTGCTTGCCACGCAGCCGGCGCGCCAGCTCGGCCGCGAGCCGGCCGAGGGTCTTTCCGGTGGCGTCCACGACGTACCAGTCGCGGCGGACTTCATCCGGTTTCGCAGAGAAGGTCTTCATCGGCATTACTCGATAATGAAATTGAATCTCGTCGGCGAAAGCGCATTCGGTAACGCCCCGGGGGCGCGCCGCGCCGCCATGGGGTCGCCACGCAGGATGCTCGTTCGGACGACGAAAAGCAGAGAATTATAGCCCTCGATTCCTGGCGATGCAACGCTGACTACCCGGCCTTCGCGTGCACTCGCCACCGCCCCGGCACCGCCCGCGGTCACCGGACGCATTGCCAATCGGCCGGGATCAGCGCCCTAGAATTCGTATTCCAGCGCTATCGCGGTGAACGTGTCGGTCTTCTCGCTGCCCGCGGGCACGTCGCTGTTGCGCCGGATGGTATAAGACGCTTTCAGCGCGAGTTCACCGATCAGGCTGGCCTTCAGCTCGGTAATGGATTCCCAGAACGTATTCTCGGAGCCGGACTCGAGCAGCAACGACTGTCCGAACTCGGCATTCTCGCTGAGGTTGAACGTGTAGTCGGCGAATCCGCGCAGGATCGTGCCGTCTTCGGACGTCCCGTCGCGGAGGTCCAACTGACGGAGACCGAGACCGACTTCAACGTCCAGTACGTGACGATCGCTGTCCAGTACCTTGCGCCCGTAGCCCACGGTCTCCGACATCTGCTGGTCGTAGCCGCTGAACTTGTCCTTCTGCCAACGCAGCCGCGCGAAGGCATAGTCCCTGTCGGTCAGCTCGTAGTGGGACTTCCATGCCGCGAGATAGGCTTCCGCCGTGGTCTCGTCGTCCTGCTGCGCACCAACCGCGGAAGCCTCCGCCGTGTGCTCCCACTTGCCGGTCGTGTAGCCGACTTCCGCCGACGCCGATACGTTC
Organism: Gammaproteobacteria bacterium; assembly: GCA_037382365.1. GTDB lineage: Bacteria > Pseudomonadota > Gammaproteobacteria > Steroidobacterales > Woeseiaceae > Lentisalinibacter. Next base: position 24,576 of record JARRPZ010000014.1, read on the forward strand.
AGCGAGTCCGAATTACCGGAAGTGGCGAGATACCCCAGGCTGGCCTTGCCGCTCCAGGGCCCGTCGTCCTGCGCGTACGCTGCCGACGCGGCCAGCAGCGCCGTGCCGGCCAGAAATGCCATGAGTATCTTTTTCATCATACCGATTCCTGCTCCAAACGTTCTTTGCAAGCGGCACCTTTGCGGCATCCGCGCAGACGGCCTGCAGCCGCGGCGCGCCATGCTAGGCGAAGTCGGATCGAAATGCATCCCCGCGGTGGCCAGTGACGCCGAAACCGGTGAGTCGGTTGCTATAATCGGCCCATGCAGGGAAGAAACCGAAGCCTGGGCGACCGTGTGCTGGCGAGCGCGGACAATGCGCTGCGCACCCTGTTCGCACCACCGGGAGGAAGCCGACCCAATCCGGGCGCCGAACGCCCGGCACCGCAACTCTCGCCGGAGGAGTCCCGGCACGTGGCGGGACTGATGAGGGTGAACCACTCCGGGGAAGTGGCGGCACAGGGGCTGTATCAGGGCCACGCGGCGGTGGCCAGGGATCCGGACGTCGCCCGGGAGATGCAGAGAGCCGCGGAAGAAGAGACCGACCATCTGCGCTGGTGTACCCAGCGACTGCAGGAGCTCGAATCTTCACCCAGCCGCCTGGCGCCGCTCTGGTATGCGGGTGCGTGGACGATCGGCGCCCTGAGCGGGCTCGCCGGGGATCGCTGGAGCCTCGGCTTCATCGCCGAGACGGAACGCCAGGTCGTCGAGCACCTGAACGGTCATCTCGACCGGCTGCCGGTGGAAGACGATCGCAGCCGTGCCATCCTGGAGAGGATGGCCGAAGAGGAAGCCGAGCACGGGGCTAGCGCCAGCGAGTCGGGCGGCAGCCTGCTTCCCGTCCCGGTCCAGGGCCTGATGCGCGCCACGGCGAAGATCATGACGCGCACGGCTTACTGGATCTAGCCGGCTGGCGCAGGGGCCGCGGCTTGCCCTGCCTGAGCCTCTGTATTACAAAGTGCGATTGGAACCAGCGAGGGGGCCCGAATGCCAACCACAGCCAAGAACCTGAGTGACGTGCCGGCGATCAACCGGTTCCTCAGTTACTGCCGTGTCAGGACGATTCCATCGAAAACGGTTGTGATCCACGCCGGCGACCTCCCCGACATCCTCTATTACATCGTCGACGGCTCGGTCGAAGTGATGATCGAGGACGAAGACGGTAACGAGATGGTCCTCGCCTATCTCAACAAGGGCCAGTTCTTCGGTGAGATGGGGCTGTTCTACGAGCAGCCGACCAGGAGCGCCTGGGTACGCACCCGCACGGAGAGCGAGATCGCGGAGATGACCTACCCCCGATTCCGTCAGATCGCGAGCGAAAGCCCCGGACTCGTATTCGAACTCGCCACCCAGCTGGCGAGCCGTCTCGACCGGACGAATCGAAAGCTGGGTGATCTCGCTTTCGTGGACGTGACCGGACGGGTCGCCCATGCGATCATGGATCTCTGCAACGAGCCGGATGCGATGACGCATCCCGACGGCATGCAGATCAAGGTCAGCCGCCAGGAACTCTCGCGACTGGTGGGCTGTTCCCGCGAGATGGCCGGCCGGGTGCTGAAGGTGCTCGAGGAGCAGGGCCTGGTCTCGGCCAACGGCAAGACGATCGTCGTCTACGGAGCACGGCCGAAGCGCTGAGCCGACGCTCCGATCAGCCGGCGGCAGCGGCCGCGATGTTCTCCCGCATCGAGCGGATCGTCTGTGCGTAGTCGTCGCTGCCGAATATCGCCGATCCCGCCACGAACGTATCAGCGCCTGCGGCAGCGATCTGGCCGATGTTGTCCACTTTGACGCCGCCATCTATCTCGAGGCGGATCCGCTTGCCGGAGGCATCGACCAGACGGCGCGCCTGCCGCAGCTTGTTAAGCGCCTCCGGTATGAAAGTCTGGCCCCCGAACCCGGGATTCACGGACATGATCAGCACCATGTCGAGCTTGTCCATGACGTGCTGCATCCAGTCGAGCGGCGTGGCCGGATTGAACACCAGGCCGGCGCGCAGGCCGTGATCACGGATCAGCGCGAGGGTCCGGTCCACGTGGCGCGACGCTTCAGGATGGAAGGTGATGTAGCTCGCCCCGGCCGCGGCGAAGTCCGGAATCAGCCGGTCCACCGGCTCGACCATCAGGTGAACGTCGATCGGTGCGCTCACACCATGCTTGCGCAATGCTTCGCAGACCAGCGGGCCGACGGTGAGGTTCGGCACGTAGTGATTGTCCATGACGTCGAAGTGCACCATGTCGGCGCCGGCGGCAAGGACCGAATCCACCTCCTCGCCGAGCCGGGCGAAATCTGCTGACAAAATGGACGGTGCGATCAATGGCTCCACGTCATTGCCTCCGGGGCTCCGCACAGGCAAGGCACTGTAGCCCAGGGCTCCGCCGGCTGTATAGACGCCAGCTCATCGGAACCCGCGACGGGTCTTCAGCGATTCGTAAGCGCTGCGGATCTCACGCGTACGAGCCTCGGCGCTCGCGAGCGTCTCGGGGTCGGTCTCCCGTCCGGCGAGCTTGTCCGGATGATAGCGATTCATGAGGCGCCGATAAGCCTGCTTGATGTCATGGTCGCTGGCGGTCTCGGGGACACCGAGGACCTCGTAGGCCCGTTCCGTGAGCCGCCGCTCGGTGCGGCCGCGCTCGGATCGGGCGAAACCCCTCTGAGCGCGAAGCAGCGCCTCCATCTGCGTGAGTTCGACCCGCCCCACCCCGAGTTCGCGGGCCATCCGCCAGAGCAGCGCGCGGGCCCGATTGTCGATGCGCCCGTCGGCCAGTGCGACCCTCAACTGCAGTCGCAGGAAAACCCGGCAGAGGTCTCCGGACCGATCCGCCAGACCGGAGAGACGCTGCAGCCGCCCGCGCAGCGGAAAGTCCGCGCGCTTGCCCGCATTGAACCAGTCGATGGCAGAGCGCACCTCCGCACCGGAAAGGGCGAGTTCGTCCATGATCCGGCGGGCAACATGGATCTCCTTCTCGCTGACCCGGCCGTCTGCCTTCGCGAGATGGCCCATCGTCTCGAAGGTGATACGCAGGAACTCCGCCGGCATATGCCCCGGCCGGTTGCGCCACTTGGCATAACCGCGATCGAACTGGTGACCGAGCAGGATACCGAGCAACACCAGCAGCGGGCGCCCCGTGGCGAGGCCGAGCAGCCCGCCTGCGGCCTTCCCCCACCAGATCATGCGCGGCTTCCCGGTCCCTGCATAGGGAGCGATGCTACCCCGATTGCCGGCCGCAGTGCACTGCGTTCGCGATGTTGCGGGCCCCGGTTGCCGACGATGCGTCGTCGGTCCATCATTCTGCCTTTGGGGTCGGGGCACGACATGGGCGCGCAATCCAGCGAAGTCGTCTACGAATCCACCGTGACCGGACTGGATCTGATCGGCCGTGGCAAGGTCCGCGATCTCTACGCGGTCGACGAGCGACATCTTCTTATCGTCGCGACCGACCGCCTGTCCGCCTATGATGTGGTGCTGCCGGACCCGATCCCCGGCAAGGGCGAGATACTCACCCGCATCTCTCGTTTCTGGTTCGATCGTACCCGCACCATCGTCCCGAATCATCTGTGCGACATCCCTCCGGACGCCGTGATTACCGATTCGGCGGAGCGGGAGTTGCTCCGCGACCGGGCCATGGTCGTCAAACGACTCTCACCGCTGCCGATGGAATCGGTGGTGCGGGGCTACCTGATCGGCTCCGGCTGGCGAGACTACCGGGAGAGCGGGCGCGTCTGCGGCATCGAGCTCCCGTCGGGACTGGCCCAGGCCGCGCAGCTGGCGGAACCGATCTTCACCCCCGCCACGAAAGCCGCCGTCGGTGATCACGACGAGAACATCAGCTTCGACGAACTCACGGGGCTGATCGGCGCAGCGCGCGCGGAAGAGGTGAGACGGCTTTCCCTGCAGATATATGCCGAGTGCGGTGCCTTCGCGCGTGAACGAGGTATCATCATCGCGGACACGAAATTCGAGTTCGGTCTCGACGAAGCAGGCACGCTGTACCTCATTGACGAAGTACTGACACCGGACTCGTCCCGCTTCTGGCCCGCCGATTCCTGGCGGACCGGCATCAGCCCGCCCAGTTTCGACAAGCAATTCGTGCGGGACTACCTGGACACCCTGGACTGGGACAAACGTCCGCCCGGCCCGCGTCTGCCGGCAGAGATCATCGACAAAACGAAACGGAAGTATCGCCAGGCGCTGGAGCTGCTCACGGGGGAATCCCGGGAGCCTCCGGGGCACTAGGTGCTGCGGCGCTCAGCCCAGCCACTGATGATATCGGCCAGCGCGGTGACGCCGTCGGTCAGGGCGGCGGGTCCCGGCTGCAGGATCAGCGCCGACTTCACCTCGTAGATATCGCCGTTACGCACCGCCGGCACGGATGTCCAGCCGGGCCTTTCCGCCACCCGCTCCGGTCGGAATTTCTTGCCGCACCACGACCCGATGACGATGTCGGGGGCTCTGTCGAGGATCGGCCCGTCCTCCGCGAGAATCCGATCCTTCCCGAGCGGCTGTTCGGCCATCTCGGGGAAACAGTCGTCGCCCCCGGCGATGCGGATCAGCTCGGCGACCCAGCGGATACCGGTGATCCGGGGCTCGTCCCATTCCTCGAAGTAGACGCGGGGCCGGCGGGGCAACCCCTCCGACCGCGCCCGGATCGTTTCGAGGCCGGACTCGAGACGATCCGCATAGGACCGGGCCTTCGTCTCCTGTCCGACGAGACCACCCAGGACGCGGATCATCTGCAGTATCTCTGCGACCGAGCGATGGTTGAATATGTGCACCGCCACACCGTGGCGGATCAGCCGGGCTGCGATATCGGCCTGCAGGTCCGAGAAGCCGAGGACCAGATCCGGTTCCAGGTCGAGGATGCGGTCGATCTTCGCGCTCGTGAACGCCGACACCTTCGGTTTCTCCCTGCGCGCCCGGGCCGGTCGTACCGTGAACCCGGAAATGCCGACGATCCGGTCCTCCTCGCCCAGTGCATACAGCGTCTCCGTGGTTTCCTCGGTCAGGCAGACGATGCGTGCGGGATAGTCGCTCATGGCCGGAGTCCCTCTTAGATGACCGGTCGTCATCCGCCTCTAATGTACAATCCACGCGGATCGACGCCAAAGAGAGCGGTCGGGCGGCCATGCTGGATTCCGCGTTTCGAAAAGTACAGCACATCCTCTGGAGCCCGCAGCTCTCGGAGCTCTCACCGATCCCGGCGTTCGGTGTGGCATTGCTTCGTTATGCTTATGCCATCATCCGCGACCTGATGAGCGGCCAGCTCACGATGCGGGCGATGAGCCTCGTCTATACGACGCTGCTGTCGATCGTGCCGCTGCTCGCATTCAGCTTCTCCGTGCTGAAGGGTTTCGGCATCCACCGCGAACTCGAGCCGCAGCTTCAGGAATTCCTGACGCCCCTCGGGGAACAGGGCGAGGAAGTCCTGACCGGTCTCATGAATCTTGTGAACGACGTGGACGGCGGGGTCCTGGGCGGCGTCAGCCTCGCATTCTTCATCTACACCGCATTCTCGATGGTGCAGAAGATCGAGGAGAGTCTGAATTTCGTCTGGCACGTCAGTAATCCGCGCAGTATCACCCGGCGCTTCACCGAGTATTTCAGTCTGCTGCTCATGGGCCCGGTGGTGCTGGTGATCTGCCTCGGGCTCATCGCATCCATCCGCAACAATGAACTCACCGAACGGCTGATCGAGATCGAACCGTTCGGGACCGCCATCGTCGCGGCGGGCGAACTCGCGCCCTACGTGCTCGCCATCCTGGCCCTGACCCTGCTCTACAAACTCATACCGAACACCCGGGTCTACTTCCGGGCGGCTTTCATTGGCGGCCTGACGGCGGGCGTCCTGTGGGGCACGACCGGCGCAGTCTTCGCCAACGTCTTCGTCGGTGCCGGTGGTCGCATACAGGTCGTGTATGCCAGCTTCGCGATAGCGATCCTCGCGCTGATCTGGCTCTACCTCAACTGGCTGATCCTGCTGCTCGGAGCGCAGATCGCGTTCTACAACCAGAATCCGGGATTCCTGCGGCTGGGGCGCCGCGAGACGCGCCTCAGCAACGGCGCGCGGGAGCGCCTGGCGCTGGACATCATGTATCAGGTCGGCGCCGCCTTCCGGGACAGCTCCCGCAAGACGACCGTGCACGACGTGTCCAGGCAACTCGCCGTGCCGGGCATCGTCATCTCGAGCGTAACGGCGGTTCTCGAGACGGCCGGCTTGCTGACGACGACCGAGAGCGAGGACCTCGTGCCGGGCCGCGAGCCTGCGCGCATACCCCTGCGCGAGATACTGGCCGCCGTTCGCGAGGGCGGTGACAGCGGCTCCTGGCGCCCGCCACGCTGGAACTCCGCGATCGCCGAACTGGGCGACCGACTCGACGACGCGATAGAGGACACGGTCGGCGACGCGACCCTCTCCGATCTTCTGGATCGGACCGAGGGCCGCACGGACTGATTCCGGGTCAGTCGCCGGCGACGGTCATCTCGTCGACGAGCACCGACCCGCAGCGGATGACGCCCCGGAGATCCTGGTCGCGGCCGACGGCGACGATACTTCTGTACAGGTCACGCAGATTGCCCGCGATCGTGACCTCGCTCACCGGGTAGGCAATCTCTCCCCCCTCCACCCAGAAACCGGCGGCGCCGCGACTGTAGTCGCCCGTGACCGCATTCACCCCCTGCCCCATGAGTTCTGTAACAATGAAGCCACGGTCCATCTCGGCGGTGAGCGACGCCAGCCCGTCGGCATTTCCCTCGACGATGAGGTTGTGGACGCCGCCGGCATTGCCGGTGGTCGCCAGCCCCAGCCTGCGCGCCGAATAGCTGGACAATACGTAACCCTGCAGGACGCCGGCGCTGACGAGATCGCGGTCGCGCGTGGCCACGCCTTCCCGGTCGAAGGCGGCACTGCCGAAGGCCCCCGGGATGTGGGGCCGCTCGAGGATATTCAGGAATGTCGGAAATATCTGCTCGCCTGCGGCCCCCAGCAGGAACGACGACTTCCGGTACTGGGCGCCGCCGCTGACGGCGCCGATGGCGTGACCGATGAAACCGCGCGCGAGTTCCGGAGGGAACAGGACCGGTACTCTGGCCGTCGGCACCTGTCTTGCGCCGAGTCGCCGCAGCGTGCGCTCGGCAGCCCGGCGCCCGACCGCCTCGAGACCCTCGAGATTCGCCGGATCGCGTGCGGCCGTGTAGTGGTAGTCGCGCTCCATGCTGCCGTTGTCGGCCGCCAGCACGGCACAGCTGATGCTGTGACTGCTGCGGTGATAGGAACCGAAGAACCCATTACTGTTCCCGTAGGAACGCACGCCGCGGCTCGTCGCGACCGTCGCCCCCTCCGAGTTCGTTATGCGTGGGTCGGCGTCGAGGGCGACCCCCTCGCAGCGGATCGCCATCTCCCGCGCGTCCTCCGGAGAGATGCTCCACGCATGATCCAGGCCGAGATCCGGCGGATCTACGGCCAGAAGCTCCCGCTCCGCCAGCCCGGCACACGGATCCTCGGCCGTGCGCCGGGCTATCGAGCAGGCACGCTCGACGCTCTCGGTGATGGCACCGCGCCGGAAGTCCGAGGTACTGGCACTGCCTTTGCGGTGATCGAAATACACGGTCACACCGAAAGACCGGTCGTTCTGATACTCCAGCGTCTCGATGTCACGCATGCGTGCCGTAACCGAGAGACCGAGATCATGGCTGACGGCCGCTTCGCACTCCGCGGCCCCCGCTCTCCTCGCGATATCCATCGCGTACTCGATCATTTCAGCGAATCGCCGGTCTTCCGCCGGACCGATCTCGAGAGTCTGACTCATGAACATTCCTCGGTACTGGTGCGCGCATTCTAAACAGCCGCCGGCGGAGATACGAGGCACTGCCGCCCGGATACAACCGGTGGCAGCGCACCTGTAGAATGCCGGCATGGAAGCGAAGATCGGCATCATCATGGGGTCCGTCTCCGACTGGGACACCATGGCCCACTCGAGCGATACCCTGCACTCCCTCGGCATCGCCCACGAGACCCGTGTGGTGTCGGCTCACCGCACGCCCGATCTCCTTTTCGAATACTGCGAGAGCGCCGTCCAACGGGGACTGTCTGTGATCATCGCCGGCGCCGGCGGCGCTGCCCACTTGCCCGGTATGGCGGCCGCCAAGACCTCCCTGCCCGTGCTCGGCGTGCCGGTGCAGTCGAAGTCCCTCTCCGGCATGGATTCACTTCTCTCTATCGTCCAGATGCCCGCAGGTGTGCCGGTAGGCACCCTCGCCATCGGCAAGGCCGGCGCGGTCAACGCCGCCCTCCTGGCCGCGGCGATACTGGCGACGAGCGACCCTGCAGTACGCCGGAGCCTGGACGGCTACCGACGCAGGCAGACCGAAAAGGTCCTGGCGAAGCCGGACCCTGCTGCCGACTGAGACGATGCGCATCGGCATCGTCGGTGGTGGACAGCTCGGCCGGATGCTCGGCCTCGCCGGTATCCCGCTCGGCCTGGAATTCGTGTTCCTGGATCCTGGCGACGAGCCTCCGGCCTCGGCGGTCGGTGACATAATCCCTGCCCCTTTCGACGACCGGGAGGCGCTCGAGTTGCTGGCGAAGCGTTGCGACATCCTCACCTATGAATTCGAGAATGTCGACGTCGACTCCCTGCAGGCAGCGGCAGCCGATTCGGCGCCGGTCTTCCCGACGCCCCGCGCGCTGGCGACGGCGCAGGACAGGAAGTCCGAGAAGCTCGCCTTCGAGGCGGCAGGCATACCGGTAGCGCCCTGGCGCGCGGTCGCCAGTCACGAGGAGCTGCGCGATGCCGGCCGGACGCTCGGGTTGCCGCTCGTCGTGAAGACGCGCCGGTTCGGCTACGATGGCAAAGGTCAATACCGTATCCAGGACCCGTCCGACGTCGACGCCGCCTGGGCAGCGCTCGGCGGCGTGCCTCTGCTGGCGGAACGGTTCGTCGAATTCGAGCGCGAGGTGTCGGCCCTCGGTGTCAGGGGCGGCGACGGCTCGCTCGCGGCCTATCCGCTCACGGAGAACGTGCATCGTGGCGGCATCCTGCATACATCCCGCGCACCGCTCGACGACGTCGAGCTGCAGGCACAGGCCGACCGCTGCCTGCGGGCGCTGACGGACGAGTTGGACTACCGGGGCACGATCGCGATCGAGTTCTTCGTCGTGGCGGGCCAGCTTTACGGCAACGAGTTCGCGCCCCGGGTCCACAACTCCGGACACTGGACGATCGAGGGTGCGGTGTGCAGCCAGTTCGAGAACCACCTGCGCGCGATCTGCGGCGTCCCGCTGGGGGCCTGCCGCCCCAGAGGCCACGCCGGCATGGTGAACCTCGTCGGTACGATGCCCCCGGTCGCATCGCTGCTCGAGCTTCCGGACGTACATCTGCACGACTATCACAAGGAGGCGCGGCCCGGCCGCAAGCTCGGCCACGTCACGGGCGTCGCCGCGAGTCCCGGCGAGCGGGACCGGATAATCGACCGGATCGAGACTCTCCTGGCTTAGGGTTCCGTGACTCGGTCACTGTAAGGACACTGCGGATTGATGTTAGTGTTATCGATTGGCGAGGCGCTATCGCGCCGCGGACGTATCGGGTAGTCATGTCGTATCTTGAGCACTTCGGATTGACCGAACAGCCTTTCCGCCTCACGCCGGACCCGGCTTTTGTCTACTGGAGCAAACAGCACGCGCGCGCCAAGGCATACATGGAATCGACGATCTGGCTCGCGGATGGATTCGTCGTGATCACGGGCGAAATCGGCTCCGGCAAGACGACGTTGCTGCAGTCGTTCCTGGACGAGATGGGCGACGACATCGTCTATGCGCTGGTATCCCAGACCCAGTTGTCCCCGAGCCAGTTCCTGCAGGCGGTGCTGGCGGAATTCGGATTCAGTCCGTTCCAGGCCGGCAAGGCCGAATTGCTCGATATGCTGAACATGTTCCTCGTCGAGCAGTATGGTGAAGGCCGCAAGGTCGTGTTGATCGTCGACGAGGCCCAGAATCTGACACCGACGGTGCTCGAAGAGATCCGTCTGCTCTCCGGCATCGAAACGCACAAGGAGAAGGTCCTCCGCATCATCCTTGCCGGTCAGCCGGAGCTGAAGCAGAAGATCGAATCGGCACGTCTGAAACAGCTTGCCCAGCGCGTGCGCCTGCGTTTCCATCTGGGGCCCCTCAGCAACCGCGAGATGCGCGAGTACATCGGTCACCGGCTGAAGGTGGCCGGGGCGGATGCCGAAGATATATTCACGGAGGACTGCTTCGACCTGGTCTACAGCTACACCGGCGGGGTGCCACGACTGATCAATACCCTCTGCGACACGGCCATGTTGTGCGCCTTCGCCGAGGAACGCACGAAGGTGACGTCCGACGTCCTGGAGACGGCGCTGGAGGAACTCGCCTGGGACGGGAACCATTTCCACGGCCGGGAGGAGTCGACCGCGGACGAAACCGGGCAGCACACCGACAGCATCTATCACGGTAATACGATAGACGGGTCCGATACCGGCGAACTGGCTCTCGCCCGGCTCGACGTCCGCAGCGGCGGGCAATTGATCGAATCCCACAGTCTGCAGGTCGGCCGGACCGTGATCGGCCGCACGGTCGATAACGAGATCCGCCTCGACAGCAAATACATCAGCCGACACCACTGTCAGATCGTCAGTAACCTCGAAGTCTCGGTGCTGGAGGATCTGAACAGTACGAACGGCGTCTTCGTCGGCCAGCGCCGGATCAAGAAGCACGTACTGGAAGACGGCGACGTCGTCTCGCTCGGCAAACACGAACTGGTGTACACGGATCTGCGCGGCACGGAGATGGATGAGGAAGACCATCCCGAAGACGCAGAGGCATCAGCAGAATCACGGGACGACGACGATTTCGAGGACGAGGACATCTACGCCTGAGCCGGATCGGAAGGCTCACCGGGTGATGTCGGTCTCCCGCACCCGCTCCAGCCGGCGCTGCCGGTGATCGCGGCGCTTCAGCAGCACGACGATTCCGCCCAACAGAGAGAACAGGCCGACCACGAAGCAGATCGACGGCCAGTACCAGTAATCCAGATAGAGCGAGGCTGCCAGCGTGATGGCGCCGGCGAGCAGGTAGAAATAGGGGACCGATTCGTAGATCGGTTTGGAAAGCCACATCGCCACTACCCTGAGCGACGGCAATTCTATGCCCGTCGATCTCATTAATAAGAGCAGCGCGGGGTTGCCGTCAAGCGAAACGGCCCTCTCGGGTGCTTCTCCGGGTAGGGTGGCAGTCCGTCAGAGATCGTCTTTTTTCGACCTGAATAGCCGCAGCAGACGTGAGCCGAGGGACTCGCGGAATCCGTCGACAGTCATGTCCCGCGGCAGATGCAGCGGTCGCTCGCGAAGCATTCTTGCGAAATCGAGAGCCGCCTGATCCAGTTCGACCTCAGTGCAGGTCTGGTCGAAGTCCATCGCTACTCACCCAATGCCCTGATACATGAGTACGGTACCCGACCCTATCCGAAAGCGCGGTGACGGCTATCACAGAGCGGCCGATGCGACCGGAGTGCGATCCGGTCAGCTGGTTCCGCCGACTGTTATGCGGTCCACCTTCAGCGTGGGCTGGCCCACACCGACGGGCACGGACTGCCCCTCCTTGCCGCACACGCCGACACCGGTATCGAGCTGCAGGTCGTTGCCCACCATGGAGACCCGTGTGAGCACGTCCGGACCATTGCCGATGAGCGTCGCTCCCTTCACGGGCGGCCCGATCCGGCCCTTCTCGATGAGATAGGCCTCGCTCGCCGAGAAGACGAACTTGCCGGACGTGATGTCGACCTGTCCCCCGCCGAAATTCGGCGCATACAGACCGTAGTCCACCGACTCGATGATCTCCCCGGGATCGTGAGGGCCGGCCAGCATGTAAGTATTCGTCATACGCGGCATCGGCAGATGGGCGAACGACTCGCGTCGTCCGTTGCCGGTCGGCGCCACGCCGGTCAGGCGTGCATTCAGCTTGTCCTGCATATAGCCTTTCAGCAGGCCGTTCTCGATCAGGACGGTACACGACGATGGCGTGCCCTCGTCGTCGATCGTCAGCGAACCGCGTCGCCCGGGCAGCGTGCCGTCATCCACGATGGTGCAGAGCTCGGATGCCACCCGGTCGCCGATGCGACCGGAGAACGCGGAGGTGCCTTTCCGATTGAAATCACCTTCCAGTCCGTGGCCGATCGCCTCGTGCAGCAGCACGCCGGGCCAGCCGGGTCCGAGCACCACGGGCATGCTGCCGGCGGGTGCGGGCACCGCCTCGAGCTGTACGAGCGCCTGGCGCACCGCTTCGCGGGCGTACTGCATCACCCGGTCCGATTCCAGGAAGAAGCGCAGGTCCGTGCGGCCGCCGCCGCCGCTGTAGCCCTGTTCGCGACGGCCGTTCTCTTCGACGATGACGTGGACATTGCACCGGACCAGCGGCCGGGAATCGGCGCCCATGGTGCCATCACTCGCTACGACGAGGATCAGTTCGTGCGAAGCGGCGAGGCTGACGACCACTTCCCGGACCCGGCTGTCCAGCGCCCGGGTTTCGCGATCCACCCGTCGCAGCAAATCCGTCTTCTCCTCGTCGCCGAGGCTGGAGACGGGATCCGTCGCAGGATAGAGTGCCGCCGGCTGGCGACGTTCCCAGGCCCTCACGCTGTTCCTGCCGCCGCTCTCCGCGATAGCGCGCGCCGCATCGGCCGCCTGTTCCAGTGCCGGCAGGACCAGTTCGTCCGAGTACGCGAACCCGGTCTTCTCGCCGTAGACCGCGCGCACACCGACACCCTGCTCCTGACTGAAACTACCGTCGCGGACGATGCCGTCCTCGAGTGTCCAGGCTTCGAAACGGGCACTCTGAAAATACAGATCCGCCGCGTCGATGGACCGACGCATGATGGTGCCGAGCGTGGCACTCAGGTGCCGCTCCTCCAGACCGGCGGGATCCAGAAGTTCCTTGTAAGCGGTCTCCAGCGCGCTCTCGTTACTCAAATCGTCTCTCCCTGTTCTCCGCCGCCCGCGGGCGCCCATCCTAGCAGACCCGATCCTAACCTCGGGGACGATCATTCAGACAACCGGCGAGCTCACTGGTTGCAGCGAATCGGCGCGCGTCGGCCCGTTCGATGCTGGGGTTCTCGAAATCGCCACTCACCTGATAGTAGACCTGGCTCAACTCCTGGAGCGGCTTCTTGAAGATCTGGGAGAACAGCAGCAGCGCCGCCGCCGCCTGCGGGCCGGCTACCACGGCGCCGACCGCCGGCAGACTGCTGCCCACGTCCGCACTGACCAGTGCGGTCTGGTCGTAGTCGCGCTGTACGAGCCCGGCCCGCCCGACGATACCGATATCCGCGACCGAGCCCTCGAGAGTGAGATCACAGGTATAGGCATCACCGTCGACGATCCGGAAGCTCCCTTCGATCTTGTCGAACCCCAGACCCCGGTTGAAGATGTCCCGGAAATCCAGGGACAGGCGCCGCGGCAACTGGGCGACCGACAGCAGACCGACCACCCGTCCGGCACCCGGGTCGACCTCGTCCAGTTGACCGTTACGGATACTGATGGAGACGTCGCCGTCCAGCTCGGCGAGGAAGTCGGCGCGTGGCGAGCCCGAGAAAGACAGAGCGAGGCTCGCGCTCGCCGCCTCCGCATTGATGCCGGGGAAGTAGCCGAGCTGGCTCAACGTGGCCTTCACATCCGCACTCTCCAACCTGCCCGAGATGGCGCTGCGCTGACCGGCCGGGTCCGCCACGTCGGCGACCCACTCGGCCGTGCCGCGGAAAGTGAATGAAGCCGCCGTCGCCGCCAGATCCTCACTGACGATGCCCTTCCCGTCGTTGCGGAATGTTGCTCCCACGCTGCCGAAATCCCTCTGGCCGAGACGGAAGTCGCCTATGCGGATCTCCAGCGGAGGGAAACCGGCCGGGCTGCCCGGATCGCCTGCCTGCGGATCGGTCTCGACGAGATGCAGCCGCTCCATGTCCAGCACGAGCGGCCTGCCCGACCGGAGGTCCGTCGGCACGATTATGGAGCCGGAGACGGTCGCGGCCTCCACCTGCACCAGCCAGTCGCTCGCATTGCGTTCCAGATCGACATCGACGTTCCGTACGCGCTGGCCGAATGCCACGAGATCGTCGATCGACAGATCGGCCGCACGTATCACCCCACCGGCCGCCACCCCGCCCCCGTCCGTGCTCACGGCAGTCGCTCGATCGAGCCAGTCCCCGAGGCGGAGTCGTTCGAGCCGGCCCGTCAGATGGAGCCCGGAACCCGTGGGCAGGGCTGGGAGACCCGGCCCGAGATGCACGTTGCCACGGGCGAGCGTCCAGCCCGTCTCGCCGCGCACTGCTTCGAGCATCCATTTTGCCGTCTGGCCATAAAAGCCGCTGATGTCGAACCTGCCGACGCCGGGAAATGCCACTTCCACACTGAATGGCCACGGTTCTTCCGCGGATTTGGTCGCGGGAGCAGGCAACGTGACGGCGAGCCCCTCGAGCCGGGAATCGAGACGAATGGTCACCGGAGGGGCCGAGGGGAGCCCCGCCCTGGGGAAGCGGATCGTGGCCTGGTAGTCGGTGGCGCCGGCCAGATCGCCTGCCAGCGGCACGCCCGCTTCCTCCACCAGTGCTTTCGCGGTGACGCGGCCTTCCGCCACCACGACCGCCGCGACCGTGCTGTCGTCTCCGGCAGAGGTGAGTTCGACCGTGACCGGATTGTCGAGGAAGACCCCGCGGATACCCCTGGCCTCGGCACCGGCGCGCGTCAGCCGGACCTCGCCGGTCAGGTCGGTCATCGGATGCGGGAACCCGGCCAGCGCGAGACTTGCCTCCGTGGCGTTCAGCCGCGCGTCGAACGCGTAGTCCTCTTTCTTGCGTGTCGGCAAGGTCAGATCAAGCCGTATGCGCGCCGCCCCCCCGGCGGACACGTCGTCGAGGCGCCCGCCGAACAGGCCGGATATCGGGGAAGCTTTCGCATACTCCAGCATGTTCGACAACCGGCCGTTGGCGGAACCGCGGACCCTCAGTACGCCGCTGCGGATATCACGGAATCGCGCATTGACGTCCTCCACGCGGCTTCCCATGGTCACCGCGGAGTTTTCACTCGTCGCCAGTCTCGTCCCCTCGAGAACCACCTCGGCGTCCAGTTGCTCGATGTCCGGCCAGTTCCCCGAGAAGCGCAGGACGCCATCGCGCACGCTGGCACGCGCCCGGAGTTCGCCGTTGCCGTCCTCGAAAGGGAAATCCGCGAGCGCACCGTTGATCCGCAGACTGCCGCGTTCGACGCGACCCGCCACCAACGCGTCTTCGAGCCACTTCACGATGCCCGCACTCATCACGCCGACGGGGAGGTAGCGCCGGGTCTCCCCGATGTCCCGCAGGCGCCATTCCGCCGTCAGATCGAGACGCGGCGAACCCCCTTCGCTTTCCGCCGGCACGTCCAGTTCGAAACTGCTCTCGGTGGTCAGCCACTCGTCTTCCAGCAGGAGGCGATCGCACAGCACGCTCAGTTCGCCGCCGACCCCCCGCCAGACGACGGTGGCGTCCGCGCGGCTGAAAGCGAGCGGGTTGCCGAAGATGTCGGGCGCATCGAGGACCAGTGAATCGGAGTCGACCGCGAGCCGGCCATTGGACTCATCGGCCCGCAGCGTACCGGTCAGCCCGCGCACCCCCGGGACCGAACCGTGCGGGGCGATCCCAACGTCGCGCAACTCCGCCTCGACCGAGTAGGTGAGCGGCATGTCGTCCGCGAGGCCCTCAGCGCGAAGGCCCAGTGAGACGAGTTCGCCCGACGGGTCGTAGTCGTCGAATGCCTGCCCGATCCGGGCCGGAAGCCAGGCGGCCAGCGGGCGGAGATCTGCCATGCTGACGAAACCCGACTGGACTTCCAGTGCCTCCAGTCGAGCGTCCGGCCCCGTCTCCGCCGAGACCTGGAGGTAACTGTCCGGCCGCCGCTCATCATCGCGCTCGATCCGCAGATCGTTGAGCGCCGCGAGCCAACCGCCATCGTTCAGCGCCCATTCGAGTCGCGCACGGACGTCGTAGGGCGCGACATCCCCGGCTCCGGCCGGCTCGAGAGCCTCGACCTCGAGATTCGCCGTCGCGCGGCGCAACCCGCCGTCGGTCACTGCGGCCCACAGTTCGGCATCCGCCAGTCCGGCGCGCGGCGCAGGCCATTCCGGTGGCAGGAAAGGTGCCAGTCGTGCCAGGTCGAGTGCCGTGGCCTCGACATAGACGTCCCAGCTGGCCGACGCGGACTGTTGCTGCCGGGATGCCGATACCAGGAGCTCGCCGGCGAGCGCCGCCGTCGGTTCCAGTCGCGCCTCCAGTTCCTGGACGTCGTCGGACCGGTTCCACTCGAGGCTGGTGAGGAGAGCGCGCACGGGACCGGCCGGCGAACGGAAATCGATGTACGTGAACTCGACATCGCGAAGGACGACGCCGACGTCGCGCGGCAGATCGACGCCCGCGATCTCGCCGGAATTCCTGACGCGATGCCCCTGCACGAGGAAATCGCCGTCGGGCATCCTTTCGACCGTCACGCCGGTGCCGCCGATAGCGAGCCGCCCCGGGGCGAGTCTCCGCTCCCGCAGCATGCGCAACAGAGCCACGCCGACGCTCACCTCGTCGGCCTCGAGCAGGGCCGTGCCGGAAGCCGGATCGGTGAGTAGCACGTCCGCGAAGATCAGCTCCGGGCCGTTCAGACGCCATCGCGCATCGAGAGTCCCGAATTCCACCTCGAGCCCGATGGCATCGCTGGCCCAGGCACGGATCTGTTCCCGGTACTGGGGCAGCTCCGGCAGCATCAGACGCAGCAGACCGACGGCAACCGCCAGCAGGATCACCAATGCAGCCGCCGAGTAGGCGAGAAATTTCAGCACACTTGAAGCGTAGCGATTCATCGGCGTCCGATCAGAGCAGGACGACGTCGAAGTGATCCTGCGCGTAAAGGGATTCCGTCTGCAACCGTATCGACTTACCCGTCAGTTCTTCCAGCTCCGCCAGACCGGAGGATTCTTCGTCCAGCAGCAGTTCGATCACGTCCTGATGCGCCAATACCATGAGGCCCTCGAACGTGAACTGGCGGTGCTGGCGCAGGATCTCGCGGAAGATCTCGTAGCAGACCGTCTGTGCCGTGCGCACGTTGCCACGACCCTCGCAGGTTGGACACGGTTCGCACAGGATATGTTCCAGGCTCTCCCGCGTGCGTTTACGCGTCATCTCGACGAGACCGAAAGGCGACACCTGGGTGACCTGGTGGCGGGCATGATCGGCCGCGAGGGATCTCTCCAGCACCTGCATCACACGATCCCGGTGCTCGGCTTCCTCCATGTCGATAAAGTCGATGATGATGATCCCACCAAGATTCCTGAGCTTGAGTTGACGGGCGATAGTCACCGCAGCCTCCAGATTGGTGCGGTATATCGTCTCCTCGAGGTTGCGGTTGCCCACATAGCCACCGGTGTTCACGTCGATCGTCGTCATTGCCTCCGTCTGGTCGATGATGACGTAGCCACCGGATTTCAGGGGCACCATCCGATCGAGGGCCTTGCGGATCTCCTCCTCGACGCCGTAAAGATCGAATATCGGTCGGCGTCCGTCGTAGAGCTCGACGATCGGTTCGAGCTCGGGCAGGAATCGTCGGCTGAATTCCTTCATGTGTTCGAACGTCGCCTGGTCATCCACACGAATACGTTCGATGTCCGCGCTGACCAGGTCGCGCAGGATGCGCACCGCCAGCGGCAGATCCTCGTGTATCAGACCCACGCCACGCTGCCGGTCGGCCTGATGCCGTATCACCTCCCAGATGCGCTGGAGGAAGATCATGTCGGCGCGAAGCGCCTCGACACCCGCACCCTCTGCGGCCGTGCGGATTATGAACCCGTAGTCGGGGGTCTCCGGCAGGATCGCCTCCATCAGGGACTTCAGGCGCGTCCGCTCGGCTTCGTCCTCGATGCGCGCCGATATGCCGATACCGCTGCCGTGGGGCATGAGCACCAGGAAACGAGACGGCAGCGTCACGAACGTGGACAGGCGGGCGCCTTTCGTGCCGATCGGATCTTTCAGCACCTGGACGACGATCTCCGCGCCCTCACTGACCAGTTCCCGGATGTTCGGAGGACGGGGCTTCTCACCGTTCTGCACCGGTGTCTCTTCGACCGGCGTGCCCGCGACGATGTCGGAGGCATGCAGGAATGCCGTGCGCTCGAGACCGATGTCTACGAACGCGGCCTGCATGCCCGGCAGGACCCGGGACACCTTGCCGCGATAGATGTTGCTGATCAGGCCGCGGCGCGCGGCGCGCTCGATGAAGATCTCCTGGAGCACCCCGTTCTCCAGCACTGCGGCACGCACTTCCCGCGGCGTTACGTTAATCAGTATCTCTTCACCCATCCGTTCACCTCACGTCCCTGTGCGCGGCGCGGTCCAGCAGATCGACACCGGCATCGGCCAGAAGGCCGGCCGTCTCGAAGAGCGGCAGGCCGACCACGCCGGAGTAACTGCCGTGCATTTCGGCAACGAAGATCGAACCGAGCCCCTGGATAGCGTATCCGCCGGCCTTGTCCCGCGGCTCACCGCTGGCCCAGTATTGCTCGATCTCCCGCTCACTGAGCGGCCGCAGACAGACTCGGCTGACGGATGTGGCCAGCGCCGCTTGTCCTCGGCACACGACGGCTACTCCCGTATACACCTCGTGGCAGCCCCCGCCCAGTACATGCATCATACGCCGGAAGTCGGCCGCGTCCGTGGGCTTGCCGTAGATCCGGCCCTCCAGAACGACGGCGGTGTCTGCGGCGATGACCACGGCTTCCGGAGCATCCTCCGCCGCCGCACGGGCCTTGGTGTCGGCGAGCCGCTCCACATATGCCGCAGCAGCCTCGCCGGGGCGTACGGACTCGTCGACGGCGACGGGGCGGACCTCGGGAGAGAGGCCGAGCACCGCCAGCAGTTCGCAGCGCCGCGGCGACGCCGAGGCCAGAATGATCGCACGGGAGCTGTCGTCTCGCCGCTTCATCCGCCTCTGTGGTAAGGATGACCGGCGATGATCGTCGATGCCCGGTACAACTGCTCCGCAAGCACCATGCGCACCATCTCGTGGGGGAGGGTAAGCGGTGACAGTGACCAGCGAAAGTCGGCCCTGGCAAGCAACTCCCGATCCAGGCCCTCCGCGCCACCGATCAAGAAAACGATGTCCCGGCCCTCGGCCAGCCAGCCGTCGAGATGCCCGGCGAATCCCTCACTGTCGAGGAGACGGCCGCGCTCATCCAGTGCGACGAGTCGCTCGCCAGTCTTCACTGCGGCACGTACCCGTTCTGCCTCGGCGCTCCTGACCTCGGCGACCGGTTGCCGCGGGGAGCGGCGCGCCGCCGGGATTTCCACCAGTTCGGTCTTCCACGCCTGCGGCAGGCGCCTGGCGTATTCGTCCCAGGCGGCCGCGACCCATGCGCGGGGCCTGCCACCGATGGCGAGCACGCTCACGTGCATGCGATGCACATCAGCGGTCGGTGGACGCGGCGCTGCTACGAGGCGAGCTGATGTCCCAGAGTTTCTCCAGGTTGTAGAAGTCGCGGGTGTCGGGCTGCATGACGTGGACCAGCGCGTCCTGCAGATCGACGAGTATCCAGTCGCCCTTTTCCTGGCCCTCCACGCCGTAAGGGCG
Source organism: Gammaproteobacteria bacterium (assembly GCA_037382365.1). GTDB lineage: Bacteria > Pseudomonadota > Gammaproteobacteria > Steroidobacterales > Woeseiaceae > Lentisalinibacter. The sequence continues at coordinate 44,256 of JARRPZ010000014.1, forward strand.
GATGCCGGCCTCCTGGGCGCGCTCTATGACCCGGTCCGCGATCGATTTTACGTGCCGGTCGGAAGTGCCGCTGGCGATGACCATGTAGTCCGTGATCGTCGTGAGATGACGCACATCGAGTGCCTTGATGTCTCGTGCCTTCAGATCCTCCAGTGCATCCACGATCAAGTCCCGCAGCTCTTCACTGTTCATGCAATCTCCCGTCGTCCTTACAAATCACGTCTCTTCCTCCCCCGCCGGTGCCCGATAGCACCCGCTCTCGTCGATAAGATCCCGCACCGCATCGGGCATCAGGAATCGGGGGTCACGACCGGCCCTGATGAGCGCCCGGATTTCCGATGACGATATCTCGAGCTGGGTCACGGCGTGGATATAGATACTGCCCGCCCGGGATTCGTGCAGATCGCCGATGCGCCCGGTCCCGCGGTCCACGAGCAGCTCGCCCAGTGGTCCCATGTCCGGTGCGCGCCAGCCGGGTCGATGTGCCACGATGATATGCGAGAGCTGCAGTATCTCGCGCCAGTGATACCAGCGGGGCAGGCTGAGGAAAGCGTCCATTCCCACGATCAGACACAGCGAACGGGTCGGATATTCCGCCCGCAGCGCGGCGAGCGTATCGACGGAATAGGATGGTCCCTCGCGCTGCAACTCGCGATCGTCCACGACGAAACCGTGCTGCGCCTCGGTGGCGAGTTCGACCATGCGCAGCCGCAGTTTTCCGTCGGCGATCGGTGCACCGCGGTGCGGCGGGCTGCCGCAGGGCATGAAACGCACCTCGGAGAGGCGAAGTTCCTGCAGCAGTTCGAAGGCCGTGCGCAGATGCCCGTAATGGATGGGATCGAAGGTACCGCCGAAAACGCCCATCGGGTTCACCCGCGGACCCTCCCCGCGCCGGAATGGCGGGCACTCATGCGGCTCGTCTCACGCGAGGCCCGCGGGCGAGGCCTACGGTCAGCGCGAGCAGTTCCTGCCACGGCTGTCCGGGACGACGCCCCTTGACGACCTGATCGGCCAGTTCCGCCCGACGTACGAGCCGGTGGAGACTCGACGGGCTATGGCGTCCGGCACACGCACGCACGATGTCCTCCCTGCTGCTCCAGACACCCCGCTGCTTCAGGCTGTGCGAGAGCGGGCGTCCGGCTTCGAGGTCGTCACGGATGAGAGCGATGGCGCGCAGTTCCCGGGTCAGTGCCCAGAGCACGAGCACCGGTTCGGCACCTTCCGCCCGCAAGGCACCGAGAATCCTCAGCGCCCTGTCTGCGCGGCCCGCAACGGCGGCGTCGGCCAGCTTGAAGATATTGAAACGGGCGCTGTCGGCGACGGCCGCCTCCACCTGTTCCGCGTCCACGGGTCCCGTGCCGATCACGAGACGCAGTTTCTCCAGCTCCTGCGCAGCGGCCAGCAGATTGCCTTCCACCCGGTCCGCGAGAAGCCGCACCGCATCACGGCTCGGCTCGAGCCCCAGCCGGCGCATGCGCGCCGCGATCCAGCCCGGGAGGGCCCGGGCGTCCACCGGCCACACCTGCACCATGGCTCCCGCCTTGTCCAGGGCCTTCACCCATTTCGAAGACGACTGGCCGCGCTCGAGTCTCGGGGCCGAGACGACCACCAGCGTATCGTCCGACAACCTGCTGCACAGCTCCACCAGGGTCCGGGAACCGACATCACCTGGCTTGCCCGTCGGCAGTCGCAGCTCCAGCACGCGCTTATCGGCAAAAAGAGAGAGACTGGCACTGCCTGCCAGGATGCGATTCCAGTCGAACCCGCGGTCCGCGGTGAATACTTCACGCTCCGTATATCCCTCCTCGCGCGCCCGGGTGCGGATCGCGTCCAGTGCTTCGGTGACGAGCAGAGGCTCGTCTCCGGTCACGAAGTAGAGCGGCAGGATGCTTTCGTCGAGATGGGCTTGGAGCTGATCGGCGCGAATTTTCACACTGGATAGTCGTGCGCGGCACTTCCGCGATAATACACGGGCGTCGGGCGGGCAGGGAACTGCGGCGGCCGGATCACGGCGTCGTCAGCTGGGCGAGCGCGACCGCCTCGTCCTCCAGGAGCACCGGGATGCCGTCCTCTACCGGATAGACGATCTTGTCGTCCTCCGTGACGAGCGCCTCCGTCAGCCTCTCTTCCACGGCGGTGCCGTCGTGGCGCAGGAGTCGCCCCTCAGCAATGGCGGCGTTCAGTTGCTCCAGCATCCCCGATGGTGCCGGGTGGAGCGACTTGTGGGTGACGGGGCAACACAGGATTTCGAGCAGTTTTCGTTTCACCGGTGGCTCGCTTCACGATGGCCGGCTCGTGACCGCCCGGCCATTGATGCAAAAAATGTAATGTTATATCCTTCAGTACCGGCCGACGCCGGCCATTCCGACAGCCTAACCGCAGGAATACGTGGAGAACAGCCCCTCACACCATCGCCGATACCTCGATCGCCTGGCGGTCACCCTGTCCGGCGTCTGTCTCGTGCACTGCCTGCTGCTGTCCGCCGCCGCGATATCGGCCCCGGCGCTCGTAAGCCTCTCTTTCGACGCCGGCTGGACTCATCTCGCGATGCTCGTTCTCGTGATCCCAGTCAGCATCCTGGCCCTGCCCCGGGGCTACCGGGAGCATGGCCGACCGCAGGTACTCTGGCTCGGCGGACTGGGCATGACTCTGCTGGCGCTCGGTGCGACGGTGGGCCACCACCTCTACGGTCCGGCCGCCGACACCGCGCTGACGGTCAGCGGGGCCCTGACCCTCGCTGCCGCCCATCTGCTGAACGCACTCTGGTGCGGCCGCAGCAGCGAGGTCCCGCCCCCTCACGGATGCGAATGCGGCCTGGCGTCGGCATCGTCCGCGCCCTCCTTTCCTGCCTCCGAGCGCTCCGGCACCGGATCGTAGCCGTATCCGCCCCAGGGGTGGCAGCGTCCGACCCGGCGCAATGCCAGCAACCCGCCGCGCAGGACACCGTACCGGGCTATCGCGTCCCGTGCGTACTCGGAGCAGGTCGGCTGATAGCGACAGTTACCGCCGAGTACGGGAGAAACGATCAGCTGATAGCCCCGTATCAGGCCGAGCAGGATGCAGCTCGCCAGCCGGCCGACCATCAGGCGGAGGAACCGGCAAGCGCTGCTGCGGCACGGGCACGGATCGTCTTCAACACGGAGGCGAGTCCGTTGCTGCGCGTGGGACTCAGATGCTCATCGAAACCGAGCGCCGAGATGAAAGACGGGTCGGCCCGGACGACATCCTCTGCGCGCCGACCGTCATAGACCCGCAGCACGACGGCGATCAGCCCCCGGACGATCGCGGCGTCGCTGGTCGCCCGGTAACGCATGCGGCCGTCCTCTGCGGAAGAGACCAGCCAGACCTGCGACTGGCAGCCCGGTACCTTGTTGTCCTCCGTCATCGCCGACTCGGGCAATTCGGGCAACCGGCCCCCCAGTTCGATCAGGTACTGATACCGATCCATCCAGTTATCGAAGAAACCGAATTCTTCGATCAGTTCCGCTTCCGCGCTCTCGATCTCGCCCATGCCTCAACTCGCCACGCGCCAGCGTGTGCCGTCCGGACCATCCTCGATAACGATACCCCGGGCCTCCAGTTCGTCCCTGATCCGGTCGGCCTCCGCAAAATCCCGGGACTCCCGCGCGACCCGCCGCCGTTCGATCAGGGCCTCGATGGTCTCCGCGTCCGGCAATTCCGAGGATCCCGCTGCGAACCATTCGGCCGCCTCCTGCTGGAGCAGGCCCAGGACGGCTCCGCTGGCGACGAGTGCGGATGCCAGGTCTCGCTGCACGGCCTCGTCGTCCGCCTTGTTCACCCGGCGCGCCAGATCGAACAGCGCAGCGAGGGCCCGGGGCGTATTCAGGTCATCCTCCAGCGCTTCCAGGAACACCGGGTCCGGCTCCGCCGCCTCGACATCGGCCGGCGCAGGCGCCGCGTTCCGCAGGGCGCCGTAGAGGCGATCCAGCTTGCGGCGGGACTCCGTGATCAACTCCTCCGTCCAGTCGAGTGGCTGCCGGTAGTGGGCGGACAGCAAGGCGAGCCGGACCGCCTCGCCCGGCCACCTCTCCAGCAGGTCGCGCACCAGCAGGACGTTACCCAGTGATTTCGACATCTTTTCGTGTTCGACGTTCAGGAAACCGTTGTGCACCCAGTAGCGGGCGAATCGGCGGCCGCCGTGGGCACAGGTGCTCTGGGCGATCTCATTCTCGTGGTGGGGGAACATCAGGTCCTGGCCACCCCCGTGTATATCGATGGTCTCGCCGAGATGCGTCTCCGACATGGCCGAACATTCGAGATGCCAGCCCGGCCGGCCGCGCCCCCAGGGACTGTCCCAGCCGGGCACGTCGTCGGCCGAGGGCTTCCACAGCACGAAATCCGCCGGCGCCTTCTTGTAGGGCGCCACCTCGACCCGGGCGCCCGCGATCATCTCCCGCAGATTGCGCCGGGACAGCGCACCGTAGTCGGCATACGCCTCGACATGGAACAACACATGGCCTTCGGCCACGTAGGCACAACCGGCCCGCAGTAGCGACTCGATCATCGCGATCATCTGCGGGATGTGGGCCGTGGCACGCGGCTCGATATCCGGCGGCAGCACACCGAGCGCCGCCATATCCTCGTGGTAGGCGTCCGCGTAGCGCTCGCTGATCGCCGAGATCGGCTGACCGGCGTCCTTCGCCGCCTGATTGATCTTGTCGTCCACGTCCGTGATGTTGCGCGCGTAGACGAGCGGGTAGTGGCGGCGAAGCACTCGCGCCAGAACGTCGAACACCACCGCCGGGCGAGCATTCCCGATGTGGGCGTAGTTGTAGACGGTGGGCCCGCAGACGTACATGGTCACCCGCTCCGGATCCCGCGGCTCGAAGGGGACCTTCGCCCCGCGCATGGTGTCGTGCAATTCGATGGTCATCGGTACTGCGAGATTCCCTGCCGGTCTGCGGACCTGCGCTCAGCGGACCATGATAGCAATACTGGACCCGGTGTCGATCGCCTATAATGACGGGTTTCGGGCGAGCCGCGCAGGAGCAGACATGGCGGGACGGTCAGTGAAGTTCGAGACGCGCAGGAGCGTCGAGCAGGTGGAGGAAGGAACGGAGCTCGCGCCGCGCTTCGACGCCGACGGGCTGATCCCGGTCGTGACCACCGATTACCGGAGCGGCGAGCTGCTCATGCAGGGCTACATGAATGCCGAGGCACTCGCCCTGACCATCGAGACCGGCGAAGCCCATTATTTCAGCCGCAGCCGCCAGGTTCTGTGGCGCAAGGGCGCAACCAGCGGGCTCGTACAGCACGTGCGCGAGATGCTGATCGACGACGATCAGGACTGCGTCTGGCTGCGCGTCGCGGTCGCCGGCAACGGCGCCAGCTGCCACGTCGGTTATCGTTCCTGTTTCTACCGTCGCATACCGGTGGGATCCGCCGCCGGTGACGGCCCGGTGGCGCTGGAGTTCACGGAGAACGAGAAGGTATTCGATCCGGACATGGTTTACGGCGACGCGCCGAACCCTACCGTGCTCTGAAGCTCATGGAGTCCCGGAACCGGCGCTCGAGGAGCACGGTCGCGGCTGCCCTGCTGATCGGCCTCGCCCTGGCCCCGACTGCCCCGGCAGAGGGGCTCACCGCCGAGGACCTCGTTACGCTGCACAGGTTGTCACAGCCGGCGGTCTCTCCGGACCGGGGCTCGGTTGCCTACACGCTGCGCGAGACGGACACGGAGGCGGATCGGGGTCGCACGGATATCTGGATCGTCTCGCTGTCGCCGGCCGGAGCATCACCCCGACGCCTGACGCGTCATCCGGAGGATGACTCGTCGCCGCGCTGGAGTCCCGACGGACGACGCCTGTACTTCCTGTCCTCGAGGAACGGATCGAGCCAGGTATGGGCCATGCCGCTCGATTTCGGCGAGCCGGTGCCGGTAACCGACCTGCCGGTCCCGGTCTCCGGCTTCCGTCTGAGCCCGGACGGCGCGCGACTCGCTTTCACCGCCGCAGTGCTGCCCGAATGCGGGGCAGATCTGGCCTGCACCGCGGAACAGCTCGAGGCCCGGCACGAGCGTCCCGCGACGGGCCGGGTGTACGAACGTCTGATGGTCCGCCACTGGGATCGCTGGGAAGACGGCACCGTCTCCCGGCTGTTCACGCTCGCTCTCTCCGAGGACGGTCGTCCCGACGAGCAGCCCCCCCTTCTCGCCTCGGCCGATCTGCTGGCAGAGATCCCGGCGCGGCCTTTCGGATCGGCGGCGGACTACCGGTTCACGAGCGACGGTCGGGGCCTGATCGTCGCCGCCAGGCCGGAATCCGACGAGGAGGCCTGGTCCACGAATTTCGATCTGTTCGCCGTCGGCGTCGACGGCGGCCGCCCGGAGAATCTGACCGGAGACAATGCGGGCAAGGACTACCACCCCGTGCTGTCACCGGACGGCGGTCGGCTCGCCTGGCTGTCGATGGCCACGCCCGGTTACGAATCGGACCGCAGGCGCATCATGCTGCGCGACCTGGCGGACGGGCGCACACGGGAATTAGCCGCCAGCTGGGACCGTTCGCCGACGGAACTGGCTTTCTCCGCCGACGGGAGGGAGCTCTACGCCGTGGCCCAGGACCAGGGACGGAGCCTCCTGTTCCGCATCGACATCGAGAGTGGCAGCGTCCTGCCTCTGACCGCCGCGGGCACGGCGGGCGAGATCAGCCCGGGGGCCGAGTCCATCGTCTTCGTCAAGCACTCGCTGAGCGCCCCCGCCGATCTGCATCGACTCGATCTGGAGACCCTGTCGCTGGAACAGATCACCCGAGTCAACGAGCAGCGCCTGGCAGGGATCCGGATGGCCGGTTTCGAGCAGTTCAGTTTCCCGGGCTGGAACGACGAGACGGTGTTCGGTTATGTCATGGAACCGGTGGACCGCCAGGCGGGGCGCACCTACCCCATCGCCTTCCTGATCCACGGCGGGCCCCACGGCAGTTTCTCCGACCGCTTCCATTATCGCTGGAACCCCCAGATCTACGCGGCTGCCGGCTACGCGACCATATTCATCGACTTCCACGGCTCGACGGGCTATGGCCAGGCCTTCTCGGACTCCATAAAAGGCGACTGGGGCGGCAAGCCGCTGGTGGATTTGCAGCGGGGCCTGAGTGCCGCGCTGGACGCCTATCCCTGGCTGGACGGCGAGCATGTCTGCGCCCTCGGCGCATCGTACGGTGGTTACATGGTCAACTGGATCGCGGGCAACTGGCCGGAGCGGTTCCGTTGCCTCGTCAATCACGACGGGGCTTTCGACCTGCGCATGATGTACTTCGCGACGGAGGAACTGTGGTTCCCCGAATACGAACTGGGCGGACCCTACTTCGCCAATCCCACTACCCACGAGAAGAACAATCCGGTGCATTACGTCACCAACTGGCGAACGCCCATGCTGGTCGTTCACGGTGCCCTCGATTACCGCGTACCGGGCACTCAGGCGCTGGCGACATTCACAGCGCTGCAGCGGCAGGGCGTAGAGAGCCGACTGCTCTGGTTCCCCGACGAGAATCACTGGGTTATCCGGCCGGCGAACAGCCGGCAATGGCACGGAGAGGTGTTGGGCTGGCTGGCCCGTCACCTGCAGCGCTGAGGTTCAGTCACGCCGTCTGAGGCCCGCCAGGCGCCGCATGAGGCCCGCCCCGTCGCCGCCAGCCTCCTGCCCGCTTGCCTCCGTCCAGTATTCGATTGCGCCGCAGAGACACATGGCATAGCCCATGAGTTCCGTCATCTCCTCCATCGCGAGTTTCGCGATGCGCCGATAGTCGTCTCCCTGCAGCACCTGCCAGAAGCCCTCATGGCCGATCAGGTTGGAGAACACGAACAACACCAGCGCGCCGCCGAAGAGCAGCGCGACGGCAGGCGACGGCCAGAGCCGCGCCAGGGCGATGAATGCGCGTCGACGGTGGCGCACGAGATAGGCGCCGCCCACTGCGAGGACCAGCGCCAGCATGACCTGCCAGAGATTGTCCTTGAAGTGCAGGTCGAGGAAATAGTCCAGTTCCCGGACGAGGCACGCCAGTGCCACGGTGCCGAACATGACAGCCAGCGGACGCTGACCGCGACGACGCCAGGCCACGGCCCCGAAGATGGCGCCACAGGCGCCGATGAGCACGAGCTGCAACCATTCGACGATGGAGTACTCGCTGGT
>JARRPZ010000015.1:0-34354 GCA_037382365.1 Gammaproteobacteria bacterium
ATGCTCGCATCCTCGATGATGCGCCCCTCGTCGATGATGGCGACGTGCCGGCAGAGCGTTTCCGCCTCCTCGAGATAATGGGTGGTGAGGATGATGGTGGTCCCCTCGGCATTGATCTTCCGCAGGAACCGCCACATCGAGCGACGGATCTCGATGTCCACGCCCGCGGTCGGCTCGTCGAGGATCAGCAGTTTCGGCTCGTGCACCAGGGCGCGCGCGATCATGAGACGGCGCTTCATTCCGCCGGAGAGGTTGCGGGCGATGTCGTCGCGCCGGTCCCAGAGCTTGAGCTCGGTGAGGTAGCGTTCGGCGCGCTCGTGGGCCAGCCTGCGCGGCAGCCCGTAATAGCCGCCCTGATTCACGACGGTGTTGAGGACCTTCTCGAACAGGTTCAGATTGATCTCCTGGGGCACGAGACCCAGGCAGGCCTTTGCCTGCTCCAGCTCCTGGTCGATACTGTGGCCGTAGATGCGGACCTCGCCGCTGGTCTTGTTCACGAGCGAGGTGATGATGCCGATCGCCGTCGTCTTGCCGGCGCCGTTCGGCCCGAGGAGGGCGTAGAAATCCCCTTCCTCCACTTCGAAATTGATGCCCTTCAGGGCCTCGACGCCATTGGGATAGACCTTTCTGAGGTCCCTGATGCTGAGTGCGCGCATAGCGGGCCATTGTAAAACCTATCGGGAGCCGTCGCATGGCAGATCGACTGGACGAAGCCGGATTCGCGCGCGAAGTGAGCAGGCTCGCGCGCTGCGCACCCGAGTTCCGTACGGTCGTGCGCCGGCACGGCGTACCGGCATTCTGGCGGCGGTCGGAGGGCATCGAGACCCTGGTGCGCATCATACTGGAGCAGCAGGTCTCGCTGTCTGCGGCCGCCACCCTCTATCGGCGTATCCGCAGGGAACTCGGCGGGATCACGGCGGGGAGGCTGGTCGCGGCGGGCCCGGAGCGTCTGCACGACCTCGGCATGACGCGGCAGAAGGCGCGCTACTGCCACGCCCTCGGCGAGGCGGTGAAATCCGGCCAGCTCTCCTTCCCGGCCCTGCGCCGTTCCAGTGACGAGGAGGCGATCGCACGACTGACCGCATTGCCGGGCATCGGTCCGTGGACCGCCGGTGCCTACGTGATGGCGGCGATGCGCCGGCGCGACGTCTGGCCGCCCGGCGATCTCGCTCTCGAACGTGCCATCGCCCGACTGCTGCCGGAAGCGGACCCGGCGGAACTCGCCAGGACCGGGGAGCGCTGGCGCCCGCGGCGGGCCGTCGCGGCCCGACTCCTGTGGCATTACTACCGGGCCGAGGTCGTACCGTCAGGCCGGACGGTGCCGTGACGCGCGGACACGGCTGGCGGCGATGCGCCCCGGCAGCGGCGGCGGACGGTGCTGCTGCAGCTGCAGGCCGGCCGCGCGGACGGCGTGTCGGCGCAGCGGCGCGAGTTCCGCGCATTGCAGGAGCTCGGGCCAGAAGCCGGGCACGGCGGCGTGCACCGGGCGCAGCCGGCATCCCTGGACGTGCGCCAGCAGCGCGAGTCCAGGGTCGTCCAGTGCCGCCAGTGCCTCGCACCACTCGGAATCGATACCGCCCAGGAGTCTCGCCACGAACGGGCGCCGCCATGCGATACGCCGCAACAGCGAGAAGCTCATGTAGGCGATCAGGTCCATGGTCGGTGTCGAACCGCGGAACAGCTCGAAATTGCCCGTGCTGTCGACCCTGCCGACGTCCACACTCCGGACACTGCACAGCAGGACCGGGCATTTCGCCACTTCCGCCCGGCTCGCGGCCGGCAGCCGGCGAATCATCTCTCTCGCGGCGGGTTCCAGACTCTCCAGCTGCCGTGCCGCGTGGCCGCCATTCCCCGCCAGGAACTCCAGATAGCTGTCGTTGATGGCCGCCAGATCCGTCAGATCCTCCCGGCGCAATGCTTCGAATCCCATCGCCTGTCCCTCCGATCATCCGTCCGCCGAATCGACACTTATGGTCGATATTTAACATTTGTGAGCCTATTGGAAAATTGATGTTATATATGTTCCAAAAAGTTCACAAATGGAGAACAAAGGATGGAAGAGGCCCTGCGACGCTACGATACCGAGCGGCTCCAGTTCGAACTGGCTCTGCGCATGATCGGCCACGAGGCACGGACCCGCACTATCGGCCTTTGCACAGGGCTGTCCGACGATCGCATACGCAAGATCTACAGCCGTTACTTCGGCGGTCCCGGCGGTCGCATCCGGCGACGTCGCGGCAAGTCACCGCGCCAGACGGTGCCCTTCGTCCGCAACGCGGCACATCAGCTGGAGGCGACCACGCTCACCTATCTGTTCGTGCAGGGCGGGCTGCTGTATCTCGCCGCCGACGGGCTCTACGGCCGCTGGCAGCAGCCGGACGTGGAATACGGGCACCGCGTATGCCGATCGTACGAGACGTATCGACTCCTCCATCCCGCAGCGCTGTTCACCTTCGAGTGGGCGTGGAATCTCCTCCAGGCGCTGAGTTCCGACGGCGAGCTCGGTCTCACCCGCTGCGACGACTGCGGTCTCGATTACCTGCACGATCGCTACGGCCTGAATTTTCACCAGTGCCCCGCCTGCGAGATCCGTTCGGGCAGGAGTCGCAGGCCCGGCCACGGCAGCTTCGCCCGACCGTAGCAGGTAGTAGAATGCCCGGATGGATATAAAGACAGCCGACCTCTGCGACGAATTCGCCGATCGGGTGCTCATCACCGACCCCGTATTCCGGATTTTCGGCCGCCGCACGGCTTTCGCCGGCCCCGTTACCACGTTGCGCGTTTTCGAGGACAACGTTCTCGTGCGTTCCGCGCTCGAGGAGCCTGGCGAGGGTCGCGTGCTGGTCGTCGACGGTGCAGGCTCCATGCGCTGCGCACTGCTGGGAGACATGCTCGCGGCCCTGGCGGCGGACAACGGCTGGGCCGGCGTGGTCGTGAATGGCTGCATCCGCGATTCCGCAGACATCGCGAACATCGACATCGGAGTGCGTGCGCTCGCGACCATGCCGCTCAAGAGCCGCAAACTCGGGCGTGGCGAACGGGACGTGCCGGTCGCGTTCGCCGGCATCCTGTTCGAGCCCGGTCACCACCTGTATGCCGACGAGGACGGTGTCCTGATCGCTGCCGAAGCGCTGGTCTGAAGGCCGGCATGCCTCCGTCGCACAATACGTTCGCGGGCGCCTACGTCGACCGGGCCGGCGAAAGGCGGGTGGACAAGGCATGGCAGCGCCGCGTGCTGACCGAGCCCGGCACCGTATTCGTGCCCGTCTGGCGGGGACGCTGTCCGGCGGACGAGGCACGGGCCCGGGCCGTGCTGCTCGGCTACGAGGACCTGACGACGCCGCCTGCCCTCGCGGACCTGGTGTTCCTCGGCCTGTTCCGCGGCGATCCCGCCTTCGCCCTCGAGGTGGCCGAACCGGTGCTCCCCGCAGGCAGTGAGGCTGCCTATCGGGATCTCCGCACCCTGGGCGGCCTGCTGCCGCCGGACGAGGCGAGCCTGATGGCCCATGCCCGCGCCATGATCCTCTGGCACGAGGCGCAGCGGTACTGCGGCCACTGCGGCGCGCCGACGATCATGGACGCCGCCGGCTACGCCCGCTCGTGTACGGATCCCGACTGCGCGCGGCGGATCTTCCCGCGGGTGGATCCGGCCATCATCGTCCTCGTGGAGAGCGGCGACGAATGCCTGCTGGGCCGCCAGCCGAGCTGGCCCGCTGGCCGCTACTCCACCATCGCCGGCTTCGTCGAGCCGGGCGAGAGCCTGGAAGAGGCCGTGCGCCGGGAGGTGTTCGAGGAGACCAACGTGCGCCTGGCGGCGGTGCGTTATCAGTCGTCCCAGCCCTGGCCTTTCCCCTCGGCGCTGATGCTCGGCTTCCGGGCGACGGCGGAGAGCCGGGACATCGTGCTGAACGACGGGGAACTCGAGGATGCGCGCTGGTTTCGCCGCGAGGAGATCCTGGACGGCCATCCGAGGCTCCCGCCGCCACTGTCGATCGCCCGCCGACTCGTGGACGACTGGCTGCGCAACGGCGGCGCCGGCGCCTGAGTCCGTACCGGAGAGCGACGACCGTGTGTCTGGTGGTCATCGCGTGGCGGATGCATCCCCGCTTCCCTCTCGTCCTGGCCGGCAACCGGGACGAATTCCATGCGCGGCCTGCGGCACCGGCCGGCTGGTGGCCGGAGGCGCCCGGGTTGCTGGCGGGCCGGGACCTCGAAGCCGGTGGTACCTGGCTGGGGGTCACCCGAGAAGGCCGGTTCGGCGTCGTCACCAACTACCGGGAGGGCTCACCCGGCCGAGGCGAGTTGTCTCGCGGCCTCCTGCTCACGGACTGGCTCACCGGGAGCCCGCGGGCAGAGGATTTCGCGGCACGGCTGCGGTCCGAGGAGCAGCGCTACGCGGGCTTCAACCTGCTCTACGGCGACCCCCACTCCCTCGCCTATCACACCAACCGGGAGGCCGTCGGCGGCCCGCTGGAACCCGGCATCCACGGTGTCAGCAATGCGCTGCTCGACACCCCCTGGCCGAAACTCGTGCGCACCCGGGCGCGTCTCGCGGACCTGATCGACGGCGATCGGCTGGAAACCGACGCCCTCCTCGACATACTCGCGGATACGGAGCCCGCCGGCGCGGAAGAGGCGGCGGACGACGCCCTCGATCCGGCGATCCGCCGGATCCTCTCGGCCCCGTTCATCCTCTCGCCCGCCTACGGCACCCGCTGCTCCACAGTCGTGCTGCTGCGAGCCGACGGGACGATGGATTTCTGCGAGCGCCGCTTCGACCCCGACGGTCGAACCACCGGCGAGAGCCGGTTCAGCTTTCGCCTGGATTGAACCGCTCCTGCAGCCAGAGCGAGATGTCGGCGATCTCCTGCGCGCAGACGGCGTGGCCCATATCGTAGGTTTCCCACTGCACCAGGTAGCCGGCAGCCGCGAGTTCCTCGCGGGACTGCTCGGCGAGCGCGAGCGGCACCATCGGATCCTGGCGGCCGTGGGCCATGAACACCGGCAGCTTCCGGTTGGCCTCGCTGGCCTCACCGGCCAGGGTCCGGGCCAGCGGCATCCAGGTGGACAGGGCGAGCAGACCCGCCAGCCGATCCGGATACCGCAACGCGGTGTGGATGGCGATGGCTCCGCCCTGGGAGAAACCCGCGAGGACGATGCGGTCCGCGGCGATGCCGCGCTCCAGCTCCTGCTCGATCAGTGTCACCGTCGCCGCCGCACTCTCCCGTATCCCCGCCTCGTCCTGCCTGGCACGCCGATCCAGGGCGATGATGTCGTACCAGGCCCGCATGCGCATGCCGCCGTTGACGGTCACGGGCCGCATCGGCGCATGGGGGAAGACGAATCGCAGCGCCAGCCGCGCGGGCAGGCGCAGCTCGGGCACGATCGGCTCGAAGTCGTGGCCATCGGCACCCAGGCCGTGCAGCCAGATCACGGCGCCGTCGGGCTCCCCGCCGGTGGTGATTTCTATCGTCTCCAACATAATCGTTCCGACCCGTATGCTGTCTGGTTGCGGAGCGGCAAGATTAACCGGAAAAATGCCGGCGGGCATCTTGACTTTCTATGCGCATGAAGATTCTAATATGCGCAAATTTATTCAGTACTGCTCGATGCCAGCCAGCCCCGAACATCAGCGCCGTCGCCGCCACGCCATCGCGAACATCCTGCGGGAGCGTCCCGTCGCCACCCAGGGTGAACTGGTGGACGCGCTGCGCGGTCTCGGCTTCGAGGCGACCCAGTCGAGCGTGAGCCGGGACCTGCGTATCCTCGGCGCCGCCAAGGAGGCCGAAGGGTACCGGCTCCGGACCGACAAGGCACCGGTGAAGGAAGACGCCTTCACCGAAGTCGCACGCTTCGTCCGGGGCGTGAGCCGCGCCGGCAACAACCTGGTGGTGGTCCACACGGGCGTGGGCGCAGCACAGCGGGTAGCCGTCGCGCTCGACCGGAGCCGCTGGCCGGAGATCGTCGGCACTCTGTCCGGCGACGACACCATCTTCGTAGCCACCTCGGGTGGCGCAGCCACTACGCGGCTCGCCGCCCGGCTGAACAGCATCTTCGCGGAGCAACCAGCATGAATGCCCAGGAAAACACGGCCGCCCGGCCGGAAGACTCTCCCATCCTGCTCGCCTACTCGGGAGGGCTCGACACGTCCTTCTGCGTGCCCTGGCTGAAGGAAAATTTCGGGCGACCCGTCATCACCGTGACGGTGGATACCGGCGGCCTCGACGACGAGGCCCGGGCCGGGCTGGCTGCGCGCTCGGCGGCACTCGGCGCCGAGAGGCATCTCACCATCGATGCGCGGGAGGCTTTCTTCGAGGGCGTACTGCGCTGGCTGATCGCCGGCAACGTCCGCCGCGGCGGTCTGTATCCGCTCTGCGTCGGCGCCGAGCGCGGTATCCAGGCAGCGCGCATGGCGACGGCGGCGGCCGAGCATGGCGCCGTCACGGTCGCCCATGGCTGCACCGCGGCAGGCAACGATCAGGTCCGCTTCGAGGTGGCGCTGCGGACGCTGGACCCCTCCCTCGAGGTGCTGGCACCGGTGCGGGACAACAGCTGGGCCAGAGCCGACCAGCTCGCCTACCTGGAGTCCCACGGGATGCCGGTGCCGAAGTCGGGCTCGGCCTACTCCATCAACCGCGGCCTGTGGGGCGTGACCATCGGCGGGCGAGAGACGCTCGACTCCCGCGGATCGATCCCCGAGGACGCCTGGGTGCTCTCGGCCGGCGCACTCACGTCGGCCGCGGCGCCGGAGAGCCATCGCATCGGCTTCGAGAAAGGCCGTCCCGTGTCCGTCGACGGTGATGAGCTCGACCCCGTCGCCGTCATCGAACGGCTGGAGGCCCTGGGCGGGCGATTCGCCATCGGCCGCGGCATCCACCTCGGCGATACGATCCTCGGCACCAAGGGCCGGGTCGCATTCGAGGCGCCGGCCGCCGAGATCCTGCTTACCGCCCATCGCGAGCTGGAGAAGCTCGTCCTGAGCGGCCCGCAGCAGCGCATCAAGGACACGGTGGCCGCAGCCTACGGCGACTTCGTCCACGAGGGGCGGCAGCTCGATCCGGTCTGCCGCGACATCGAGGCCCTGTTCGCCTCGTCCCAGGAGCACGTCACCGGCGAGGTCACCGTCGAGCTGCGACCCGGCAGCGTTTTCGTCGAAGGGGTCACTTCGCCGTACTCGCTGATGGCTGCCAGCAAGGGTGTCTACGGCGAGGCCGCCGGCGAATGGACGCCGGCGGACGCCGTCGGCTACTCGCGCATCGCCGCGCTCGCCGGCATGCTGCAGACCCGCGCCGCCCGGCAGGCCGGGGAAGCGTGATGCGCAGCGTCATCGTCGACAAGATCGCCTCGGTGGCCCAGCATCACGAGCTCGGCCGGGAACTGCGCCTGGCCGACGAGATCCCGTGCGAGGAAGGGGTGCTGGTCGCCGTCGAGGTGCTGAACAACAAGACGCGCTACAACACGCTCGAGCTGACGAGCGGGCGCATGGCCACGGTGAAACGGGGTGACGTGGTCGTGGGCGCGCTCGGACACCGCAAGGCGCTGCGCGGCTACTCCGGTCACCTGCCGACGACGCTGGCCGTCGGTGACACGGTGCAGTTGCTGAATATCGGTGGCGTCGTCGGTCTCTGCGACTCCGCGAACCCCGATGTGGGGCCACCCTTCGACTGCCGCGTCCTCGGGACCGTGCTCACCTTCCCCTATCTGGGCGAGCGCATCGGAGTGCCGGCACGCGTCGGCGAGTTCCCGCTGGATCGTGATGCCGGTCTCGACGTCGGCGACATACCGATCATCGCCCTCGCGGGCACCTGCATGGACTCGGGCAAGACCGCCGCGGCCTGCGCCATCGTCAGCCGCCTGCGGCACCATGGTCACCGCGTCGCGGCCGCCAAGGCCACCGGCGTCGCCCTGCGCAGGGACATACTGGCCATGGAGGACGCCGGCGCCGAGGAGGGCCTGCTGTTCATGGACTTCGGCATCGTCACGACCAGCGCCGATAACGGACCGGCCCTTACCCGCGCGCTGCTCAACGAACTGGCCGAACACCGGCCCGACGCCGTCGTGATCGAACTGGGCGACGGCATACTCGGCCCCTACGGTGTCGCGGCGATCCTGGGCGACCCGGCCCTGAAGAAGGCATTCAGCGCAGTGGTCCTGTGCGCCAACGACCCCGTCGGTGCCTGGGGCGGCGTGAAGATACTGCGCGAGACCCATGGCATCGAGCCCGTCGTGGTCACGGGGCCGGCCACGGACAATGCGGTGGGCATCGACATGATCGTGCAGGATCTCGGTGTCGACGCGATCAACGCCCTGACCGATGGCGTACGGCTCGGCGACCGGGTCGCCGATCACGTCGGGCTGGGCATCCCGGAAACGGCGTGAGCACCGCCCGGATACCCACGCTCGTCCTCGGCGGCACCGGCTACGTGGCCGGCGAGATGCTGCGCCTGCTGACCGGCCACCCGAATCTGACCCTGGCGGGCGCGGTCTCCCGCAGCCGCGCGGGCGATCCGATCGGCGCCGTGTTCCCGCAGCTCGGCGCAGCCTACGACGGAAGCCGATTCGTCGGGCCGGACGAGGCGGCCGGGGTCCTGCAGCGCCACGGCGAACTGGCGGTCTTCTCCGCCGCGCCCCACGGCGCCTCGGCCGCGATGCTGGCCGGCCTCCTCGATGAGGCCCGCGGCGCCGGCTGCCGGCTGCGCATCGTCGACGCCTCCGCGGATTTCCGCTACGAGAGCCGCGAGGCCTTCGAGACCGTGTACGGTCAGCCGCACGGAGCGCCGGAGCTGATCGACGAATTCCGCTGCGCCGTGCCCGAACATCTCGCTGACTGCGATCGGCCCCACGCCGCTCATCCGGGCTGCTTCGCGACGTCCGTATTGCTGGGTGCCGTGCCGCTGCTGTCCGCCGGGCTGATCCGGCCGACGCTGTACGTAGCGGGCATTACCGGCAGCACGGGTTCCGGCCGATCGCCGACACCGACGACCCATCATCCGGAGCGTCACAGTAACCTGTTCGCGTACAAGCCACTGGCTCATCGCCACGCACCGGAGATCGCGGCGCTGGCCCGGGCGGCATCGGGTGTCGCGGCCGCCTTCAGTTTCGTGCCCCACTCCGGGCCGTTCGCCCGGGGCATCCACTCCACGCTGCAGGCGCCGCTGGCGGACGGTGCCGACGCGGAGGCCCTGCGCGAGGCACTATCCGAGTACTACCGGGAAGCGCCTTTCGTGCGCGTGCTGGACGGCACGCCGCGCGTGAAGGACGTGGCGGGCAGCAACTACGCCCACATCGGCGTCGCCGCCGCCGACGGCACCGCTGCCGTCTTCGTGGTGATCGACAACCTGCTGAAAGGGGCGGCCGGCGGCGCCCTGCAGTGGATGAACCGGCTCTGGTCGCTCCCGGAAACCGCCGGACTTACCCAACCCGCGCCGGGCTGGATCTGAGGACACGCGATGGCACCGATCTCCGACGCCGAGACCCGCGAGGCCGCCTGCACGCTGCCCGTGTATCCGCACCTGCCGATCGAACCGGTGAGCGCCGCCGGCTGTTTCCTGCACACCGCAGACGGACGGGAGATACTCGACTTCTATGGCGGCCACGCCGTTACCGCGCTGGGCTACGATCACCCCGCGCTCGTCTCCGCCATCGAGAAGCAGCTGCGCACGCTGCTCTTCCAGAGCAACATGTCGCCGCTCGCAGTGCGGGCCCGGGCCGCCGAGAAACTCGCCGCCTTCGCTCCGCCGGCGCTCACCCGCGTGCTGTTCGTCAACAGCGGTGCCGAAGCCAACGAGAATGCCTTGCGCCTCGCCTGCCTCGCCACCGGCCGACGCAAGGTCGTCGCCGTGGAGCACGCCTTCCATGGCCGCAGCGCGGCCGCGGCCGCGGTGACCTGGGGCAGTCGCAAGCGCTGGTACGCTTTCCCGAACCTGCCGTTCGAAGTGACCTTCGTGCCCCGCGACGACGCGGCCGCAGCGGCCCACGCGGTGGACGACGGCACGGCAGCCGTCATCGCGGAACCGGTGCAGGGTGTCGCCGGCGCCTACGATCTGGCACCGGCATTCCTGCAGGCCATGGCCGGGGCGGCGAAATCCCACGGGGCCGTCTTCATCGCCGACGAGGTGCAGAGCGGCATGGGTCGTTCGGGATTGCCATTCGCCATCCAGCATGCCGGCGTGGAGCCGGATATCGTCACGGCCGCGAAGTCCCTCGGCGGCGGATTCCCCTGCGGGGCACTGCTCACGACGGAAGCGCTGGCAGCCGAACTGCGGCCGGGCGACCTCGGCACGACCTTCGGCGGCGGACCCGTCGCCGCCGCGGCCATCGAGGCGGTCGTGGATACCATCACCGGCGACGACCTGATGACGAACGTGCGGGAGCGCGAGGCGCAGATCCGCTCGAGCTGCCTGACCGGCCCGGTGACGGCCATCCAGGGCAGGGGGCTGCTGCTCGGGCTGCGCTGCGCCGTCCCGGCGGCCGGCGTGCGTGACGCCCTCCTGTCACGTGACATACTCACGGGCACCAGCGGTGACCCCGCCGTGCTCCGGCTGCTACCGCCGTTCGTGATCGGGGCGGACCACGTCCGCCGGCTGGCGGCGGCACTCGCCGAGATCGGAAACACAGACCTCTCCGGAATCACAGCATGAAGACATTCAACGACCTCGCAGATTTCGAGCGGGAAGAGATCGCCGACCTGATCTCCCTGGCGACCCGCCTGGACGAGAAACCCGAACCGCGGGCGCTGGAAGGCAAGGTGCTCTCGCTCCTGTTCCTGTCTCCCAGTCTGCGCACCCTCGCCTCCTTCCAGGCCGCGATGGTCCGCCTCGGCGGCGGGTCCTTCGTGATCTCTCCCGACATGTCCATCCACGGCCTGGAGACGCGCCACGGCATCGTCATGGACGGTTCCGCGGCCGAGCACATCAGCGAGGCCGTGCCGGTGATCGCCTCCTACGGCGACGCGATCGGCATCCGCGTCTTCGCCGAACGGCGGGAACTGGAGGACGACCTGGCCGAGAAACAGTACCGGGAACTGGAAGCACTGATCGACACGCCACTGATCAACATGGAGTCCGCGGTCAACCATCCCTGCCAGAGCCTGGCCGACTGGAAGACCCTGGACGATCTCCGCATCCCGACGGAAGGCGGCCGCTTCGTCCTCTCCTGGGCGTATCACCCGAAGGCGCTGCCACTGGCCGTCCCCGCGGCCACCGTGCACATGGCCGCGGCACGCGGCATGGACGTGACCGTCCTCCGGCCGGACGGCTTCGAGCTGCCCGACCCGATCATGGACAAGGCGCGCAGGGCCGCAGAGGCCTCGGGCGGATCCGTCACCGAGACCGAGGACCGCCGGGCGGCCATGGAGGGGGCGCACGTCATCTACGCGAAGTCCTGGTCGTCCACGCGCCACTATGGTGACCGGCTCGCGGACGAGAAGCTGCGGCGCGAGCATGTCGACTGGTGCGTGGACGAGCCCTGGTTCGAGAATGCGGCCGAGGACTGTCGCTTCATGCACTGCCTGCCGGTGCGGCGCGGCGTCGTCGTCGCCGACCGGATCCTGGACGGCCCGCGCAGCGTCGTGATCCGCGAGGCACGCAACCGCATGCTCGCCCAGATGGCGGTACTGCACCGTATGCTCGGAGGCGGCGCATGATCGGCAAGCGGGAACGGGCCATCGTCGTCTCGGCTCTGAAACACGCGGCCCCCTATATCCGGCTCTTCAAGAAGAAGGTGTTCGTGCTGAAGGCCGGCGGCGACGTGTTCGCCGACCCGCAGACGACGCGGGCCCTCATGGAGCAGGTCGGCATCCTCTATCAGGTCGGCATCCGGGTCGTCCTCGTGCACGGCGGCGGCCCCCAGTCGACGGAACTGGCGAGGGCGCTCGGTTTCGATCCGAAGTTCGTGGCCGGGCGCCGCGTCACCGATGCCGACTCGCTGAATGTCGCCGCCATGGTGCTGAACGGTCAGATCAACACCCGCATCCTGGCCGCCTGCCGGGACCTGCAGATCCCCGCGGTCGGCATCAGCGGCGTGGACGCAGGCCTGATCCGCGCCCATCGCCGACCGCCGGTGCAGGAAGGCGAGGAGTCCATCGACTACGGTTTCGTCGGCGACATCGATGGCGTGGATGCCGAGATACTCGCCAAGCAGCTCGACAACGGTCTGATGCCGGTGGTGAGCCCCCTGTCCGCCGATGCCGACGGCACCCTGCTCAACATCAACGCCGATACCGTCGCGGCCGCGATCGCCGCCGCGCTGAACGCCGAGAAACTGATCCTCGCGACGGGCGCTCCCGGCATCCTGGCCGACCCGTCCGATCCCGGTTCGCTCATCTCCTATCTCGACCGCAAGGGACTCGAGAAGCTGCGGGCCGGTGGCTCCCTGGCGGACGGCATGCTGCCGAAGGCGGCGGCCATCGGCGCCGCACTGGAACAGGGCGTGCAGCGGGTGCATGTGATCTCGCACAAGGTCGAGGACAGCCTGCTGCTGGAGGTCTTCACGAACGAGGGGACGGGCACGCTGGTGGTCAACGACATCGGCGCGCTGACGCCGGAGGAACAGGCCACCGGGGGACAGGCTTGAGCCGTCTCTGGGACAAGGGGTCGCCACTCGACGAGCGGGTCCTGCGCTATACCGCCGGTGAGGACCATCGGCTCGACGAGCGATTGGTGGCCTACGACGTCCGCGCTTCCGTCGCCCACGCGGAGATGCTGAACGCGCAGGGTCTCATCGAGGACGACGATCTGCGCGCGATCCGCGACGGCCTGCACACGCTCGGCGAATCCCATGCGGCCGGGGAATGGCATATCGGCCTCGCGGACGAGGACGTTCACACGGCGCTCGAGCGGCGCCTCACCGAATCCATCGGCGAGGCCGGCGGACGGGTGCACCTCGGTCGCTCGCGCAACGACCAGGTGCTGGCCGCGCTGCGGCTCTACCTGAAAGACGCCGTGGCGGGTCTCGCGGCGCACGCCGGGGCGCTGGCGGATGCCCTGGACGCCCTCGCCGGACGCCAGGGCGACGTCGAGCTGCCCGGCTACACCCATCTGCAGCAGGCCATGCCCAGCTCGGTCGCGCTGTGGGCGGGCGGTTTCGCCTCCATGCTCCGGGACGACGCCGAGGGGCTCGTCGCCGCGGGGCGGCGGGCGGATCAGAACCCGCTCGGCAGCGCCGCCGGCTACGGCACACCCGGATTGCCCCTGGACCGGCGGAAGACCGCCGACGCCCTCGGCTTCGCGACCGTGCAGGAGCCGGTCACCGCCGTCCAGCTCTCCCGCGGCAAGGCCGAGAGCAGCCTCCTGTTCGAGATCACCCTGACACTGCAGGACACGGCCCGGCTCGCCGCCGACCTGCTGCTGTTCTACACCCAGGAGTTCGCCTACGTGAGCCTGCCCGAGGCCTACACGACGGGCTCGTCCATCATGCCCCAGAAGCGCAATCCGGACGTGCTGGAACTGGCCCGGGCCGCGCCGGCCACCGCCCAGGCATGCCTCGACGAATGTCTCATGATCACGGCGAAACTCACCTCGGGTTACCATCGCGATCTGCAGCGCCTCAAACCGCCCCTGTTCCGTGGCATCGATCTCGCCGACGACACGCTGGTGATCATGGCCGCGTTGCTGGAAGGCGTCACCTTCCGGCCGGAGAACATCCGTCTCGACCCCGGCGTGCAGGCGGCGGGCGAGGCGAACCGCCTGGTGACCGAGGAGGGCCTCCCGTTCCGGGAAGCCTACCGGCGCATCGCGAAGAAGTTCGCGGGTCCGGGCGGTTGAAGGCCGCGACGGGGATCGGCCATCGACAGGCGCAGGCACGACTCGGCGGAGGTAGCGACATGATCTGGTTCGGCGGGCGCCGCCCTTCGCTGGAAGAAGTGCGGAATCGCCAGAAGGACACCATCAACGAATACATCGGCGTGCGGATCACCGAGATCGGCGACGACTATCTGCGCGGCACGATGCCCGTGGATCACCGGACCCGGCAGCCAAACGGGGTCCTGCATGGCGGTGCCACCGTGGTGCTGGCCGAGACCCTCGGCAGCGTGGCCGCCGTTCTCACGGTGGACTCCGCCCGTTATCTGTGCATGGGGCTGGAGATCAACGCGAACCACCTGCGGGCGGTGCGCGAAGGCATCGTGACGGGCACGGCACGGCCGTTCCACACCGGGCGCTCGACACAGGTCTGGGGCATCGAAGTGACGGACGAGGACGGCCGGCGAACCGCGGTCTGCCGCATCACCGTGGCCGTGCTGGATACGGAAGCGCGGCGATGACGGGTCCGCTGCCGCGCCGCGCCGCGCGTTTCACCGTGCTTGCCGTCCTGGCGAGCGGCGCGCTCGCAGCCGGCTGCGGCCAGAAGGGCCCGCTGTACCTGCCGGGAGCGACCCCCGAGCGTGTGGAACCGGGGATCCCGGCCGGCGGATCGCCGGCCTCACAGGTGGATGCGGAGCGGGATGGCGAGACTGACGAGCAGAGCGAAGAAGAGACGTCGGAGCAACCTTGACGGGTCACCCATGAGCAGGCGCGAGAAACTGGTACTGGTCGACGGCTCCTCCTATCTTTACCGGGCCTTCCACGCCCTGCCGCCGCTCACCACCTCCCGTGGCGAGCCGAGTGGCGCCGTGCTCGGCGTCCTGAACATGCTGAACAAGCTCGTCCGCGAGGAAGAACCCGCACACATCGCTGTGGTCTTCGACGCGCCCGGCAAGACGTTCCGGGACGAGATGTTCGAGGAGTACAAGGCGAATCGTCCGCCGATGCCCGACGAGTTGCGCGCCCAGGTCGATCCGTTGCTGGAAGCCGTCGAGGCCATGGGACTGCCCCTGCTGCGCATCGAGGGCGTGGAGGCCGACGACGTCATCGGCACGCTGTCGCGCCGGGCACTCGGCAGGGGCATGGAGGTCCTCATCTCCACCGGCGACAAGGACATGGCTCAGCTCGTGAGCGAGGGTATCGGCCTCGTGAACACCATGACCGACTCGCGCCTCGACCGGGACGGGGTGCGGAAGAAATTCGACGTGTGGCCGGAACAGATCGTCGACTGGATCGCGCTGGTCGGGGACAGCTCCGACAACATACCGGGCGTCCCGCGCGTGGGCGCGAAGACCGCCGCCAAGTGGCTGAACCAGTACGGCAGCGTCGACGACATCATCGCCGACGCCGACAACATCAAGGGCAAGGTCGGCGAGAGCCTGCGCGAACACCTGAGCGACCTCGAGCTGTCCCGGCGGCTGGCGACCATCCGGGACGATGTCGAACTGAGCGTGGAACCCGATGCCCTGGCGCCCGGCGAGCCCGACGTCGAGCGGCTCCGGGCTCTCTACCAGCGCCTGGAACTGCGCACCCTGCTGCGCCAGCTCGACGAGGCATTCGGCGCGCCCGCGCCTGCCGCGGAGAGCGCCGGCAGCGACTACGAACTCGTCCTCGACGAGGAGTCGCTGGAGCGGTGGCTCGCACGCATCGACGAAGCGGAGCTGACCGCGCTGGACACCGAGACCGACAGCCTCGACTACATGACGGCCCGCCTGGTGGGCATCTCGCTGTCGGTGCGGGAGGGCGAGGCCGCCTACATCCCCGTCGGCCATGCCTACCCGGGTGTCCCCGACCAGCTCGACCGCGAGGCGGTGCTCGAGCGCCTGCGGCCGTGGCTGGAGGACGACGACAAGCCGAAGCTCGGCCATCATCTGAAGTACGACGCCCACATCTTCCGCCGCTACGGCATCCGTCTCGCCGGCATGCACTACGACTCCATGCTCGAGTCCTACGTGCTGAACAGCACGGCCACCCGCCACGACATGGGATCCGCGGCACGACATTACCTCGGCCTGGAAACGATCCCGTACGAGGCGGTGGCCGGCAAGGGCGCCAGGCAGATCACCTTCGATCAGGTCGCGCTGGAGGAAGCCCTGCCGTATGCGGCCGAGGATGCGGACGTCACGCTCCAGCTACATCACCGTCTCTGGGACGAACTGGAGAACACCGGCCGACTGAAAACCGTCTATGAAGACGTCGAACAGCCGCTGGTCGAGGTCCTCACCGAGATGGAGGAGACCGGCGTACTGCTCGACGCCGCCAGGCTGAAGGCACAGAGCGGAGAACTGGCGGAGAAGATGCGTGCGGCCGAGGAGAAGGCCCACGAGATCGCGGGCGGCCCGTTCAACCTCGGTTCGCCGAAGCAGCTGCAGGAGATCCTGTTCGACCGCCAGCAGCTGCCGGTCGTGCGCAAGACGCCGAAGGGCCAGCCATCCACGGCCGAGGACGTCTTGCAGGAGCTCGCCGCGGAATACGAACTGCCGGAGGTCATCCTCGAGTACCGCGGGTTGTCCAAACTGAAGAGCACCTACACGGACAAGCTGCCGGAACTGATCGGTCCCGACGGACGGATCCACACCTCGTACCATCAGGCAGTCGCCGCCACGGGTCGCCTGTCCTCGTCCGATCCGAATCTGCAGAACATCCCCATACGCACGGCGGAAGGCCGACGCATCCGCCAGGCCTTCGTCGCGCCGGAGGGCTATCGCATACTCGCCGCGGACTACTCCCAGATCGAATTGAGGATCATGGCCCATCTGTCCGGCGACGAAGGTCTGCTCGCCGCCTTCGCGGAGGACCAGGATATCCACCGGGCCACCGCGGCCGAGGTCTTCGATACCGCACTGGACGCCGTCAGCGACGAACAGCGCCGGTCCGCGAAAGCGATCAACTTCGGGCTCATCTACGGCATGTCCGCGTTCGGTCTCGCCCGCCAGCTGAACATCCCCCGCGGCGATGCCCAGGCCTATGTGGACCGCTATTTCGAGCGCTATCCGGGAGTACGGGCCTACATGGACTCGACCCGCGAACAGGCCCACGAGAAGGGCTATGTGGAGACCGTGATGGGTCGCCGGCTCTATCTGCCGGAGATCAACTCCCGCAACGTACAGCGCCGGCAGTACGCCGAGCGCAGCGCCATCAATGCCCCCATGCAGGGCACCGCGGCCGACATCATCAAGTGCGCCATGATCGAGGTGCATCGCTGGCTGGTCGCGGAGGCGGTCGATGCGAGGATCATCATGCAGGTCCATGACGAGCTGGTGCTGGAGGTAGCGGCCGACGCGGCAGACGCCATCGCGGCCGGCGTGATCGAACGCATGAGCCGGGCGGCCGAACTGACCGTCCCTCTGCGCGTGGATGCCGGCATCGGTGCGAACTGGGACGAGGCTCACTGAACCCCGGGCACGGCGCGTCCGGGGCGGCCCCGCCGCGAAAATTTCACCGCAGGCGGAACTCGGTCCCAGGTGCCGCGTCAAACGATGATGAGTGGCACCCCCACTCGCCCACTGGCCTCCCTCAGTGGGCCTGCAACCCGCTCACCCCAAGCCGGTTGCAAACATCGCCCCGGAGCGCATCCCCTGTATCAGGCGCGCCGGGGCATTTTTTGTGCCTGCCCCCGCAACAGGGTCTCCAGTCGCCCGCGGGCGTCGTCCACCCCTTCCCGCTTCAGCGACGAGAAAAGCTGAATGGTGGCCTCGCCATCCAGTTCCCGGCGGGCTTTGGCGAGCGCGGAGGCGGCCTGACCGCGCTTCAGCTTGTCGGCTTTTGTGAGCAGCACATGCACCGGGACGTCGATCTGCGCCGCCAGGTCCAGCATCTGTCGGTCGAAATCGGTGAGCCCGCGCCGGATGTCGACGATCACGAACAGGCCCGTCAGGCTGTTACGTCCCCCGAAGTAGTCGCCCATGAGTTCGCGCCAGTGGCGCTGCACGGATGCCGCGACCCGGGCGAAACCATAGCCGGGCAGATCCACGAGGCGGGCGCCATCCCACAACTCGAAGAAGTTGACCAGCTGGGTTCGGCCGGGCGTCTTGCTGGTGTGGGCGAACTGCCGCCGATTCACTATGGTATTGATCGCGCTGGATTTACCGGCGTTGGAGCGGCCCGCGAAGGCGACTTCCCGTCCCTCGTCCGGCAGGAATTGTGCCGGGTCGTGGGCACTCGTGAGGAAGCGGGCGGCAGGGTATTGCGACATCGGCAGACAGCCCCTGGATCGAGCGCCTTTTCATGTATAATTCGGGGTTTGCGTGAGTCTATCACGCTCCTCATGCGGGCAGGGGCCGTGCTGCCCTCCGCCCGAAGCCAGACTGGAAACCGGGACGCGGCCCGCCGCCGACCGGAAAACGACGGTTGAAAGACAGAACGATGCCTGACATTTTGCCGCGGATCGCTTGCCTGATTTCCCTGCTGCTGCTCGGCAGCGCCGTGTCGGCCGAGAGCCTGGTTGACGGTTCTGCCGAAGACGGCAAGACCAAGTCGACGACCTGTGCCGCCTGCCACGGTGCCGAGGGTGCGAGCGTGAATCCCGAATGGCCCAATCTCGCGGGACAGCACGCCAACTACATCGTGCAGCAGTTGATGGCGTTCAAGAGCGGGGACCGCGAGAACGTGCTCATGTCGAGCCAGGCGATGGGTCTGGCCGAGGAAGACATGCGTGATCTCGCCGTCTACTTCGAGAGCCAGGACCTGGCGCCGAGATCGGTGGCCAATCCGGACCTCGTGGACATGGGCGAACGGCTCTACCGTGGCGGCGATCTGGAGGCGGGTATCTCCTCCTGTATGGCCTGCCACGGCCCCCGCGGACTGGGTAATCCGGCGGCCGCCTACCCGAAGCTCCAGGGTCAGCACGCGACCTATACGGCGTCGAGCCTGCGGGCCTATCGCTCCGGGGAGCGGGTGTCCGGCATGAACAAGGTCATGAACCAGATCGCCGGACGCCTGAACGACGAGCAGATCGAGGCGCTCGCCTCGTACGTCCAGGGGCTGCGCTGAGCGCCGGCTGAACTCGCCGGGCGGTGCCCGGTCGAAGAGCGCACGGACCCGAAAGACCGCTATCCACCGAGACGGAAAGTATGATCATGAAGCCGAGATTCCAGACCCTGCCTGTGCTCCTCACCATCGCGACCATCGCGATGCTCGCCGCCTGCAGTCAGGAGGCGCCGCCGCCGGAATCCGTCGCGACCGAAACCCGGGACACCGAGACGGACAGCGCGGAGGCTACCCTGGCCGAGAATACGCCGCAGGACACGGCAGAGACGAAGGAAGCTCAGCCGGTACTCGAGTCCGCCGGTGAGGTGGACGAAGACAGCCCGGCGGACGACAACGCGCTGCGCCTGGCCGGCAGCGGCGGCAACAAGGAACAGTCCGAGACCCGGTTCACCGAAGGCAAACACTACAACCGGCTCATGCCGGCCCAGCCGACGGTCAGCGGAGGGGACAGGATCGAAGTGGCCGAGGTCTTCTGGTACGGCTGCGGGCACTGTGCCACGTTCGACCCCTACATCAACCGCTGGGCCGAGGACGTCCCGGGCGACGTGGTCTTCGTGCGCATCCCTGCCGTGTGGAATCGCACGCTGCAGACCCATGCGCGGGCTTTCTATACGGCCCAGGTGCTGGCCCGGAACGGCGTCCTGAAAGATCCGGAGGCGCTGCACACCGGCTTCTTCACCGAATATCATGCCAACGGCAACACCCTGTCTACGGAGGGTCGGCTGAAGGAATTCTTCGCCCGTTTCGGCGTCGACGCGGAGAGCTTCGACAAGGCCTGGAATTCGTTCGAGGTGGACCAGATGCTGCGCCGCGCGGCAGATCTGAACCGCCGCTACGGCATCACGGGCGTCCCGGCGATCGTCGTGAACGGCAAGTACCGCACGGGTGGTCAGGAGGCGGGCGGCTACGACACGCTGCTGGACGTCATCGACGAACTCGTCGCCATCGAGCGACCCTGAGCTTCGCGACCACGCCCGCCGTTCCCGCCACGACTGCTCGCCCGCGCGATCCGCAGGCGAGCGCCACGACCGCTGCCGCTCCGGCCGAGTTGCAGCGGTTTTTTCGTTCTGAGAGGGTGGCCGGACATCCGCCCCGTGACACGTCTACCGCCGAGGGAAAAATAACACTATGGAAGCGCTAGCATTCAGTCTGAAGACCGCCAACGGAGAGGAACGCGTCATCGAATTCCCGCTGCACCCGGAGACCGGGGATGCCGCAGCGGTGGGTGACATGCTGGAGGCGCTGCTCGAGACACTCAGCGAGTACGTGACCGGTGAGACGCCCGTCAGCAACGGCGACGTCGTGCAGGCACTCGCCATGGTCACCTCCATCCGGCTCGGCATGCTGCCGGTGCCGATGAAAGCCGCCCGGGCGCTCTTCGACGACCTGCTGGAGCAGGCGGCGGAGGCCGAACAGCGCTGGCATCCGGGTGCCGGCGGACGCGCCTAGACAGCACCTGACGCCATGGGACCGGGCGCCGGCAAGCGCTTTGTGGCCGTACTGCTGATCGCCGGCCTGCCACTGGCCGCGGCGGCCGGGGCGGCCGACCGGCGCTTCGAGGCCCTGGCGACCCGTTACGTGGACGAGATGCCGGCGCTCTCTCCGGTGACGGCCACACTCCTGGGCGACCATCGTTACGACGGCGAGCTCGACCGCATCACGCCCCGCGCGCGCGCAGCCGAGGCCGCCTTCTACCGGAGCATCCTGCAAGCACTCGGCGACGTGGACCGCGGCGCGCTGACCCGACCCAATCAGGTCGACGCCGGGCTCCTCGAGCACGAGGCGAACTTCGCCCTCTGGCGACTCGAGCAACTGCGCGACTGGGCGTGGGACCCGCTGATCTATACGGGCCTCGCTGGCAGCGCCATCTATGCCCTGATGGCGCGCGAATTCGCGCCCCTGGAAGCGCGGCTCGACAGTGTCACCCGCCGTCTGTCGGCCCTGCCCGCATTCCTGGCGGAAGTGCGGGCCACGCTGGAACCGGACCGCGTACCCGCCGTCCACGCCGAGACCGCGGTCAGCCAGAACCGGGGGGTGCTGACGGTCATCGAGGAAATGGTCCTGCCGGCGGCGGACGGACTGGAGGCTCAGGCCCGCCAGAGACTGGATGCCGCGGTCGCGGAAGCACGGACCGCGATCGAGAGGCACCAGACCTGGCTCGAAGAGACGCTGCTGCCCGCAGCGGCGGGCGACTTCCGGCTGGGACGCGATCTGTTCGACCGCAAACTCGCCTTCACGCTGGATTCGCCGCTCTCGCGCGCCGAGGTCCGTGCACGCGCCGAAAGAGAATACGAACGGGTCCGCGACGAGATGTACCGGGTGGCGAAGACTGTCTACGCGGAACGCTATCCCTACACGCAGCTGCCCGACGCGCCGACGGAGCACCTCCGGCAGGCGGTGATCCGGGCGGCCCTGGAAGTAGCGTACGACGCCCTCCCCGAACGGGGAAAGATCGTCGAGATCGCCGAGCGCCAGCTCGAGCAGACCACCGCGTTCGTAAGGGACCGGAATCTGGTGCGAGTGCCGGACGAACCTATCGAGATCATCGTCATGCCGGAGTTCCAGCGTGGCGTGGCAGTCGCTTACCTGGACGCACCGGGCCCGCTCGACAAGGGCCAGAAGACGTTCTATGCCGTCGCCCCGCTGCCCGCCGACTGGACCGAGGCACAGGTGGAATCGTTCCTGCGCGAGTACAACCTCTATTCGCTGCAGGACCTGACCATCCACGAAGCCATGCCGGGCCATTACCTGCAGCTGGCGCACGCGAACGCCTATCCGTCCGTGCTGCGTTCCGTCCTGGCTTCCGGTCCCTTCATCGAGGGATGGGCGGTCTACGCGGAGCGGTTGATGATCGACGAGGGATACCTGGACCACGATCCTCTCATGCGACTCGTCAATCTGAAGTGGTATCTCCGGGCCGTGGTCAACGCGATGCTGGACCAGGCGATTCACGTCGAGGGCATGACCCGGGACGAGGCCATGCGGCTGATGGTGGAGGGAGCGTTCCAGGAAGAGAGCGAAGCGGCCGGCAAGTGGACCCGGGCGCGTCTGACCTCGGCCCAGCTGTCGACCTACTTCGTCGGCTACCAGGAACACGCGGACCTGCGCGCCGAGGTCGAGGCCGAATGGGGCGGCGAGTTCACGCTCCGTCGCTACCACGACACGCTGCTTTCCTTCGGCTCGCCCCCCGGGCGCTACGTGCGTGCGCTGATGCTCGATCTGCCGGTGCCGGCGGCCGACGCATCCGGCGACACGCCCTGAGCGCTCAGCTGAGCACGGCCAGGAAGAACAGCGCGAGACACACCGTCTCCGCCACGACCAGACCGATGGCCTTAGGACCGACCGCGGCCAGATCCTTCAGCGAGGTCTTCATCCCGAGCGCTGCGATCGCCGTCACCAGGCAGCCGCGGGACAGCGCGATCAGCCAGTCGCGCAGGGACTCCGGTACCCATCCGTAGCTGCCGGCCACCACCAGCACGACGAAAGCGATCAGGAACACGGGTATCGTGGAACGCAGGGTACCGCCCGTGCCGGCCGACCGGCGGTGGGTGACCGCCAGGATGAGGAATACGACGGGCACCAGCAGCGAGACCCGGAGCAGCTTGGTGAAGGTGGCCACGTCCCCGGCCTCCTGGGAGACCATGTAGCCCGCACCCACCACCTGGGCCACGTCGTGGATGGTGCCACCGAGGAAGATGCCCGCGGTCGTGTCATCCATGACGAACGTGGACACGATCAGCGGGTAGACGACCATCGCTATCGTGCTCAGGCCGGTGACCGCGACGACGGTAAAGACGGTATCCCGTTCCAGCGCCGGATGTTTGGGCAGCACCGCCGAGATCGCGAGCGCGGCCGACGCGCCGCAGATCGCCGTGGCACCCGCGGTAAGGACCCCGAATGACCTCGGCAGGCGGAGCAGCGCGGACAGCACCAGGCCGACAGCGATGGTGCCGCTCACCCCTGCCACCACCATCACGACCGGCGTGGTCCCGAGGGCGGCGATGTCCTCGAATGTGATGCGCAGCCCCAGCAGGGCCACTCCGAGGCGCAGCACCCGCTTCGAAGAGAACTCGATGCCGGCCGCGGTCCGCGCCTGCGGTTCGGACAGGAAATTGAAGGCCATGCCCAGCAGCAATGCCAGCAACATGACCGGCCCGCCGTAGTGCTCTGCGACAAACTGGGCGGCCATCGCAACCGTCACGGCGATCGCGAGTCCCGGCGCAACGGCACGCGCGGTATCGAGCGGGGTCACAGCGGATCGGGAGGCCGACATCGTGCGTGGAGCCTAGGGGCAGCGGCTGCCGAAAGCAATCGTGGGCGGGTTGATCGAACCGCGGACAAGCGGTCGGCCGTGCTCGATCCGCGCCGTTGCCTCTCCCCCGCAGGAGGACTAGCATGCAGGTGGGCGTGAGTAGAGACCGACGTCACGGGCCGAGGGCGGGAGCACGCCGGCGGCGGGCACGTCGGTTTCGGAAAGCGTGAAAACTACTCCACGGAACAAAGAAGGCGAAAGAAGATGGCTAATGAAGTAGACAAGGAACTGGATCAGCTGCGTACCGACATGGTGGATCTGCGCAAGGACATGGCGTCGCTGATAAAGACCATGAAAGAGGCCGGTGTCGAGCAGGGCCAGGAGTTCTACGAGCAGGCCGCCAAGCGTGCCAAGCAGACTCGGGATGAAGCCAGCCGGTTCGCCAGTGATACCTACAATTCCCTCGAGAAGGAGGTGGAAGAACGCCCCCTGACGAGCGTGATCACCGCATTCGGTACCGGCTTCGTACTCGGGCTGCTGCTCGATCGGCGACGTTGATCAACTCGCTGGTCAATTCGCTGCTCGGCGGCGCCAACCAGCTCGCGGCCGGCGCCGTCGACCGTCTCGACACCTGGTGGCATCAGCGGGTCTTCGCGGCGGTCCTGATGCTGGTCTGCGCCATGATTGCCCTGGCAGCCCTGGGTTTCGCCGTCTGGGCTGCCTATCTCGGTCTCCAGATGGTGATCCCGGCCTGGGCCGCCGCGCTGGTGATGACCGGTGTGCTGGCGGTAGCCGCCTTGATTGCGGGCTCCATCGCCAGGCGTGAGTCAAAGCGCAACGTGCCCGCCTCCTCCGCTCACGAGCCGATCCGGCTGTTCGAGGTCGAATCGTCCCTGGAAGCGGAATCGGGGTCGCCGGCGGCGCTGGCCCATCGTCTGGGCCAGGACCTCGGCGAGACCCTGGCCGGGCACGGCGTGCGCCCCATGCACCTCGCGCTCGCGGCATTGCTGGCCGGCGTGGTGGTCGGGGCGACGCCGTCGCTGCGAAATTGGAAGGACGGTGACTGGCACGAGCGTAAGTGACGCCGATGCGCCGAGGGACCGCGACCTCCTCCGGTTGGTGAGGTCATCGTCATCGCCGGCCAGACCCGGTCGCGGCGGTTTCGACACCCGCAGACCGGAGCATCCGAAATCCGGCTCCAGAGTGTTGCGGGAATGATACAAATCTGAATCCGGGGCCGGTGGTGCGGATCAGCCCGGCGGGCGGATCGTGACCGCCGAACGCCCTTCAGCCCGTTCATCGGATAAGAATAATATACTTTACAAGGACTTGAGGGGTATACCAAAGTCCTGTTGTCCTTCCGATCAATGCTTCCTATAGTTGGCCGTATACGGTGCTCGAGCGTGGTGGACGTGCGACGTCGCTGCGCGCGATCTGCGTAGGAATTGCGGCGCGGACGAACGGGTTGAGAATCCAACTCCCGTACGGTGCGCCGCAGACGAGGTAGCTGCGGCAGGGGACAAAAATGCCCGTTGCTGCCGGTAAATAGCAGGAGGTTGGCATGGGTAGAAATAATCGAGTCTTCGCTTTCGCGGCCGCTCTCTCTCTCACGGCCTTTCTGGGGGCGGTCCCGCCGGCCCAGGCCGAGTGGAAGATCGAGTCGGAAGACGGCAACAGCAGCATCAAGTTCGGTTTTCTGGCGCAGATGCGCGGAGAATCCATCAATCCCGAATTCGGCGCTACTCAGCGTGACCTGTTCTTCCGACGTCTGCGCCTTCTCGCCGGCGGCAGGATCAATGATCAGTGGTCGTTCTTCTTCGAGACGGACACGCCGAATCTCGGCAAGGGTGACAGCGACGATTTCTTCATGCAGGACTTCGTCGTCACCTACAAACCGAGCAGCGACGCCTTCATGCTCGATTTCGGCCAGCTGCTGGGCGCGGTGACCTACAACTCGAACCAGTCCGCGGTTTCGCTGATGGCGACCGATTACGGGGCCACGAGCTTCGTGTGGGCAGGCGCGCTCGACACGAAGGTCGGCCGTGACTACGGCGTCAGAGCCCGCGGTTATCTCTTCGACGATCACCTCGAATACCGGGCGTCCGTGCTGGGCGGCAACCGTGGCAGCGATTCCAATAACTCACTGAGGTTCCTCGGTCGGTTGATGTTCAACGTGTTCGGTGCCCAGAAAGGGCTCTTCTACACGGGCACGACCCTCGGCAGCAAGCAGCTGCTGTCGTTCGGCGTGAGCTACGACCAGCAGGAGGATTACCAGACCTTTAGTGTCGACGGTTTCTGGGATCAGCCGATCGGCGGCGGCAATGCCGTGACGGCGCAGGCCAGCTGGAGCAACGTGGACGGAGACGATTTCCTGACGTCACTGCCCGACCAGGACAACATCATGCTCGAGGCAGGCGTCTATCTCAGCGGACTGAAGCTCCTGCCGTTCGTTCAGTACACGAGCCAGGACTTCGATTCCAGCTCCCGCAACGATGTCGACAAGACCATGATCGGGATCGGCTATTTCTTCCGTGGTCACGGTGGCAACGTGAAACTCTCCTATGCCAACGTGGACACGAACGGCGGTAACGATCGTGACGAGATCTGGCTGCAGCTGCAGGCATTCAGCTTCTGATTAGTGGCCCGACCGGGGGCACGCGCGTCGGCATGTCGTCCGGCGCGCGTGTCTCATACCCTGCCGCACTCTTACCTCTGCGCGCGACGCCGCCGGAGTCGTGTCCGTCCGCCACCGTCCTCAGCAGAGCAGATCCGCGAGCCTGACGGTGTCCTGGCCGCCGCGCGCCGAGACCATCGCCAGCAATAACTCGGCCGTCGCGATGGAATCCGCCAGCGCATGATGCTGGGAATATTGAGGGAGCGAGTAAGCGGATCTCAAATCACCGAGGCGGAGTGAGCGCTTCTCGTCGAGATGGTGGCGGCGGCTGTGCGCCCTGCGCTCGATTTCCAGCGTGTCGACGACCTGCACGAGCAGCGGTCCCCCGAAGTGCCGCCGGCAGAGCTTGTCCAGCAGCGCCTTGTCGAGACCGGCGTAGTGCACCACGAGGACCCGTTCCTGCAGGATGCCGAGGAGATGCTCCAGCACTTCCCGAGCCTCTTCTCCGCTCTCGCACAGCGTGTCGGTCAGCCCGTGCACGGTGGCACTGTGCCCCACCTCACCGGGCGGACGCACGATGGCGGATTCCGCGGTGACCATCTCCACCCGGCCGTTGCGGATGATGACCCAGCCGATACTCAGCATTTCGGCAGTACGCACTTCGACACCGGTCGTCTCGATATCCAGGCAGACGAACTCCACATCCCGGAATCTCGCCCTGACATGGGGCAGCGAGGATTGCAGCAACCGCGCGTAGGCCTCTTCCTGCGCCCGCCTCCGGGTCCGCCAGCGCCGAAGCCGCAGCATGAGTTGGCTCATGCCAGATGGAATCGATTCAGTAGCGCCGCCTGACTGGTGCGAATCTGTGAAAACGCGGCCTTCAGATTCTGACGCGCCAGCGGCGACAGCTCGGCCGGAGAGAGATAGTTGTCCGGTTCCTCGCCTCGCGCCATCTGCCGGCTCTGATGTTCGAGCCGCAGTTCCTCGATGTAATCCAGCGCATGAATGAGACTCTCGGCATCCGATCGGCTGAGCTCTCCGCCGGCGGCGGCAGCCCGCAACCGGTTACGGGTACTCACCCGCATTTCGCCGGCCGCGAGGCTGCGGATCCGCGCCGTCTCCACGACCGGGATGATGCCGTGCAGCTTCAGATTCAGCGTGTTCTTGTGCTCGCCCGATTTCTCCAGAACGAACTGACGGAAGAAACCGAGCGGTGGCTGGAAGTTCATGGCGTTCTTGGCCATCAGCGCGAGGAACAATTCGTTCTTCTTCGCCATCTCGCGGATACTCTCCTTGATCGTTTCCACGAGCTCGGCCTCGCCGTCGACCGTCCGCAGATCGAAGAAGATATTCGCGTGCATCAGCGCCTTCTCCTCCGGCACAGTGATCCAGTTCCGGAAGTAGTCCTGCCAGCGACTGACCGTGACCCGCCATGACGGATTGCAGGCCATGACGTCGCCGGGACAGTAGACCCAGCCACAGCGATCCAGACCCGTGTTGACGAAATCGGCCAGCTGCGCGAAATACGCCTCGGCCTCCTCGCCGGCGCCGTCCTCCAGCACGATCGCGTTGTCCTGATCGCTGCGTGCCGACTGCTCGTGGCGTGCCTGGGAGCCGAGCGCCACCCAGGCATAGCGACAGGGTGGCGGTCCCAGTTCGTGTTGAATGAGGCGGATCAGCTGCCGGGTCACGCTGTCCGTGATGGCCGTGATGAACTTGCCGAGCTGCTCTGCAGCGACGTCGCTCTCGACCTGACCCGCAATGAGCCCGGGCAGCCGAGAACAGACCTCGACCAGACCCTCGGTCGATTCCTGCCGCTCGATATCGGCCACGAGATACAGGGGATGCTCGGTCTCCAGGCGCATGAAATCGCCTCGTGCCACCATGCCGATCAGCTCGTCGTCATCGGTGATCGGCAGGTGGTGGATGGCATTCTGCATCATCATCAGGGCCGCTTCGTAGGCATGCGCATCCGCATCCAGCGAGATGGGATTGCGTGTCATGATGTCCGAGATCGGGCGATCGGTGGCGTAATCCTCCGCGACGACCCGGCTGCGAAAATCGCGGTCCGTGACGATTCCGGTCATGTGGCCGTCTTCCGTGATCAGCATCGCGGAGACCCGCTCTTCCACCATCTTGCGCGCCGTCTCGCGGATGCTGGCATCCGCCTCGATGGTCACCGGATGCCGGCCGACGAGCTGTCGTACGCTCCGCGTCTCACCCCGCTGTGTCGCGCTCGACGTCGGCTGCGTCGTCAACCGGTCCGACAACGCCCGTATGAACCACGTGTCGAATGGCGAGCTGGCCCTTCGCAGCGCTGCGAACGCGTCACCCTTCAGGTGATATATCAGGGTGTCCTCCAGTGCGACCGAGTGATTCCGCGTTTCGGCATTATTCATGAGCGACGGGAAACCGAAGCACTCGCCCTCCGCGAGTCGGGTGACGAGATCTTCGTTCTCGTCACGCAGCTCCACTGCGCCACTGCGCACGATATGGAGCTGATCGTTCATGACACCGAACTTCAGGATGTCCTCGCCGCGACGATAGTAGGCGACGGAGATCGCCCGCGCCGCACGGAACAGCTCCTCCTCGGTCAGGTAATCGAAGCCCGGCAGGCCGGACAGGAATTCCTGGATCTCGGGTATCTCGTTCATCGGTCAATTTTGACACGTTCGAGTGTCATAGGGCGTTTCTAGACCAATGTCTAATGCCGGCCGTCACGGGGCACCGCAGAATAGGCCGAGGGGCGGCGCCGTGGCCCAGGCGGCCGTCGTCGAGGAACTCACAGAGATTCGCCGCAATCGCTAGCGACGGCCACGCCGGAAGATGACAGCGCCGAGTGACAGTACCATCATCATCGCAGACGATCATCCCCTGTTCCGGGAAGCGATGATCCAGGCCGTGCGCAACTGCGTCCCGGGCGCGCGCGTGATCGAGGCGGACCAGCTGGAGAGTCTCCAGCACGCCGTCGAGAGTACCCCCGAGGCCGACCTTCTGCTGCTCGACCTGAATATGCCCGGCGTGCACGGTTTCTCGGCCCTCGCCTGGATTCGCAGCAACTTCGCGACACTGCCGACGGTGATCGTCTCCGCGACCGACGAGCCCGCGATCATCCGCCGTGCCATCAGTCACGGCGCCAGCGGATTCATCCCGAAGTCGTCCTCTATAGCCAGGATAGAATCCGCGATTAACGCCGTACTCGAGGGCGAGGTGTGGCTGCCGGAAGGGATCACGGAGGACGACGGCGGGTTGGGAGACGAGGAAGCAGATATCGCCGCCTTGGTCGCTGCGCTGACGCCCCATCAATTCCGTGTGCTGCTGATGCTGGCGGAGGGCCTCATGAACAAGCAGATCGCCTACAAGCTCGGCGTATCGGAGGCCACCATAAAGGCCCACGTGACCGCGATCCTGCGCAAACTCCGGGTGACGAACCGCACCCAGGCCGTACTGGCGATGCAGGAGCTCAACATCGAGGAGTGAGTGGCGAAGCGCGGCGGCCCGGGTCAGCCGCTCCCCATCACTCGGGTGACCAGCGCGCGCAGGGCTGCGGGTTTCACCGGTTTGTACAGCAGGGTATGACCGGTCTCGCGTATCCGTTCCGCCAGCGCGCCGTCGTGATCGGCGGTCAGTACGACGGCCGGGATCGCCGTGCCGCTCATCGCCCGCACGGCCTCGATGACCTGCAGACCCGTGATGCCGTCGTTCAGGTGGTAATCGATGAGCAGCACGGCCGGCGTCGCTCCCGCCTCCTCCCGCAACTCC
The DNA here is from genome assembly GCA_037382365.1 of Gammaproteobacteria bacterium. GTDB lineage: Bacteria > Pseudomonadota > Gammaproteobacteria > Steroidobacterales > Woeseiaceae > Lentisalinibacter. Next base: position 29,417 of record JARRPZ010000015.1, read on the forward strand.
GCCACGCACCGACTCGCTTCCTCGAGGTTCGTCGCCTGCAGTGGCCGGGCGCCCCAGCGTGAGAGCAGGCCCTGCATCCCTTCCAGGATGACCGGTTCGTCGTCCACGCACAGCACGTACTGACCGTCCATCGACGAGCCGGCACGGGATTCCCTCGCCGGCAGCGACGAACGGGCTCCGACCGCGGCGCGCGGCACACCGACCTCGAAGCAGCTGCCGATCCCGACCTCCGAGCGCATCCTGACCGGATGCTCCAGCAGCCGGGCAATGCGCTGAACGATTGCGAGACCCAGCCCGAGGCCCCGTGCGGAACCCGCCTCGCTGCCGGCCAGACGCCGGAATTCCTCGAATACGATCTCCTGGTGCTCCGGGGCGATGCCGATGCCCGTATCGCAGACCTGTATCGCGACGACGTCACCGCGGCGGCGGCAGCCGACCAGTACGCCACCCTCGCGCGTGTACCGACGCGCGTTACTGATGAAATTCTGCAGGATGCGCCGCAGCAACGCCGGATCGCTGTGGATCCAGAGCCTGGTCGGCGCGAAGCGCAGTGCCAGACCCTGATCCTCGAACGCCGGGCCGAACTGACTCTCCAGGGTCGCGAACAGGTCGGCGATCGGGAAATTCTCTCGCTGGGGCTGCGGGGCCCGGGTATCGAGTCGCGAGATATCGAGGATCGCACTCAGCAGGTCCTCCACGGCGACCAGGCCACTCTCCACCCTGGACACCAGGCGGCGCTGCTCCTCGTCCATCCCTTCGTTCTTCTCTGCCAGCAGCGCCGTGAACAGCTTGGCTGCATTGAGCGGCTGCAGGAGATCGTGGGCCGCCGCCGCCAGGAAACGCGTCTTTGAGACGTTGGCCGCTTCCGCCTGCGCTTTCGCATCGGCGAGCGCGGCCATGGTTTCGCTCAGCTGCGCCGTGCGCTGTTCCACCCGCTGCTCGAGCGACGCCTTCGCCTCGACCAGGCCGAGTTCGGCACGCCGCCGCTCCGTGATGTCCTGAAATACGGCATAGATGCCGACGACCTTCCCGTCCCCGTCTGCGTCCGGTATATAGGTTCCGAGCATGTAGCGGGAACGGCCGTCGGCACCGCTCATCTCCAGTTCGAAACTCTGTTTCTCGCCGCCGAGCGCCGCCTCCAGCCAGGGTGAACGCGCCATCAGCTGACCATCGTCGAGCACGCTCGACAGCGGCGCGCCGGTGATCTCCTCGCGGCTGACTCCTGCATAGGCCAGGTAGGCCTTGTTGGCAAACCGGATCAGGGCCGGGGCGTTGTCCGTGTAGGTGCGCACCCGGCGCTCGCTCAGGCGCAGCGCCCGCTCGATCTGCTTGGACTCCGTGATATCGCTGTAGGTAGTGACGTAGCCGCCATCCGGCATGGGCTGGCCATGGATCTCGATCACACGCCCGTCGGTGAGTTCGCTCTCGTAGCGGAAGGGAGAGCCGTCCCGGGTGAGGCGCGCGCGCTCGGCGATCTGCTCCTCGACGTCCGTGCGGCCGGGCCGGCCGCGGCTCGCGTTGTAGCGCATGAGTTCGGTCACCGACTTGCCGACGCTCAGCACCCCCGGCGGGTAACCCATGATCTCCTCGTAACGTGAGTTCCAGCCGACCAGCCGCTGCGAGGCGTCCACGACGCTGACGCCCTGGCTGAGATTCTCCAGGGTCGTCTCCAGGAGCCGGCGATTGAAGCGGATCGCCTCGGAGGTCTCGTCGAGCAGCAGCAGCACGTCACCGATCTCCATGCCGGTACGGCGCAGCGCCGTCGTCATCACGACACGGGCGGACGCCGCACCGACGGCGCCCGCGAGCAACCGTTCCGTGAACTGGAGCACCGCCCTGTCCGCCAGAGCGGACGGAACCAGCTCGCGATCGTTGTCACGCGCGAGGCTCTCGAAAGCGCGCCGTGCCTGTTCCTCACCGACGAAACGTCCCGCCAGGGCGTTCAGGTCGGCCACCGTTATGCGACCGGCGCCGAAAGGTGTCGAAACGGCACGACCCGTACGACCCGAGTCCGTGAAGGTGCGGGCCTGTATCTTCTCCAGCACCGACTGGCGCGACGCCAGCGAAACGACGACCAGGACCGTGACGTTGGCCGCCAGCGACCAGAACACGCCATGAGTCAGCGGATCGGCGCCGAGGTCGACGAGCAGTGCTTCGGGTCGCAGCAACGCAAACCCCATGGGCCCCTCCTCCAGCAGCGGCCGTCCCCAGGAGCCGGCGCGGGCAAGCGAGGGCATCAGCAGGGTCCAGCCCCACAGTGCGAATCCGGTCGTCAGGCCTGCGATCGCGCCGGTCCGTGTGGCGCGCGGCCAGTACATGCCGAACAGGATCAGCGGCGCAAACTGCGCCGCCGCCGCGAAGGCGAGGAGGCCGATCGCGGCGAGTTCGGCGGACTGGTCCATGACCCGGTAGTAGCCCCAGGCGATCAGGGCCAGTGCCACGATCGCGCCTCGGCGGATCGCCACGAGCAGCCTCGGATAGGCCCGCAGCCGGCTGCCCGGCGCGTTCGCCCGCAGCACCAGCGGCATCACGATCTCGTTGCTGACCATCGTAGAGAGCGTGACGCTCGCGACGATGACCATACCCGTCGCGGCCGAGAACCCGCCGAGGAAGGCCAGCGCCGTGAGCCAGTCCGGACCGGCCTGCATCGGCAACGCGAGCACGTAGGTGTCCCCGCTGAACGTGCCCGGCGGCAGGAAGCGCATCCCCGCCAGCGTGATGGGAACGACGAAAAGGCAGAACAGGGCCAGGTAGACGGGGAGTAACCAGCGGGCCGGACTATTGTCGGTCTCCTCGTGCGCTTCGACGACGGCCACGTGGAACTGCCGCGGCAGGCACAGGATCGCCGCACTCGCGAGCAGCGTCTGGGTGATGAAGCCGTTCGGCAGTTCGTGCAGCGTGAAAGGATTACCGCCGGCCGGCGCCGCGGCCGACGCGACGCCGCCGGACTCCGTACCGAGCATCGTCAGGGCGAACAGGCCCACTGCCGCGAATGCCAGCAGCTTCACCAGCGACTCGAAGGCGATCGCGAGGATCATGCCCCGGTGGTGTTCCGTCGCATCGACCTGGCGCGTGCCGAACAGGATGGCGAACAGGGCCAGCGCACCGGCGAGAACCAGGGCGGTGTCGTAAGTGTCGACACCGCGCGCGTAGTAGTCGCTGATCGTATCGAGCCCGGCCACGATCGCTTTGAACTGCAGCGCGATGTAGGGCACCGAGCCGACGATCGCGATGACCGTCACGAGCACGGCGAGGGGACGCGCCTTGCCGTAGCGCGCAGCGATGAAATCGGCGATCGAGGTCAGGTTCTGGCGCTTGCTGATGGTGATGATGCGCCGGATCATTCCCCAGCCGAAGAGGAAGACGAGTGCCGGGCCGAGATAGATCGGCAGGAAGCTCCAGCCACCCTGGGAGGCGCTGCCGACGGCACCGTAGAACGTCCAGGATGTGCAGTAGACCGCCAGGGACAGGCTGTAGATCAGCGGCGCCGTCCATCGACCGTAGCGCCGCGTGTCCACCCGGTCGCCCCACGACGCGATCGCGAACAAGAGCCCGACGTAGGCGATCGACAACGCCAGCAGCAACCACCAGCTGATCAAACGGCGTGCCCCCTTCCGTACCGGCCCGAACCCCCCGGCCGGACCCCTCGAGAACGAAAGAGTCTAATACTAACGTCTTATCCCCGCGAACCGTGCCCTTTGCTAACGTCGGTTCTCAACGATTCGAAGGCCGCAAACCGGCCACAGGGGGACTTATGACTGACAGAAAAGTCTACTGGCGCAGGAATCTGCGACTCGTCGCAGGATGCCTCGTCGTCTGGTTCGTCGTTTCCTACCTGTTCGGGATCATTCTGGTGGAACCCCTGAACAATATCCGGATCGGCGGCTACAAACTCGGATTCTGGTTCGCCCAGCAGGGCTCCATTTACGTATTCGTGGTGCTGATCTTCTTCTACGCCTGGCGTATGAACAAAATGGACCGTGAATTCAGAGTCCAGGAAGACGAATAGGAGAGCGCCATGAGTCTGCAGACAATGACCTACCTCATCGTCGGCGCCACGTTCGCCCTGTACATCGGCATCGCGATCTGGGCCCGTGCCGGCACCACGAAGGATTTCTACGTCGCTGGCGGCGGCGTACACCCGATCTCCAACGGCATGGCGACGGCCGCCGACTGGATGTCGGCCGCCTCGTTCATCTCCATGGCGGGCCTGATCGCCTTCATGGGATACGGCGGATCGGTGTTCCTGATGGGCTGGACGGGCGGCTACGTGCTGCTGGCCATGCTGCTCGCACCGTACCTGCGCAAGTTCGGTAAATTCACCGTGCCCGAGTTCATCGGCGACCGCTATTACTCGCGCACGGCGCGAATCGTCGCGGTGATCTGCCTGATCGTCGCGTCCATCACCTACGTCATCGGACAGATGAAGGGCATCGGCGTCGCCTTCTCCCGCTTCCTGGAGGTGGACTACAACGTCGGCCTGACCGTCGGCATGGGCATCGTGTTCATCTACGCCGTGCTCGGCGGCATGAAAGGCATCACCTACACCCAGATCGCCCAGTACTGCGTGCTGATCCTTGCCTACACCATCCCGGCCATATTCATCTCGCTGAATCTCACGGGTAATCCGCTGCCCCAGCTGGGCCTCGGCTCGACCATGACGGGTTCCGAGACGTTCCTGCTGGACAAACTCGACCGGATGGTGACGGATCTCGGCTTCGCGGAATACACGACCAGCGCGAGGCTGAGTCTGCTGAACATGTTCATGTATACGTTGTCGCTCATGATCGGTACGGCCGGCCTCCCGCACGTGATCATCCGCTTCTTCACGGTACCGAAGGTGAAGGACGCGCGTTCCTCCGCAGGCTGGGCGCTGGTGTTCATCGCCATCCTCTACACGACGGCGCCGGCGGTAGCGGCCATGGCACGGCTGAATCT
>JARRPZ010000016.1:0-46884 GCA_037382365.1 Gammaproteobacteria bacterium
TAGTCGAGATCGCCCATCCCGGGCGGCAGCCAGGCGGTGGTGGCGACGGGGAAGGAGAGCAGGACCGCGACGTAGCCCGCCATGGCCGGATTGAAGATGTTGAATCCGAGTCCGCCGTACAGGTGCTTGGCGAATATCATCGCGAACAGGGAACCGGTGGCGGTGACCCACCAGGGCGTGAGCGGCGGCAGGGCGAAGGCGAGCAGAACGGCCGTCACCACGGCGCTGCAGTCCTGCAGTGCCGGGGCGACCGGCATCCCGCGCATCCGCAGCAGCAGCGCCTCGCTGCCGACACAGAACAGGACCGCGACCAGCATGTTGAATACCAGGCCCGGCCCGAAGAACCAGACATAGACGACGGCGGCGGGAGCGAGGGCATAGAGCACCTGGCGCATGGTCGCGCCCACCCCGGCCGGGGGGGCGAACAGCGGCAGGTCGGTGGTCCGGAAACGCACGCGGTCAGTCGCCGTCTTCGCGCCGGCGCTGGCGATCCAGTATCTCGCGGATGGCATCCGCGCCGGCGTCGCGCTTCGCCTCATCGAGGCTGCGACGCGCCGCTTCGTCACGCTCCCGCAGCCGACGTTCCCGGTCTTCGAATCGACGGCGGGCCCGTTCCGCCTTCTGTCGCTCGTGCGCGCTCAACCGGACGGCAGCCTTGGCGCGCCGAAAGCTGGCGGTGAGCGGGATATGGCTCGGACAGACCAGGTCGCAGCAGCCGCACTCGATGCAGTCCTCGAGTCCGAACCGGGCGAGGCCGGCTTCCTCGGGTGGCCGGCAGTGGCGGTAGATCTGCTGCGGCAGCAGGCGCACCGGGCAGACGCCTGCGCATTCCCCGCAGCGTATGCAGGGCCTTTCCGGTTCCATCGAGCGCTGCGGTTCGGCCGCGGTGGCGATCACGCAATTCGTCGCGCCGGTTACCGGGAAGTCGTCGTGGGGCAGGGAGATACCGGTCATCGGGCCGCCCATGATCAGGAACTCGGCCGCATCCGTATAGCCGCCCGCCGCCCGCACGAGGTCGGCCATCGGCGTACCCAGCCGCACCCGGAAGTTGCCGGGCTCCGCGACGCCGTCGCCGGTGACCGTGGCCACGCGGCTGATGAACGGTTCTCCGGTAGCGGCGAGCCGCGCCACCGCCTCGGCCGTGCCGACGTTATGCACCAGGTAGCCGACGTCCGCCGGCAGACCGCCGGTCGGGACTTCCCGCCCTGTGAGGAGCATCACCAGCTGGTCCTCGCCGCCGGACGGATAGACGGTCGGAATCTGCACGAGTTCGACGCCCTCGACATCCGAATCGGCGAGGGCCTCCGTCATGGCCTGCCATGCCTCCGGTTTATCGCTCTCGATCGCGATGAAACAGCGTCGGATCTGCAACGCGGTCAGCATGAGAGCGGCCCCTGCGAGTATCTCGCCGGCATGCTCGCGCATCAGCAGGTCGTCGCAGCTGATGTAGGGCTCGCATTCGGCGCCGTTGAGGATCAGGCCTTCCAGTCCGCGGCTCAGACCTTCTGCCAGCTTCGGTGCCGTCGGATACGCGGCGCCGCCGAGTCCGACGAGCCCCGCCGCTTCGATGGCACCGGCGAGCGTGGCGGCATCGCCGACAACGTCCGTCGCAAGTGGCCGGCAATCCGCATGCAGGCGATCCTCTCCGTCGGTGTCGATCACGATGCAGGGCGCCGTGCCGGGCTCGCGGCCGGCGACGGGCCGCTCCTCCACGGCGGACACGACGCCGGAGGAGCTCGCATGCACATCGGTGGCGACCGTCTCCGTCCCGGCGGCGATCCGCTGACCGCGATCGACCCGGTCTCCCACCCGGACGAGGGGCCGTGCGATGCCCGTGCGCCGTCCCAGGGGCATGACGAGACGCGGCGGGATCGGCACCGGGCGTATCGATCGTCCCGTCGAGATGGTCTTGCGGGCGGGGAGGCGCAGCCCCCCGTGCAGGCGAAACAGTCCTTCCGTCGCCGCAGTCATCGGCCTGCGGCACCTGCTGCTGGCCTCACCAGATCGATGCAGTCGACGGGGCAGGGCGCCAGACAGAGTTCACACCCGGTGCACTCGGCCTCGATTACCGTATGCAGATACTGGGGCGCTCCCACGATGGCATCGACCGGACAGGCCGTGAGGCACCTTGCGCAACCGATGCACTCGGATTCACGGATGACGGCGATCAGGGGCGCGGCTTCCAATTGGTGCGCAGGGGGCAGCGGCACCTCGTTCCGGCCGAGCAACTCGGCGAGGGCGCGCATCGTCTCCGTCCCGCCCGGCGGACACTGATCGATATCGGCCTCGCCGGCGGCGACGGCCCGGGCATAAGGCCGGCAGCCCGGGTAACCGCACTGTGCGCACTGGGTCTGGGGGAGCAGGGCATCGATGCGTTGCACGACCGGTTCCCGATCCGCGGGGAGACGGCGTGCGGCCCAGGCGAGCCCGAAACCGGCCGCGAATGCCGGTAGCGCCAACGTGAGCACGGCGGCGATCAAGGGTCAGAGCCCCCCGAAGCCACTGAAGCCCATGAAGGCGAGCGACATGATGCCGGCCGTGACGAGGCCTATCGCGGCACCACGGAAGACTTCGGGCACGGGAGCGGTAGCGAGCCGTTCGCGGATCTCCGCAAAGAGAATCAGCACGAGGGCGAAACCGCCGGCGGCACCGACGCCGTAGAACACCGATTCGACGAAGCTGGCGGCCTCGCCGGCGTTCAGCAGCGCGACGCCGAGCACGGCGCAGTTCGTGGTAATCAGCGGCAGGTAGATACCGAGTACCTGGTGCAGCATCGGGCTCAGACGCTGCACCATGAGTTCGGTGAACTGGACCATGCACGCGATCACCAGGATGAAGGTCAGCGTGCGCAGATACTCCAGCCCGAACGGGACGAGCACGAATGTCTCGGCCAGGTAGCTTACGGCGGATGACATCGTGAGCACGAAGCCCGTCGCGAGCGCCATCCCGGTCGCCGGCTCGACCCTCCCGGACACGCCCATGAACGGGCACAGGCCGAGAAACTTCACCAGGACGAAGTTATTGACCAGTACGGTGGCGAGGATGATCAGTAGAAGATCGCTCATTGCGGGACCCCGGAGTGTCCCATCATTGTAGTGGCTCGAGGCTGCGACTTCAGAGAGCCGCTATTTCACCCGCATGCCGGGCTCCGCACCGTCGTCCGGCGACAGGAGGAAGATGTCGGCCCCGCCGGGCCCGGCGGCCAGGACCATGCCTTCGGAAGTCCCGAAGCGCATCTTGCGAGGCCGGAGGTTGGCGACGACCACGACCAGGCGTCCCTCGATGGCTGCCGGTTCGTAAGCGGACTTGATGCCCGCGAACACCGTCCTCTCGCCGTCGCCGGTGTCCAGGGTGAGCCGCAGCAGCTTGTCCGCGCCCTCTACCCGTTCCGCCCCGAGGATGCGCGCGACGCGGAGGTCGACCTTCATGAAATCGTCGATCGTGATCTCGTCCGTTCGTTCCTTCGCGGGTGAACCGGCTGCCTTCTTTTCCCCGGTGTCGCGTGAATCCTCGATCATGGCTTCCACCTGCTTCGGGTCGATCCGCGTAATCAGGGGCTCGTAGCGCTCGATGCGGCGTCCCAGCGCCGGGCGTGCCGCATCCTCCCAGCGCCAGCGTGATTCCCCGAACTGGGCAGCCGCGCGGGCGGCGAGGTCGGGCAGCACGGGCACCAGCCAGATCATCAGCACGCGGAACAGGTTCAGACCCTCGGTGCAGATGCCCTGCACCTCCTCGCGGCGGGATTCGTCCTTCGCGAGCACCCAGGGCTTGTGGTTGTCGATGTACTGGTTGGCCCGGTCGGCCAGCGCCATGATGGAGCGCATCGCCCGCCCGAATTCACGTCCCTCGTAGTGAGCCGCAATCTCGTCACCCGCGGCCACGAACTCCCGGTACAGGTTGCGGTCCGGCATCTCTTCGGCGAGTTCGCCACCGAAATGTCTGGTGATGAACCCGGAGCAGCGGCTGGCGATGTTGACGAGCTTGCCGACCAGATCGGCGTTCACGCGAGCGACGAAATCATCGAGGCTCAGGTCGATGTCGTCCGTGCCCGGACCGAGCTTGGCCGCGTAGTAGTAACGCAGGTATTCCGGCGCGAGATGATCCAGGTAGGTGCGGCCGTTCACGAAAGTACCACGCGACTTCGACATCTTCTCCCCGTTGACGGTGAGGAAGCCGTGCGCGAACACCCCGTCGGGCACCCGGTAGCCGGAAGCGTGGAGCACCGCGGGCCAGAACAGGGCGTGGAAGTAGACGATGTCCTTGCCGATGAAGTGGTAGAGCTCGCCGTCCGCGCCGGCTTTCCACCAGGCGTCGAAGTCCAGTCCCTCCCGGTCCGCCAGGTTGCGGAAGCTCGCCATGTATCCCACCGGGGCGTCGAGCCAGACATAGAAGTACTTGTCGTCGGTTCCCGGGATGCGGAAACCGAAGTAGGGCGCGTCCCGGGAAATATCCCAGTCCTGCAGCCCCTTTTCGAACCATTCCTCGAGCTTGCGCACCACGCCCGGGTCGAGCTGCGCCGATTTCATCCAGCCGCGCAGGTAGTCCTCCAGGCTCGACAGGCGGAAGAAATAGTGCTCGCTGTCCCGGTACACCGGCGGGGTGCCGGACAACACCGAGACCGGATTCGCCAGATCCCGCGGGGTGTAGGTGCTGCCACACACTTCGCAATTGTCGCCATGCTGATCCTCGGCGCCGCACACCGGACAATCGCCGCGCACGAAGCGATCCGGCAGGAACATACCCTCCTTCTCGTCGTAGGCCTGATTGATGACCTCCGTGTAGATGTAGCCCGCTTCGTTCAGGCGCTCGTAGATGCCGGTGACGATGGCCTCGTTCTCCGGCGAGTGTGTCGAGTAGTAGTTGTCGAATTCGATCTGGAAATCCGCGAAGTCACGTGCGTGTTCGGCGGTCATGCGTTCGATGAGGGCCTCCGGCGTGATCCCGTCCCGGCGGGCGCGGATCATCGTCGGCGTGCCGTGGGCGTCGGTCGCGCAGACGTACCGGCACTCGTGCCCCCGCGCCTTCTGGAACCGCACCCAGATGTCCGTCTGCAGGTACTCCACCAGATGGCCGAGGTGGATCGAGCCGTTGGCGTACGGCAAAGCGCTCGTGACGAGGATCTTTCGGCGTTGTTCAGCCATATCGGGACGTCTTGTTGCAGGGGGGCATTATGCCAGAGGCGTATCGGCGCAGGCGCCTTCAGGTCTCGTTCTTCATCGCCTCGAACTTCGACTTGTTCATGGCCTTCTGATAGGCCTCCTGGCCGCTGATGAAGCGCCGTTCGTAGAGTTCCCGCAGCGCGCTGTCCATCGTCTTCATGCCCATCGTGCCGCCGCTCTGCATCGCGTTCTCCAGCTGGTCGATCTTGCCCTGGCGGATCAGATTGCTGATCGCCGGGGTGTTGATCATGATCTCCAGCGCCGCGATCCGGCCCGGCTTCGCTTTCGTCGACACCAGCTGCTGGGAGATGACGCCGCGGAGGGAGGTCGAGAGCATGGTGCGGATGTGGGACTGCTTGTCCGGCGGGAATGCATTGATAATGCGGTCGACGGTCTGCGCAGCGCCGTTCGTGTGCAGCGTCCCCATCACCAGTATGCCCATCTCCGCGGCCGTCACTGCAATGCTCATCGTCTCCAGGTCTCGGAGCTCGCCCACCAGGATGACGTCCGGATCCTCGCGCAGCGCGGAGTGCAGCGCGTCCGCGAAGGAGGGGCTGTGTACGCCGACCTCCCGCTGGCTGATCAGGCAGCCCTTGCGCGGATGCACGAACTCGATCGGGTCCTCGATGGTGAGGATATGTCCCTTCAGACGCAGGTTGATCGCATCGATCATCGCCGCGAGCGTGGTCGATTTCCCGGAGCCGGTCTTGCCGGTGACCAGGATCATGCCCTGGGTCTGGCGGCAGAGGTTCTTGACGACGTCGGGCATGCCGAGTTCGTCGAGGGTCTGCGCCACCGTCGGGATGGCCCGGAAAACGGCACCGATGCCGTTCAGATGGCGGAAGGCGTTCACCCGGAAACGGGCAATGCCGGGCACCTCGTAGGCGAAATCGACCGTATCGTCTGCCTCGAAATGCCTCTGCGCCACACCGCTCATGATCTGGTATAGCGCGCGTTCCACCTCGGCGGCTTCCAGTGTCTCCTCCCGCAGCGTCTCCAGCGTCCCGTACACGCGTACGCGCGGCGGCTCCATGGCGAGGAAATGCAGGTCCGAACCTTTCCTGTCCAGCGCCTCGCGCAGGAACGGGTCGATCAGGTTGGTGCTCTGCGTCGCGGTGGTCATCGCCCCCTCAGGAAGTCGCGATGTCGAGCTTCGGGAGTACGTCGGTGTTGGTGACGTAGCGCTGGAAACGCTTCTTGTCGTGCGCGTACCGGAACGCGTCGTCCGGATCGACCGCCCTGGCCTCGATCGCCTCGAGCAAGGCCTGGTCCATGCTCTGCATGCCGAGGTCGCGTCCGGTCTGTATCTGGGCCGGTATCTGGTGCGTCTGGTCGCTCATGACGAGGTTGGCGATCGCTTTCGTATTCACCAGGATTTCCAGTATCGCCTTGCGACCGCGACCATCGGGTGTCTTCACCAGCACCTGTGTCACGACGGCATTCAGGCTCTGGGCGAGAAAGCTCTTGGTCTGTTCGCGGAGTTCGCCGGGGAGCGCATCGATGATACGGTCGATCGTCTTCACCGCTCCGGTGGTATGCAGAGTGCCGAGCACCAGGTGGCCCGTCTCGGCCGCGGTCATGGCCATGCTGATCGTCTCCGCGTCCCGGAGTTCGCCGACCAGGATGACGTCGGGGTCCTCGCGCATCGCGGAGCGCACACCGTCCGCGAAACTGCGCAGGTGAGTCCCGAGCTCCCGCTGGATGACCTGACAGTTCTTGCTCGGGTGCACGAACTCGATCGGGTCCTCCAGGCTCACGATATTCAGGTTCCGGTGCCGATTCAGATGATCGATCATCGACGCCAGGGTCGTGGACTTGCCCGTCCCGGTCGAGCCGGTCACGAGCACCATGCCCTGGTGATAGTCGCAGAATCGTTCGATCACCGGTGGCAGGTCCAGCGACTCCATGGTCGGGATATCGGTGGGGATGTGGCGGAACGTCGCGCCGATGCCCGTATCCTTGCGGAACAGGTTCACCCGGAAGCGCCCGCCATCCTCGCTGACGTAGGCAAAGTCCAGGTCGCGGCCGCTGTCGAATTTCTCCCGCTGGGAGCGGGTGAGTATTTCGGCCACGTAGGTGTCGAGCTCGGTATCCGAGAGTTCGCGGAACTTGATCGGCATCAGTTCGCCGTGCATGCGCAGCATGGGCGGCACGCCGACGGCGAGATGGACGTCGGAACAGCCCTGGGCAAGGCCCAGTTTCAGGAAAGCGTCTATGCGTGGCATCTGCGTTGTCCCCGGCCGCGCGGCAGCATACCGCACGCCGCTCTATGCTAGGGCCTAAGCCGGGCGATGACCAGTGGGGCGGGCCCTGCGGTCAGAGTGACACGCGCTCCAGCTCCTCGCGCAGTTCCGCCATGGAGGCGTAGCGCTGATTCTTGTCGAGCGCCATCGTGCGCGTCACGACGGTCGCCAGATCGTCGGGGATGTCGGGATTCAGATCCTGGCACTTCCGGGCCTTGCCCTGCACATGCTGGTACATGACCGACATGTGGTCGCCCCGGGTGTAGGGTGGCGTCCCGGTCAGCATCTCGTAGACGATCACGCCGAGACTGTAGATATCCGCCTTCTCGTCGACCCGTTTGCCCAGGATCTGCTCGGGTGCCATGTACTTGGGCGAACCGATGACGTATCCGGTCTTCGTGAGCTGGGTATCGCCCGCCGTCGCCGCCGCGGCCACCCCGAAGTCCACGATCTTCAGCAGGCCTTCTTTGTTGATCAGGATATTGGCGGGTTTCAGGTCCCGGTGGATGACGCCCGCCTCGTGGGCCACGCTCATGCCCGTGGCGATGTCCTTCGCGAACTGGAGGGCCTTGGCGAAGTCCATCGGCTTCTTCGCCGCGATCTCGGCTCCCAGCGTGTGCGAAGGGAAGTACTCCATGGAGATGGCGTAGAGTCCCTGTACGCTCAGGAAATCGTAGATGCGTATGACGTTCGGATGCGTGATCCGCCGGGAGAAGCGCAGTTCGTGCACGAAACGCTTCATCATCTCCTCGTCCGAGGAGACGTTCGGATTCAGGAATTTCAGGATCAGCCGCTCGTCGACCACCTTGTCCTGCATCAGCAGCACGGTACCGAATGCGCCCTTGCCGATCCGCTTCACGTAGACATAGCGGTCGTCGATGACGTCGCCCGGCTGCAGGGTACTGATGTCCAGCGTCTTCTTGTCGCCGACCTCACCGATGATCTCCTCGATGTCGGCATTCTCGATCAGTAACGTCCTGGCCGGTTCGGCTGCCAGCTTCTCGGCCTTCGCGTTCTGTTCGCGGACCTCGTAGGAGAAACGGGCGTTCAGGTCCTTGATGGCGTTGTCCGCGGCGTCGACGATCAGGGAGTCCTCGAGCTTCTTCATCTTCTCGAGGTAGTTGCGTATGGGCTCCGCCTTCGCCTCGTCCGCGAGATGGGCGATCGCCTTGATGGTCTCCACCCGGATCTCGCGATCCTCCCGATTCAGCATGGGCAGCAGCTTGTCGATGACCGTCGCGTCACCGATCTTCGCCAGAGCCCGGACCACCGAGGCGTCGGATTCAGGGTTTCGGCCGAGCATCTTCGTGAGCGCCGGCAGCGCCCTCGCGCTGCCGATACCCGCCAGCGCATCGACGGCCCTTTCCCGCACCCACCAGTCGGAGTCGGCCGTGGCCTCGATGAGCTGTTTCACCGCGCTGTCGTCTTTCGTCGCGTTCAGGATCTCGATGGCGGCGCGGCGGATTTCCTGATCCTCGTCGCGGATGAGAGCGAGGGCGGCGTTCATCACCTTGGGTCCGCCGATCTTCGCGAGCGCATCGGTCGCCCGGGCCCGAACCCACCAGTCGTCGTCCTGGAGCGCCTGCAGCAGGTCTTTCACCGAATCCGTCGTTCCGATCTCGTTCAGGACCTCGACCGCGGCGCGGCGCGGATACTCCGACTCGTCCTTCAGGGCCGGGATCAGAAAACGCACGGTTTGCGGATCGTTCATACGGACCAGCAGATCCACGGCCTTAGACTGCACATCGAGATCCCCGTCCAGCAGCAGCTTCGCGACCAGTTCGACGTTTTTCGCACCGTGCATACGGCCGAGCGCCGCCAGCGCCGCCTGCCGTATCAGTTTGTTGTTGCTGCGCAGCTGCGCCTCGAGCGCCGCGATGACCTCCGGCCGGTTGAACTTGCCGAGGATCCGGATGAGGTGCACGCGGACGATCGGGTCTTTGCCCTCGAGCCGCGCGATGAGTTCGGGGATCATGTCCTCTTCGACGACCTCTTCGACCAGGCCGAAAATCGCGGCTTTCTCGCCGTGCTCGAGATCGTAGGATTTGGTGAGCAATTCCCGCAGGTTCAGTTTGCGCCTGTGCGCCTTCAGTATCTCGATCACTGCCGGCCGCGACACGTCGTCGTCGTCGAGCAGGCCGATCAGCTCGTTCGGATTCAGATTACGACTGCTCGACAGCGCCCACGCCGTGCCCGCCACGATGCGCTGGTTGCCGTCGGAAAGGCCTTCGACGAAATGTTTCAGACTCTTCGGCGCCGCGAGCGCCGCCAGCACTTCCACCAGCACAACGGTCTGCTGCTTGGTGCTGTTCGCCAGTGCATCGATGACCCTGGGTACGGCTGCCGGCCCGATTTTCTTCAGCTTCTCGGCCGCCTTACGAGCGGCAGGCGAATCCGTGTCGTCCGCACCGATGATCTCGGCGACGAGACGGTCCGTCTTGAATCCGCTGAGAAAAGCCATCCTGCCTCGCAGTTACCCGGAGACGCTACTGAGTCGGGAGCCGATCGTCCCGGGCCGCGGGGCTGCGACGGCTCCGGCGGGACGGTTCCGCGCTTCTATGGTCAACGGGCTGCCCAAGGACTCGAATTTGCAGAATTCCGGCAATGCGGGAAATCCCCTGTCCACTCGTGATTATGCCATATGGTTATGAACAATAGCGGAATCCCGCGATGCGGAACGTGACGGGCGTCACCCGCCACCGAGAAGCCGTCCACTGGCCGGCGCGGCGGCCGCACAGCGTAGCAATTTCGCTACAATGCGCGACCTGACGTGAAACGTGCCGCCCAAACGGAGCTACAGCATGAGCAAAGAAAAGGATCCCGAGCTGACCCGGGCCATCGAGGAAGTCCGCCTGCCGGTCTTGGATGTGCCGCTCGGCCGGGTCGGCAGCGTGGAGGAGGCCGGGCGCGATGGCACTGCAGCCCGGATCGTGGTTCGGCTGCGATTACCGCTCGGCAGCATCCGTTCCGAACTCGAGCAAGCCCTCGAGCGGGCGGCGACGGACCTGGACGGCATCGACAGCGCGGATGTGGAGGTCAACTCCGCGATCACCGCACAGTCGGTACAGCAAGGTCTGAAGCCGCTGGCCGGTGTGTCGAACATCATCGCGGTAGCATCGGGCAAGGGCGGTGTCGGCAAGTCCACCACTGCGGTCAACCTGGCCCTGGCGCTGGCCGCGGACGGGGCGCGGGTCGGAATACTGGATGCCGACATCTACGGTCCCAGCATCCCGAGGATGCTGGGGCTGCAGGGAGAGAATCCGGTCACCGAGGATGGAAAGCTCATCGAGCCGATGGAAGCCTACGGGCTGCAGGCGATGTCCATCGGTTTCCTCGTGGACGACGATCAGCCGATGGTCTGGCGGGGTCCCATGGTCACCCAGGCGCTGAATCAGCTCCTGTCCCAGACGCGCTGGCGGGACCTGGACTATCTCCTCGTCGACATGCCGCCCGGCACAGGCGACATCCAGCTGACGCTGTCCCAGCAGGTACCGGTGTCGGGGGCCATCGTCGTCACGACACCGCAGGACATCGCGCTCCTGGACGCGCGCAAGGGTCTCGAGATGTTCCGGAAAGTATCGGTGGCCGTGCTCGGCGTCGTCGAGAACATGAGCACGCACGTCTGCAGCCAGTGTGGTCACGTGGAGCCCGTCTTCGGCGCGGAGGGCGGCAGGCGGCTGGCCGAGGCGACGGATGTCGAACTCCTCGGCCAGTTGCCGCTGGACATGACCATCCGCGAGGATGCCGACGGCGGCAGGCCGAGCGTCGTCGCCGCTCCCGATGGCCCGATCGCGGCGGCGTACCGGGAGATCGCGCTGAAGGCCGCCGCTGCGCTGGCGGCCTCGGCGAAGGACTATAGTCGGGTCTTCCCGAAAATCGTCGTCGAGGATTCCTGACGGATGAGCATCAAGTCCGACCGCTGGATTCGCCGCATGGCCGAGGAACACGGCATGATCGAACCGTTCGAGGCCGGGCAGGTCAGAGGTGCCGGTGATCGGGCCATGGTCTCCTACGGCACGTCGAGCTACGGCTACGACGTCCGATGCTCGGACGACTTCAAGATCTTCACGAATATCAATTCGGCGATCGTCGATCCCAAGGCCTTCGACGAAAGCAGTTTCGTGGACGTCCGTGCCGACGTCTGCATCATCCCGCCGAATTCCTTCGCACTCGCGCGCACGGTCGAGTATTTCCGCATTCCGCGGACGGTCCTGACCATCTGTCTCGGCAAATCCACCTATGCGCGCTGCGGCATCATCGTCAACGTGACGCCCCTGGAGCCCGAGTGGGAAGGGCACGTCACGCTCGAATTCAGTAACACGACGCCTCTGCCCGCCAAGATCTATGCGGGAGAGGGCGTGGCTCAGATGCTGTTCTTCGAGTCCGACGAGACCTGCGAAGTGTCCTATAAGGATCGCAAGGGAAAATATCAGGGGCAGCGCGGCGTGACGCTGCCGCGGGCCTGATCGGCCCCGGGTTGCCCCGGACGGTAGCGCTTCAGCAGGGCAGTGACCTGCTTCTTGTCGCCCTTGAACTGTTCGATCTTCACCGCGATCCAGTCCAGTTCCGGCGCGTAATGAATCACGACGCTGCGGCTGGAGCCGACCCGATGGCGGCGGAAAGCCAGCGTCTCGTAGGTGCCTGCCGGTGCGGAGACCTCGGCGCTGCCCTCCGGCTCGTACTCGATCGTCCGGTATTCGTTCCGCTCGATGGTCCGATAGGGCCCGAGGCCCGGTTCGCCATCGGCGAGATCCAGCCGGACTGCGATCTGCTCGCTGGCCCGGTCGGTCCGATAGGGCCCGAGGCCCGGTTCGCCATCGGCGAGATCCAGCCGGACTGCGATCTGCTCGCTGGCCCGGTCCAGCACCCCCGGTTCGATCTCGAGCGTCGCTTCCCGATCCTTGTACTGCGCGATCGCGCTCGTCTTCCGCCAGTCGAAGCGGATCGTGCTCGAATCGTCGCCCGCGTTCTCATGATAGACGAGCGGGCTCAGTCTGCCGTTCTCGTAGTGGAGCAGGCTGCACTCGACCTCCTCGTCGGCGAGGAGTCCGGCCAGCCCCCGGGGCTGCGAGACCGTACGGAATACGTAGACACCGGGCTCTCCGGCAGGGCCGAATTCCATGACCACTTCGCCGCCCAGGCCGAGCACGGTAGCGCGCGCTTCGTAGACGGCCACGAAGGGAGCGAGTACGTCGGCCGCATCGTCGGCGCGCCCGCCCGTTGTATCCGTCGCTGCCTCGGCCGGACCCGCCGTGATGGCGAGCAGGAGTATCAGGATCGTGGTGAGGATGCGCATGTTTCCTGTGTTCCGTTCCTAGCGTCGATGATCACCGGTGCTTCGAGGGGCCGGCCGTCGAGCGTAGCGACGCCGTCCTCGAGCCGCAGCCGGCCGTCTGCATACCAGCCGGCGGCACGAGGGTAGATGATGTGCTCGGCAGGCTGAACCCTCGCTGAAAGGGAGGCGACGTCGTCGCCTGGCAGGACCGGCACCCGCGCCTGGAGTATGAGGGGACCGCCATCGAGTTCCTCGGTGACGAAATGGACGGTGCAGCCGTGCACCGGCTCGCCCGCCTCGAGCACGCGGCGGTGGGTGTCGAGTCCCCGGTAGGCGGGAAGCAACGAGGGGTGGATATTCATGATGCGTCCCGCATGGCGTCCAACCAGATCCGGACCGAGTATGCGCATGAATCCGGCGAGCAGGATCAGATCGGGTCGATGCCGCTCGATCTCGGCGTCGAGCATCGCATCGTAAGTGTGCCGTGAGCTACCGGCTTCCGCGCGCACCGGGACGGCCGGTATGCCCGCCTGCTCGGCTCGAGCGAGTCCCGGCGCGTCGGCGCGGTTCGAGATAACGGCTGCGATCTGCAGATTCAGTCGTCCGGCTCCGATCGCGTCGATGAATGCCTGCAGATTCGTGCCCGCCCCGGAAATCAGGACGACGGCCCGGGCGCGGCTGGCCGGCACGGAGGTCAACGGATGATGACGTCGCCGTCTCCGACGACGATCTCTCCGATCAGCCAGGCCGCTTCGCCCAGCTCCCGGAGTGCCGCCCGCGCCTCGTCGGCGACACCGCGCGGCACGATCGCACACATGCCGATGCCGCAATTGAACGTACGCAGGAGTTCCGCGTCGTCGATGTCACCCTTCGCAGCGAGCCACTCGAAGACCGGAGGAGAGGGCCAGGCGTCGCGCTCGATTCGCGCCGAGGTGCCGGCAGGCAGGACCCGCGGGAGATTCTCCGGCAGGCCGCCACCCGTGACGTGCACCAGCCCGCGCACGGGGAATCGGGCGATCAGGGCGAGGAGGGGTTTCACGTAGATGCGTGTCGGCGCCAGCAGTGCCTCGCCGAGCGGCCGGTCGCCGACCGTCTCTCGCGCGTCCGCGCCGCTGGCTTCCAGCACGCGCCGGATCAGTGAGTATCCGTTGGAGTGTGGTCCGGACGAGCCGATACCGAGTACGGCGTCGCCCTCGCCGATGCGGCTGCCGTCGATGAGGTCCTCCCGGTTCACGACCCCGACGCTGAATCCCGCGAGGTCATAGTCGCCGGCCGGATACATGCCAGGCATCTCCGCCGTCTCGCCCCCGATCAGTGCGCAGCCCGCACGTCGGCAGCCCTCGGCGATACCGGTGACGACGGCTTCGGCCTGATCCACGTCCAGCACGCCGCAGGCGAAATAGTCGAGGAAGAACAGGGGCTCGGCGCCCTGAACCACCACGTCGTTGACGCACATGGCGACGAGGTCGATGCCGATGGTGCCGTGGGCACCGAATTGCCCGGCGAGTTTCAGTTTGGTGCCGACGCCGTCGGTTCCGGCGACCAGTACCGGGCGCGGATAGCGCTCGAGGTCCAGGGCGAAGAGGCCGCCGAAGCCGCCGAGGCCGGCGAGTACCTCGGGCCGGCGCGTGGAGTCCACTACGGGCCCGATCCGTTTCACCAGTGCGTTTCCGGCGTCGATGTCCACGCCGGCGTCCTTGTAGGTCAATCGCTTGTCGGTCATCGGCCGGTCGGGTTCCTGGAACGGGTGGCCTCGGGCTGGGGAGTGGACGATATAATAGAGACTGAAACTCCGCTGGGAAACCGTGTCTCATGCACTCAACCGGACGAAGCACCCCCGAGGTGCGTCGCGGCCCAGGACTGCATCTCTGCCTGGTCGCGATACTCGCATTGATGGCCGCGCTGCCGGCGGCCGCGATGGGTGTCGCTGATCTTTACACCGTGCGCATACCCGTGGACGACACGTCGTCGGGCTGGCGCGCGGATGCCTACGAGCGCGGACTGGCCGACGTGCTGGTTCGGGTCACGGGCCAGAGAGAGGCGGCGAACGACCCGGCACTACTCGCCTTGTTCGAAGACCCGGGGCGGCTCGTGCAGGGATTTCGGCGCGAAGCGGACGCGCTCTGGGTATCCTTCGATGGCCGCGCGATCGCCGGACGGCTGCAGGAGGCGGGGCGAGCCGTCTGGGGCAGCGATCGGCCGCTGAGCGTGATCTGGCTGGCGGTAGACCGCGGTAGCGGCGAGCGCGACCTGGTGGCAGCCCCGGACGAAGCGCCTCCGCCTCCGTCGGCTCGGCGCACGAGCGACCAGGAATCCGGGGAGGACGCGGGAGAGGTCCTGCGCGAGCGCGTCGAGGATGTGGCCACACTGCGCGGCATCCCGGTGGTCTGGCCGCTGATGGACGCCGAGGACCGTGGCCGGGTCGCGTTCAGCGATGTCTGGGGCGGCTTCGAGGAGCCGGTCCTCGCAGCGTCGGAGCGTTACGCGGCGAACAGCGTGTTGCTGGGGCGCGTCGACGCGGGCGGCCGCCAGTTGCCGCGCTGGACCTGGTACTTCGGTGGCGAGCAGCGACAGTGGCGCGGTCCGGTCGATGACGCGATCCACCGCGTCGCTGACATGATGGCGGGGCAGCTCGCCGCCGCCGGCGAGATCGGTACGACGAGCGTGCGTCTGGTCGTATCCGGCGTAGACGATCTGAAATCCTACGCCGACGTCAGCCGTTATCTGGAGTCGTCCAGCGTGATCAGGAAACTGGAACTCGAAGAGGTCGGTGGCGGTGCACTGACTTATCGTCTCGAAGTCCTCGGTGCGACGGATCGTCTCGCACGGGTGCTGGAGCTCAGCGGACGCTTCGGGTCGGTGGAGGGGCCGGACGAGGGAGTCGGCCCGGCAGGGACCCCCGGATTCACGGCCGAGTATCTGCGCTGAGACGCCGATGACCCTGCGCTGGCTGCCCAACCTGATATCGGTAGTCCGCATTCTGCTGGTCGCGCCGACGCTTTATGCGATCTCGGTCGGCAACTATCCGCTCGCGCTGGCGCTGTTCTTCTTCGCGGGCTTCTCCGACGGCGTCGACGGCTTCCTGGCAAAGCACTTCGGCTGGCAGACCCGGCTCGGCGCGCTGCTGGATCCCGCCGCGGACAAGCTGCTGATGGCCGGCGTGTTCGTAATGCTCGCGATGACCGGGCTGGTTCCCGCCTGGATCGCCGTGGTGGTGATCGTCCGCGATATTGTCATCATCGGTGGCGCTCTCGCGTACAATTTCCTGATCGCGCCGGTCCCCGGCGAACCGACCCGGATCAGCAAGGTGAATACCGCCCTCGAGTTGCTCTACGTCCTCAGCGTGCTCGGCCACGCCGGCTTCGGCTGGCCGCCGGACATCACGCTGCTGGTGCTCGGCGCCGGCGTTCTGGTGACCGCGGTGGTGAGCGGCACCGACTACGTCCTGTCGTGGGCCCGACGCGCGCGGCAGGCAGCGCGAGCATGACGACAGGCGGCCGCACGTTCTGGCTGATCGGGGCCGTCGCCGTCGCCTGGCTGCTGTATCTGCTCGCGCCGGTACTGACGCCTTTCGTCGCGGCCGCATTACTCGCCTATCTCGGGGATCCCCTGGTCGACCGGTTGCAGAAGCTGCGGCTGCCGCGCTCGCTGGCGGTGCTGGTCGTGTTCGTCCTGACTTTCCTGACCATCGGGGCGCTGATCCTCCTGATCCTGCCGCTGGTGCAGACGGAGATCGCCGGCCTGATCGATGCGCTGCCGCGCTACGCGCAATACGTGGAGGATCATCTGCTGCCGCGTATCCGGAGTTTCCTGGACGGCGTCGGCTCCGAGTCGGGACTCGGGGTGGGCGACCTCGTCTCCCAGTACGGCACGATGGCCGGGGAGTGGGGCAGCAACGTACTGGCTTCGCTCGGTCGGTCCGGGGGCGCAGTCGTCGCCACTCTCGTGTCGATATTCCTCATCCCGGTGCTCACGTTCTATCTGCTGCGGGACTGGGACGACATCGTGGCGCGCCTGGCCAGACTCGTTCCGACCGGGCGTCAGGAGATGGTCTTCAATCTGGTCCGGGAGACGGACGATGTCCTCGCCGGGTTCCTGCGCGGTCAGCTCATCGTGATGATCGGCCTCGCGATCATCTACACCGCCGGGCTCCTGTTGATCGGTTTGCCCTTTGCCGTGGCCATCGGCGTGGTGTCGGGACTCGTCAGTTTCGTGCCCTACCTCGGCTTCGTCTTCGGCATCTTCCTGGCCGGACTGACGGCATTGAACGAACCGAACACCGTGTTCATGCTGATCGGTGTGGTGGTGGTTTTCTCCGTGGGCCAGTTGATGGAGGGGTCCTTCCTCACGCCCCGATTCGTCGGTAATCGTATCGGGCTGCATCCGGTTCTCGTCATCTTCGCGGTGATGGCCTTCGGCCAGCTGTTCGGGTTTTTCGGCGTGCTGCTGGCCCTGCCTGCGGCCGCGGTACTGTCGGTCTGGGCGCGCTTCGCCTATCGCCATTACGCGATCGGGCGGCCGCTGCCGGAGGAACCGGCCGAACCCGACGATGACTGAGGAGGGGCCCGCCGGGCAACTGCCACTCGCGCTGGCACTCGAAGATCACGCCCTGTTCGAGACCTTCTTCCTGCCGGGGCAGGGTGCCCTGCTGGCGGCGGCCCGCGATCCGCAACCGCCGGGGCTCTGGATCGCGGGACCCCGCGGGAGTGGTAAGAGCCACCTGCTGCAGGCCATGTGTGCGCATCGACCGGAGCGGCCGGTCGCCTATGTATCACTGGCGACGGCACCTTCGCCGGCGATGCTGGAAGGGCTGGAATCGATGGCGCTCGTCTGTCTCGATGATTTGCAGGCGGTGGCCGGAGCGGACGAATGGGAGCATGCCTTGTTCCGTCTCGTGAACGGGGCATCGCTCGCCGGTGCTACGCTGGCGGTCGCCGCGACAGGGGCACCGGCCGAGCTGGGCATCCGGCTGCCCGATCTGCTGAGTCGCTGCCAGGCACTCACCCGCTTCCGGCTGCGCCCGCTGGACGACGAGGAGCGGGTCGATGCGCTGCGTGCCCGGGCGGCATTCCGGGGCTTCGACCTGCCCGAGGATACCGCCCGTTACCTGCTGCGGCGGGTGCCCCGGGACATGCATCGGCTGACCGCGCTGCTGGATCGTCTTGACGCGGCCTCGCTGGCGGCCTCCCGACGCCTCACGATCCCATTCGTCCGTGAAGTGCTCGGCGGCGCTTAGCGCCGCGTGGCCCGCACCGCGGGCAGGAGCAGGAACAGGGCGAGCAGCGAGGCTGCGGCGAGGGCGGTGGCCCAGCCACGGATTGTCGGGTTCGCGATCGATTCCATGAGGGCGAAACCGGCATAGCCGACGCTGCCGAGCATGGCCAGCGTAAAGGACGCCGGTCGGTGCAGGACCATGAAGGGCAGCGTCAGCGCGACGGGGAGCGCAGCCGCGATCCAGCCCCAGGCCGGTGCCGGCTCCGGACTGACGGCCAGCAGAGCGAGTGCCAGTGCGCCGGCCACCAGCCACGCGAGCGTCGGGGGTAGCCAGAGCGAGAGGGGCATGGCGGTCAGCCTCCGAGAGCGCGGGCGGTATCGGCCACGCGTCGGCCCAGTGCCCGCGCCAGGGTGATCTCGTGGCCCGACAGACGGGGATCCCCCTCCGGCCCGGCGACGTGGCTGGCGCCGTACGGCGTGCCGCCGGTCGTCGTCTCGGAGAGGCCGGGTTCGGTGTAGGGCAGGCCGACCAGGAGCATGCCGTGGTGGAGCAGGGGAATCGCCATCGTGAGCAGCGTCGACTCCTGACCACCGTGCAGGCTGCCGGTCGAGGTGAACAACCCCGCCGGTTTGCCCACGAGCTTCCCGGACAGCCACTGTGCCGAGGTCCCGTCGAGGAAATACTTCATGGCGGCGGACATATTGCCGAATCGGGTCGGGCTGCCGAGCACCAGTCCGTCGCATTCGACGAGATCGTCGGCAGTGGCATACGGCGGACCGGACGACGGCACGGACGGCGCGCTCGCCTCGATCTCCGCGGACACGGCCGGCACCGTCCGCAATCGCGCGACGGCCCCCTCGACGGTGTCCACACCGCGGGCGACCTCCCGCGCGAGCGCTTCAGTCGCCCCCGTTCGGGAATAGTACAAGATGAGGATCTCGGTCATGCGACGATGATCCCGGCCACGGATTGCGGCGGTCGACCGACCCATGTCGCATACGACCCGGAGCAGCGGGGATTGTGATAGATCGTGTATTCCATCGTCGTCGGATTCCCTTCTCGGTTCAATGTTTCGACCAGCGGCTAATGTACCAATTCGCGCCGCCGGCGGTCAGGTCTCATGGGCGCGATAAGCTGCCGTTTCTCGGCGGATTTTGTCCGCTTGACGGTCTACCCGGCTGCTGCTAGCGTTCTTTTGTGATCTCGAATCCCCGATTCTCCGGCAGGTGCCTTGCCGCCTGGCTGGCGGGCGTGGCGCTGTTGCTGTCTGCGTCGGGCTGTGCCACGGGCGGGCCGCCTGTGCAGGAGATGAGCGATGCGCGCCAGGCCATCGAAGCCGCGCGGGACGCCGGGGCCGAAGATCTGGCCAGCGACGAACTCGCGTCCGCCCGGGCGAAGCTGGTCAGTGCCGAGTCGCATCTGCGACAGCGCAGCTTCCGCTCCGCCCGCCGCGATGCCCTGGCCGCGCTGGAACTGGCGGTCGAAGCCCGCTCCATCTCGGAAGCATCCCGCACCAATGATCGCGTGGAGGCGGGGTTACCCTGACGCGCGAGTCCTCGCAGTCTTGCATGCGTTTCCTGGTGAGCGGCGTCGTCCAGGGAGTCTGGTTCCGTGCGAGTACCCGGGACGAAGCCGCACGTCTGGGTCTCCGCGGTCATGCCCTCAATCTGCCTGACGGACGCGTGGAAGTACTCGCCTGCGGGGAGCCGGACGCGCTGGCGCGACTGGAAGCCTGGCTCTGGGAAGGCTCGCCGGCGGCACGGGTGAGCGAGGTAATCGCAGAGCCGGCCGACGAGACACCGGGCGAGGGCTTCACCACCGGCTGAGCGGCGGGTGATCCCGGTCAGATCTGCCGCCAGCGCACCCGCAGCTTGTCCAGGACCCGGTTGGAGTACCAGGTCTTGCCGAGGCTCCCGTTGTACCGGGCGAGGGCTCGCTGCAGATTGCCGTTCTCCATCTCGTAGTAGTAGCGCAGTATGGTGCAGCCGAGGCGCAGATTCGTGTCGATGTGGAAGAGATTGTCCTCCGGACGGCCGATCTCGTCGAGCCAGAAGGGCATGACCTGCATGAGGCCGCGGGCCCCGGCCCGGGATACGGCGAAACGGTCGAAATTGCTCTCCACCTCGATCACGGCGAGGATCAGTTCCGGCGCCAGGTTCACGCGTTTCGCCTCGTAGTGCACCCTTTTCAGTATCTCCACCCGTTCGCCCGGATCGTCGACCCTGTTGCCGAGACGGTGGGACATGTCGGCGAGCCAGACCTGGGCATGGAAGCGATCGTCGAAGCTATCGGCCTCCGTGGCGGCTTGTCGCAGCAGCTCGCGGAGGACCGGATCCGGTTGCATGCCCGAGGCGCCGACCGCGCCGGCGGCCAGCAGCGCGCAGACCGTCGCCATCGTCGCCAGTCCGATGCGCGTATCCGCTCGCCGGATTCTGTCCGTCCCGATTGTCATGAGCCTCAGCTTACCGTCGTCTCCTGCAGGAGTGCGAGAACCGCTTCACGCTTCAGCTGCCGGGATTCGCTGTCGCGACGGTGGCGATACTCGAGTTCACCGGCGTCGAGTCCCCGCTCGCCGATCACGACACGGTGCGGAATGCCGATGAGTTCCGCATCGGCGAATTTCACACCCGGTCGGGCATCCCGGTCGTCGAGCAACGTATCGACGCCGAGTCCTGTCAGCTCTGCGTAGAGCGATTCGGCTGCCTCTCTTACCCGCTCGGAGCGATGCATGTTGATCGGCACGATGACGACGCGCCACGGGGCGAGCGGTTCCGGCCAGATGATGCCGTTCTCGTCATGGTTCTGTTCGATGGCCGCGCCCACGATGCGCGTGATGCCGATGCCGTAGCAGCCCATCTGCATGGGCCGCTCGACGCCGTCCTGGTCCTGCACCGTCGCCCCCATCGCTTCGGAATACTTGGTACCGAGCTGGAAGATGTGGCCGACTTCTATGCCGCGCGCGATGCCGAGTGTGCCGCTGCCGCCCGGAGTCGGATCTCCCTCCTTCACGTTGCGGATATCCACACTCTCGGGATCGGGCAGATCCCGACCCCAGTTGACCCCGGTGAGGTGGTGGTCCGCCTGATTCGCACCGCACACGAAATCGGCCAGCTCCGCGGCGGCGTGATCGACGAAGACCGGTATGCCGAGACCGATCGGACCCACGAAACCGGGCGCACAGCCCGTGGCGGTTTCCACCTCGTCCGGCTCCGCCATGCGCAGCGGGTCCGCGACGCCCGGCAGGGCCTGGGCCTTCACCGCATTCAGCTCGTGATCGCCGCGTAGTACGAGGGCGACGGGTCCTTCCTCGCCGGCGACGACCAGCGTCTTGGCGAGACGCTCCGGCGGCACGCCGAGCAGGGCGGTGACCGCCTCGATGCTGCGCGCCCCCGGGGTATGCACCGTCTCCATGGCCGCCCTCGGGGCCGGGCGTGGTTCGGACGATCGCTGCGTAGGGGCCATCTCGACATTCGCCGCATAGCCGTCATCGTCGCAATAGGCGATGGCGTCCTCTCCGGATTCCGCGAGCACGTGGAACTCCTGGGAGCGGCTGCCGCCGATCTCGCCGCTGTCCGCCTCGACGGCACGGAAACGCAGGCCGAGGCGGGTGAAGACGGCTTCGTAGGCGCGCGCCATGCGGGCATACGCGGCGGCCATGCCGGTCTCGTCCAGGTCGAAGGAATAGGCGTCCTTCATGATGAATTCTCGCGAGCGCATCACCCCGAAGCGGGGCCGGATCTCGTCGCGGAACTTGGTCTGGATCTGATAGTAGTTCACCGGCAGCTGGCGGTAGCTCTTCAGCTCACGCCGGGCGATGTCGGTGATCACCTCCTCGTGGGTCGGGCCGAAGCAATAGTCCCGATCGTTGCGATCCTTCATGCGCAGCAGCAGAGGGCCGTATCTGTCCCAGCGGCCGGATTCCTGCCAGAGTTCCGCGGGCTGCACGGCCGGCATCAGCAACTCCAGGGCGCCGGCCCGGTCCATCTCCTCACGGACTATGGCCTCGATCTTCTTCAGGACCCGCAGGCCGATCGGCATCCAGGTAAAGAGACCCGATGCCAGACGCCGGATGAGACCGGCGCGGACCATGAGCTGGTGGCTCGGGATCTCGGCCTCGGCCGGGACCTCCTTCAGTGTGGTGAGATTCAGTTTGGAGGATCGCATCGCAGACTACGCGGGTTATTGAGCGTCCCGGATTCTAGCCCGAATGACGGCGCCGACACACGCGCGGGGGGATGTGCGCCGCGGCCCGGGGTGGTATCCGCGGCCGATTCCGCGCATGATCGCCGCGTCTGAATGAACCGAACGGAATACGATGCCGAGGACGAACTATCCGCGGATCGCGCCGGAAGGCATGCCATGGATACTCGCCGCGCTCGCCGCGCTCGCGGCGGGATTCTGGCTGTTCGGCTGGTGGGCGGTGTTGCCGCTGGGCGTCCTCGTCGCGGGTCTCATCATGCTGTTCCAGGACCCGTGGCGCGAAGTGCCTGTGGCTCCGCTCGGGATATTGGCGCCGGCCGACGGCAGGGTGACGGAAATCACCGAGAGCGGTCCGGGGATTCTCGACCGGGAGGCGGTCCGGATCACCATACGAATCAATAACTTCGGTGCCTATACGGCGCGCAGTCCCATCGAGGGGAAGGTGCTGGATCCGCGGGATAATCTGTCGGATCACAGCCGCTGGCTGGACGTACACGGTATGTGGGTGCGTAGCGACGAAGGCGACGACGTCGTGGTGCTGATCCACGGCCCGCGGTGGTTCGGCGGCCCGCGCTCGTTTCTCGGCTACGGGGAACGGGTCGGCCAGGGACAGCGGTTCGCGTTCATGCGTCTCGCCCGCACCATCGTCGTGTATGTGCCCTCGAACGCGCGTATCCGGACAGAGCCGGGCCGTCGGGTACGCGCGGGAACGGATTCGCTGGCGGAACTGAGACGCGGATAGCCAGCCGGCGTGGCCGTTCTTGTATCATAGGCCGGTGAGTTCCACCCGGGAAAAACCGCGGCGAGGCATCTATCTTCTGCCGAACCTGCTGACCACCACCGCGCTGTTCGCCGGCTTCTACGCCATCGTGGCGGCGGTGGACGGCAATTTCGAGCCGGCCGCGGTCGCTATTTTCATCGCCATGGTACTCGACGGACTCGATGGCCGGGTCGCCCGCCTGACGGCCACCGAGAGCGACTTCGGAAAGGAGTTCGACAGCCTGTCGGACATGGTCTGCTTCGGCCTCGCGCCGGCCGTGGTGGTGTATCAGTGGGGCGTGGCGCGGCTGGCGGAATACAGCGTCGCCTGGGGTCGCATCGGCTGGCTGGTCGCCTTCCTGTTCGCGGTGGCGGCGGCGATGCGTCTCGCCCGCTTCAACACGAGTCCCGGCTCCCAGGACAAGCGCTATTTCATCGGGCTCGCCAGCCCGTCGGCCGCCGGGATGGTAGCCGGATTCGTCTGGCTGAGTGC
This sequence comes from Gammaproteobacteria bacterium, assembly GCA_037382365.1. Taxonomy (GTDB): domain Bacteria; phylum Pseudomonadota; class Gammaproteobacteria; order Steroidobacterales; family Woeseiaceae; genus Lentisalinibacter. The sequence continues at coordinate 23,345 of JARRPZ010000016.1, forward strand.
GCGGCACGAGATCGCGGGTCTCGGCGGGCTGATCCTCGCCTTCGTCATCACCGCGGCGGCCGCGGCCCTGATGGTGAGCAACCTGCGCTATTACAGTTTCAAGGAGCTGAATCTGGGCAGCCGGATCTCCTTCTCGTACCTGCTGATCATCCCTCTCCTGCTGATCCTCATTTCGCTGGAGCCGCCGGTGATGCTGTTCGCACTCTTCACCGGATACGGCTTCTCCGGTCCGCTGCTGTGGCTCTGGCGTCGCCGGCGTCGGACCGCGACGCACGGGGGCGAGACATGACCGGCACCGAGGCAGAGCGGCTGTCGTATCTGCGCGCACTCGGCATCGAAGTCTGGCTGCCGCGTGGTGCCGCGGACGTGGAGGAGACCGCCGCCGCGCGCGAATCGGTCTCCGAAGCCGGGGGCGGCATCGACACCGGGTCTGCCGGCTCGACCGTGACGCCGCCGGCGGGTCGGATGGATCCCTCGTCCGACGACTGGGAGACGCTGCGTACCCGTGTCAGCGGCTGTACCCGCTGCGCGCTGCATCAGGGGCGCACGCAGACCGTATTCGGCGTGGGTGACGCGGATGCCGAGGTGATGGTGATTGGCGAGGCGCCGGGCGCCGAGGAAGACCGCCGGGGCGAACCGTTCGTGGGCAGGGCCGGCAAATTGCTGGACGAGATGCTGCGGGCCGCCGGGTTGCGGCGCGAACAGGTCTTCATCGCCAACATCCTGAAGTGCCGTCCGCCGGGCAATCGGGATCCGCGAGCGGAGGAATCGGCCGAATGTCGTCCCTATCTGCGGCGCCAGATCGAACTGGTCGGGCCTCGGGTCATCCTCGCCGTCGGGCGCATCGCCGCGCAGAATCTGCTGGACACCGATGCTCCGATCGGCCGCCTGCGGACGAGTCTGCAGCGCCTCGAAGAGGCGGATCTGCCGGTCGTCGTCACTTATCACCCGGCCTATCTTCTGCGCAGTCCTTCCCAGAAGCGCAAGGCGTGGGAGGATCTTTGCCGGGTCCGGGCCCTGCTCGCGGAGGCACGATGAGCTCCGTCCTGAGGGAGATCACTCCGGTCGTCCGGCACATGCTGCCCGGCGACCTGATGGCGGTCTCCGACATCGAGCGACGCAGTTACGAATTCCCGTGGAGCCGTGGCATATTCCGCGACTGCCTGCTGGCGGGATATCTCAGCATGCTGCTCGAGGCCGACGAGAAGCCCCGCGGCTACGGCATCCTGTCCGTCGCCGCCGGCGAGGCACACCTGCTCAATCTCTGCATCGATCCCGACTGGCGCCGGCGGGGGTTCGGCGAGTTGCTCCTCTCCGAACTGATCGGCCGGGCCCGCGAGGCTTCGGTCGAGCACCTGCTGCTGGAGGTCCGGCCGTCCAATGAAGGTGCGCTCAGGCTCTATCGCAAGTACGGCTTCCGGCCGATCGGGCGACGCAGCGGCTACTATCGCTCGGACGCGGGACGGGAAGACGCCATGGTGCTGGCACTGCGCCTGCAGGCCGCGCGCTAGCCGCTCGGAGCGGCCGTGCGGTAGACTCGCCGCCCTTTGAATCTCCCGGATTCGACCATGACCACGCTCGAGCACGAGGTGCGGCGGCGACGCACTTTCGCGATCATCTCTCATCCCGACGCCGGCAAGACGACGCTGACGGAGAAGCTGCTGCTGTTCGGCGGCGCCATCCAGCTGGCGGGGACCGTGAAAGGCCGCAAGGCCCGCCGTCACGCGACCTCGGACTGGATGAAGCTCGAGCAGGAACGTGGCATCTCCGTGACCTCATCGGTCATGCAGTTTCCCTACCGGGAGCGCATCGTGAATCTCCTGGACACACCGGGCCATGAGGACTTCTCGGAGGACACTTACCGGACCCTCACGGCGGTCGATTCGGCGATGATGGTCATCGACTGTGCCAAAGGTGTCGAGGAGCGCACCGTGAAACTCATGGAGGTATGCCGACTCAGGGATACCCCGATCGTCACCTTCATCAACAAGCTGGACCGGGAAGGTCGGGAGCCGATCGAGCTTCTCGACGAGATCGAGTCCGTGCTGGGAATCCAGTGCGCGCCGGTCACCTGGCCCATCGGCATGGGCCGCAGCCTGCGCGGGGTCTATCACCTGCAGCAGGACCGTATCTACGTCTATCAGAGTTCCGGCCGCGAGAAGGCGGGCGAGACACGCGTCATCGAGGGTCTGGCCTCACCGGAGGCGCGCAGTTTCCTGGGTGATCGGGCGCAGGAATTCGACGAGGAGATCGAACTCGTGCGCGGCGCCTGCCCGGATCTCGATCCGCGGGCCTATCTCGAGGCGAAACAGACACCGGTGTTCTTCGGTTCGGCGATCAACAACTTCGGTGTCCGGGAACTTCTCGACGGTTTCGTCGAGCTCGCGCCGCCGCCGCAGTCGCGGGTGGCGGACGGGCGCACGGTCGATCCGCTGGAATCGTCGCTCACGGGTTTCGTCTTCAAGATCCAGGCCAACATGGATCCCGCACATCGCGATCGCATCGCTTTCCTCCGGTTGTGCTCGGGACGCTACACCCGGGGAATGAAACTCCGGCACGTGAGACTCGGCAAGGACGTGAAGGTGAGCGAGGCGATCACCTTCATGGCCGCCGATCGCCAGTCGGCGGAGGAAGCCTACGCGGGCGACATCATCGGTATCCACAACCACGGCACCATCAACATCGGCGACTCCTTCTCGGAAGGCGAGGAGCTCGTCTTCAGCGGCATCCCCAGCTTCGCGCCGGAGATATTCCGCCGTGCCGTACTGCGTGATCCGTTGCGACTGAAGGCTCTGCAGAAAGGTCTGGACCAGCTCTGCGAGGAGGGGGCGACTCAGCTCTTCCGGCCGCTGCGCAGTAACGAGCTCATCCTGGGAGCGGTCGGCATACTGCAGTTCGACGTGGTCGCCCACCGGCTGCGCAACGAATACGGCGTCGAATGCACTTTCGACAAAGTGAACGTTCATACGGCACGGTGGCTGGAGTTTCCCGAGCAGAAGATGCGTGAGGAATTCGAGAAACGGAACTACGAGAATCTGGCCATCGACCATGCCGGTGAGCTGGTCTACGTGGCTCCCACGCGAGTGAATCTGCAGCTGGCCGAGGAGCGCTGGCCGGACGTGCAGTTTCACGCGACCCGGGAACTCTGAACGCTGCGACGCACTCTTGCTATAGTCGGCCGGTCGCCGGGTCAGGACATCGCCACAATCCCATGCATCGTCCGCACTCACTCCGCGCCGGGATCGCCCACCATTGAGGCCGCGACTCCTCAGGGGTCCCGTCCTGGCATGGGCGTTTTACGACTGGGCCAACTCGGCATTCGCCCTGACCGTCCTCGCGGTGCTATACCCCATATTCCTCGGTGAGTACTGGGCCGCCGGGGCGGAAGGCGCCGACGTGACATTCCGGCTGGCGGTAACCAGCGGTGCCGCCAGCCTGATCGTCGCTCTGATCGCGCCCGTTCTCGGCGCCATCTCGGACCGGGGCGGCACCCGCAAGAAGTTCCTGGCGGGATTCGCGCTGTTGGGCATCGTCATGACCGGCGGCCTCTATTTCGTGGCGAAAGGTGCCTGGCCCGTCGCCATCGGTATCTATCTTCTGGCGTCGGTGGGTTTTTACAGCGCCAACACCTTCTATGACTCGCTCATCGTCAACGTGGCGAAACCCGGGGAATTCGAGTCGGTGTCCGCCTTCGGTTTCGCGGCCGGCTACCTGGGCAGTGCGCTCCTGCTGACCCTGAATACCTTCATGGTCCGGGAGCCCGAGGCCTTCGGACTGTCCGGACCGGACGTCGCCGTGCGGGTCGCGTTCCTCCTGGTTGCGATCTGGTGGGCCGTGTTCACCATCCCGATCATGCTGTTCGTGGAGGAGGACGCCGCGAAAGGCAAGGCGGTCGGCGGTGCGGTGCGCGAGGGATACCGCCAGCTCGTCGACACTTTCCGGGAGATCCGACGCTACCGGCAGTTGTTCCTGTTCCTGCTCGCCTTCTGGCTCTACATCGACGGTGTGCACACGATGATCCAGCTGGCCACCAACTTCGGCCAGCGGCTCGGCTTCTCGAGTTCGGACCTGTTGACCGCCTTGCTGGTCACCAACTTCGTCGGTTTCCCCGCGACCTTGTTCTACGGATGGCTGGGCGAGAAGATCGGACCGAAGCGCGGCATCTACATCGCACTCGCCGTCTACATCGGCGTGTCGATCTGGGCGATGTTCCTCGCCCACGTCTGGCAGTTCTATGCGATGGCGATCATGATCGGCACCGTCCAGGGCGGTGTGCAGAGCATGAGCCGCGCCCTGTACGCATCGATGGTGCCGAAGGACAAGTCCGCCGAGTTTTTCGGCTTCTACAACATGCTGGGCAAGTTTGCCGCGGTGCTCGGACCGTTCCTGGTTGCCTGGGCCAGCGTGCTGAGCGACAGTCCGAAGGCCGTCATCGTCGCGCTGATCCCGCTCTTCCTCGCGGGCGCCTTCCTGTTGTCCCGCGTCGACGCAGGCGCAGCACCGGATACTTCACCGCGAACCCCCTGACGGCGGCCGCGAGTTCGTCCTCCCGGCCCATGCCGGCATAACGGCTGTCGAGATAGAGCGCGGTGATCCGGCGGATCTCGCCGGCGGCCGCCGGCAGGGCATCGGCGGCACGCTCCGCATAATCCAGCGGTGGTTCGCCGGCGGCCCGCTGTAACCCGGTCGCCTCGGTGAAGCGGCGGTAGAGCCGGGCAGCCCGGTCGGCCCGGGGGCGCCGGTGACGCCAGGCGAGCCAACCGGAGAGTGCTGCGAGGAGTACGGCGAGCAACGCCGTCAGCCACACGAGCATGCGCCGCCACCCGGGCTCGTCCATGCCGAGCCAGCGCAGGAAATCCCGCTGCGTGGCGGGACCATAGCCGAGAACCCATTCATCCCAGCGGGCGTTCGTGAGATCCCAGTAGAAGCGCAGTGTCTCCATGGTGCTCGAGCGCAACAACCGGTCGGCGACACCGAATTCCGTCTCCTCCACCGCGTCGTACAGGCCGGACCGTATGCGGTCGGGGGCCACGGCCGCGGTGGGGTCCACCCGCCGCCAGCCTTCGCCGTCGAGCCACACTTCGGTCCATGCGTGGGCATCCGACTGACGCACGATGTAGTACGCCTCGTCCGGGTCGATCGGATTCAGTTCGCCGCCCTGGTAGCCCGCGACGACCCTCGCCGGAATGCCGGCGGCGCGCATGAGGGTTGCGAAGGATGTGGCGTAGTGTTCACAGAAACCCGCCCGGCTCGTGAACAGGAATTCGTCGACGGCGTCCCGGCCCAGACGGGATGGTGTCAGGGTGTAGGAGAACGAATTCTGCCGGTAGTAGGCCAGCACGCGGCGGATGTAGTCACGTTCGTCGCCGGACCCGGTCCGGAGTCGGCGGGCATACTCCCGTGTCCGCGGATTGGCGTTCTCCGGCAATGCGGTGTAGTCGCTGCGCGCTTCGTCCGAGAGTCGCAGGTCCGCGCGCGCCTCCGGGTAGGAGCGTGCCTCGTAGGTCAGCCAGTCGTCGACGGGGGCCGTACTCGCGACTTCGAGACGTGACGTGACGAAGGTCCCTGGAGCGCTCCAGTCGGCGACACGCTCCAGCATGAAGAGATAGCGTTGATTCGTGGGTGCCAGCCGGATCCGGTAGCGGACCGGTTCGCCGCGTGGCTCGACGGGATCCCTTCCGAGCATCTCGTAACGCAGGGGACGGGCGGCCCAGGTCCGGCCGTCGATGACCCGGTCCATCACGATGCCGCGCCAGTACCGGCGGGCGGGGGGAGGGGGATCGTCGTCGAACCAGACCCGGAACGCCAGCGCATTGGAGCGGCCGAGTCGGGTGATGTCGCCCGGGCTCATACGATCGCTGAGACCGGTGACCGCGCCGCCTTGCTCCGTCGGGATGGCCCAGAACGGCCCCGGTACGCGGGGGAACAGGATCCAGAACACGAGCATCAGGGGCAGCGCCTGGGCGAGGAGCCGTCCGGCACTGCGGGCCGCCAGCATCGGCGGCAGCGCATTGCCGCCGCGGCCTGCGTTCAGCCAGGCGGCGACGATTGCGAACAGGGCGGCGAACAGGTAGGGCAGGGTCCAGGGTGCCGGTTCCCGCAGCAATGCCGCGAGGACGAGGAATACGGCGATGAACATCAGGACGAACTGATCCCGTCGGGTACGCGTCTCGAGGAGCTTCAGCGACGCCATGATGACGAGCAGCGCGGTGCCCGGGCCGACGCCATTGATGCCCCCGTAGGTGAAAATTACGGCGAGAAAACCGCCGAAGGCCAGGCCGAAGCGCAGCCCGCGCCAGGGCAGCCGGGTTCGCCGCCGCTCGACGATCCAGCGCCAGACACCGCACAGGATCGCCAGCAGCACGATCCAGAGCGGGAGCGCGCCCACGTGGGGGACCAGCGCGAGTCCGAGGGCTCCCAGCGTCCAGGGCAACGTGTCCAGCAGCCGGCCGTCGCTGCGGCGATCAGTGGCCACCGGTGCGCCCCCCCTCGAACTCCGCCAGGGCATCGAGGCAGCGGGCCCGATGTGCATTCCCCCGCGACGGTTGGATGATCGTGCGCCCGAGTCGCAGCCCGTATCGCAGCCCGGCGCGCTCGGCGTCGAGGACCCAGCGGCAGACGACCGAAAGTCGCTCCTCGAGGTCGGATCCCTGGGCGTCCCGGATATCGAGCCAGGCGAGGCGGGCATCGGTGCCAGAGAAGCGCTTCGTTTTCAGTTCGCCACTCCGCGCGTAGGTCTTCCAGGCCAGATGGCGTGGCGGATCGCCGTCCTGGAAGTCACGCAACCCGGCGAAGTCGTCGTCACCCGCCGCCGCCGTACGGCGCCTGCCGTGGCTCGGTGCGCTGAACGGCAGCGGCGGTGCTTCCTGCGCCGGGCGGGGCCAGACCAGGCAGGAAACGTCTGCATGGATCCACGCCCAGGCCCGGAACAGCGTCAGCGGATGGGTGCTGCGGACGCCGTAGCGGGTCAGCCGCAGTCGACCGCGTCGTGTCGTCGGCAGACTGGCCACACAGAGCGCATGACCGCCCGACGGGACGTCGACGCGGGACGAGGCGGATTCGCCGACGTAGACCAGAATGTCGAAGCGTGGGGCGACGCCCTCGTTGTGCAATGCGAATCGCAGACGCACGGGATCGCCGGCGAATACGGGTTCCGCGCCGGTGAACGCCACGATCAGCCCCGCGACATTGCGCTGGCAGTGGTGCATGGCGACCAGCCCGAGTGCCGCCAGCAGGAACGTCAGCGCGAACGCCATGCTGTTGTTGTAGTTCATCGAACCCAGCAGCATGGCGAAGACCATCAGCGCATAGGTGATCCCGACCCCGGTCGGCAGGATATAGATCCGGCGCGAAGCCAGTTCGACCGGTACCGGATCGACGCCCTGGCGTCGCCGCGCCCAGCGCGCCGCCCGTCCCGCGATCAGCGCGCCGGCGCGGCGCCAGACCGGCGGCGTCCGTTCAGGGGATAGCGACGGAGTCGAGGACATGGCGGCCGATCTCGTCCGGGCTCGTCCGGCCGGCCGTCCCCTCTCGGCTCAGGCGATGGGCGGCCACGGCAGTGAACACGGCCTGTATATCGTCCGGATAGACGGCGTCGCGACCTTCTACCAGTGCGACGGCACGCGCGGCCCGTGACAGCGCGATCGCCCCGCGCGGTGACAGTCCGGAGTGGAATTCAGACGATTCTCGCGTAAATCGCACGAGCGCCTGGACATAATCGATGAGGGGTTCGGCGACGTGGATCTCGTCGACGGCGTGCTGGAGGCGTAGGACGGTGGCGGCGTCCAGCGCCGCTGCGAGGCCGTCGAGTGCGATGCGCGTATCCCGTCCGGCGATCAGGCGCCGTTCTTCCGCCTCGCCCGGGTAGCCGAGTTCGATCCGCATCAGAAACCGGTCCAGCTGAGACTCCGGCAACGGGAAGGTGCCGATCTGGTCGCCGGGGTTCTGGGTCGCGACCACGAAGAATGGTTCGGGCAGGGCGTGGCTGGATCCGTCCACGGTCACCTGTCCCTCCTGCATCGCTTCGAGCAATGCGCTCTGCGCTTTCGGTGTGGCCCGGTTCACCTCGTCGGCGAGTACCAGCTGCGCGAAAACGGGACCGGGATGGAAGTCGAAACGGCCGTCCTCGGGCCGATAGATGGAGACGCCGACGATATCGGCGGGCAGCATGTCGCTGGTGAACTGGATGCGTTGGTAGGACAGCCCGAGCACCCGCGCGAGGGCATGGGCCAGGGTCGTCTTCCCGACGCCCGGCAGGTCTTCTATGAGCAGGTGGCCGCGGGCGATGAGGCAGGCAAGCGCGAGCCGCAGCTGTGGCTTCTTGCCCAGCACGATCGAATCCAGCGCCTCGAGTGCATCCGCCAGCGACGCCCGGTCGTCCGCCGTCGGGCCACGGTTCTTCTCCAGCACGTTCCCTATGTGCATCCGGTTCTCCTGTCGAGCGGTCATTATGTTCACCCGTCCCGCGCCGGAATGCATCCGTCGGGCCGTGAGAATGTGACCGGCTACTCAGATTCCGGCGTCAGGATAACGACTCGAGCCGGCCGAGTTGCTCGCGAATCTGTGCGAGCTCGCGCCGAAACGCCGTTTCCCGCTCCCGTTCCTTCGCGACGATCTCCGCGGGCGCATTGTCCACGAAGCGCGGATTGGCGAGCTTCGCCTCGGCCTTCGACAGATCCGCCTCGACCTTCCCGGCCTGCTTCTCCAGCCGGCTGCGCTCGGCAGCCACGTCGATCAGGCCCGCCATCGGTACGAAAATCTTCATGTCGCCCAGCAGGGCGGTGGCGGAGGGCGGCGCCGCGGCGCCGTCGTCCAGGAAGTCCACGGCCTCGATGCACCCCACTTCCCGGAGCAGGCGGCCGTGGCGTTCGATCAGCCGCCGGTCCTCTTCGCCGGCGCCCTGCAGCAGCACGGGCAGTTGTCGGCGCGGGGCGATGTCCATCTCGCCGCGGATACGCCGGAGTCCCATGATGAAGCCCTGCACCCATCGCATCTCGACCTCGGCGGCCGTATCGATGTCGTCCGTGACCGGTTGCGGGTAAGGCTGGATCATCACGGTGTCACCGCCGGCCCCCGCCCGCGGCGCCACCCGCAGCCAGATCTCCTCGGTAATGAACGGCATCAGCGGATGGATGAGGCGGAGCAGCATCTCGAGGGTCTGGACGAGCGTACGTCGCGTGCCCCGCTTTTCGCTGTCGCTCACGGTCCCGGACTGCAGGACCGGCTTCGAGAGTTCCAGGTACCAGTCGCAGAATTCGTGCCAGGTGAACTCGTAGATCGCCTGGGCCGCCAGGTCCAGCCGGTAGGCCGAGAACTGTTCGTGCACCGTGCGCACCGTGTCGGCGAGCCGGGAGCGGATCCAGTGATCGGCGGCGCTCAGGACCTCGTCGCCCTCGTCCAGATCCTCGGTGGCCATCAGCACGTAGCGGGAGGCGTTCCACAGCTTGTTGCAGAAGTTGGCGTAACCTTCGATTCGACCGAGGTCGAACCGGATGTCCCGGCCGGTGGTGGCCAGCGCGGCGAACGTGAACCGCAGTGCGTCTGCCCCGTACTCGGGGATCCCGTCCGGGAACTGCCGGCGGGTCGCCTGCTCGATCTTCGGCGCGAGGTGCGGCTGCATGAGACCGCGTGTGCGTTTCGCGATCAGCGTCTCGAGATCCACCCCGTCGATGAGGTCGAGCGGGTCCAGCACGTTCCCCTTGGACTTGGACATCTTCTGGCCGTCCTGGTCACGGATGAGCCCGTGGATGTAGACCTCGCGGAACGGTACCTCGCCGGTGAATTTCAGGCCGAGCATGATCATGCGCGCGACCCAGAAGAAGATGATGTCGAACCCGGTGACCAGCACGGAAGTCGGGTAGAAGGTCCGCAGGGCCTCGGTCTGGTCGGGCCAGCCGAGGGTGCTGAACGGCCACAGACCCGACGAGAACCAGGTGTCCAGTACGTCCTCGTCCCGCCTGAGCGTCACCGCCGGGTCGAGGTCATGCTGCTGCCTCACCTCGGCTTCGTTGCGGCCGACATAGAGATTGCCCTCTTCGTCATACCACGCCGGGATGCGATGACCCCACCAGAGCTGTCGGCTGATGCACCAGTCCTGGATCTTGTGCATCCAGTCGAAATACGTCCTGTCCCAGTTCTCCGGCACGAACCGGATCTCGCCCGTCTCGACCGCCCGGATCGCCGGTTTGGCGAGCGGTTCGATGCGGACGTACCACTGGTCCGTCAGGTACGGCTCTACAACGGCGCCGCTGCGGTCGCCGCGCGGCACCATCAGCTTGTGATCATCGACCTTCTCGAGCAGACCGGCGGCCTGCATGTCCGCGACGACTCGCTCGCGGGCCTCGGAGCGGTCCAGCCCGCGGTAAGCCGCGGGCACGTTCTCGTTCATGGCTGCGCTGTCGGTCAGCACGTTGATAATTTGCAGGCCGTGGCGCTGACCGATCTCGTAGTCGTTGAAGTCGTGTGCCGGCGTGATCTTTACGCAGCCGGAACCGAATTCGGGGTCGACGTACTCGTCGGCGATCACCGGTATGCGCCGCTCGGCGAGCGGCAGCAGAACCTCCTTGCCGACCAGCGCCCGATAGCGGTCGTCTTCCGGATGGACGGCGACGGCCGTATCGCCGAGCATGGTTTCCGGCCGGGTCGTCGCCACGGTCACGTGGCCGCTGCCGTCCACCAGCGGGTAGCGGAAGTGCCAGAGGTGGCCCGTTTCTTCCTCGCTGAGCACCTCCAGGTCGGACAGTGCCGTGTGCAATACGGGGTCCCAGTTCACGAGGCGCTTGCCCCGGTAGATGAGCCCCTCCTCGTACAGCCGCACGAAGACCTCGGTGACCGCCTCCGACAGTCCTTCGTCCATGGTGAAGCGCTCGCGCGACCAGTCCACGGAAGCACCGAGACGGCTCAGCTGCTCCGCGATCGTGCCCCCTGACTCCGCCTTCCACTGCCACACCCGCTCGACGAAGGCGTCGCGGCCGAGATCGTGGCGGGTGAGGTCCTCGGCGTTCAGCTGACGCTCTACCACCATCTGGGTGGCGATGCCGGCGTGATCGGTGCCCGGTTGCCAGAGGGTGCGCCGGCCGCACATCCGGTGATACCGGGTCAGGGCGTCCATGATGGTGTCCTGGAATGCGTGGCCCATATGCAGCGTGCCGGTCACGTTCGGCGGCGGGATCATGATGCAGTATGGTTCGCCGTCGCCGGCCGGTTCGAACCAGCCGTTCTCCCGCCATCGGCGATAGTGCTTCATCTCGATATCGCTTGGGCGATAGGCCTTGTCCATGCTCACGGTCCTGATGCCGGCAGCTGTCGCCGGTCCTGCTCCTCTGTCTGTGTCTGAAGGCGGGACGCCCGGGTCAGGGCGTCTCCTCGAACTGTTCACGGATGATCCGGGCCACGAGATCCGGCAGTTCGGCTCTAAGGCGGTTGGAGACCTGTTCGAACATCGCCGCCTCCATCTCCCGGAACGCGTTGTGCAGGAGCCGGTCGGCGAGGTCCAGGCTGGCCGATGTCAGCCTCACTTCCAGCGCGGCCAGCGCATCGGAATCGACGGCCGGCGCCGGGGAGGTCTCCGGCGCGGGCGCGTCCCCGACCACTACCGACGTCAGTGTCGGGATATCGTCATCGCTCGTCGCGAGCGTTTCCGGCTTGTTGATGGTCCGTTCCATGGCGTCACCCGATGTCATGGGTCTCCAGAGGATAGCCCTTATCGCGGTAGAAGATAAATCGACGCCGTCCCTCTTTCCGTGTCCGCTCGTCGCCGCCGACGAGCTCTGCGATGCGTGGCATCCGCGACGCGAAGTCCGGGACCCCCCTGCACAGGTTGATCAGGAGGTCCGTCACTTCCGGCGCATCCTCTCCGCAGCCTATCGTCACTGGCGCGCCGCCGCTGTTCGGCATCTTCTCGTGGGGAAGGAAGCTCGCATCCCGGAATGTCCAGAGCAGTTCGTCCAGGGCGTCGACCGTCGCCGCGTCGTCGGCATGCAGGTGCACGCTGTGATCGAGACGGTAGGCTTTCTCCGCGAGTCGGCAGGCGAACCGTCGCCGGGCGTCCTCGCCCGCGGCCGCCAGGATATAGAAGTCGACCCGCGGTCCGGACACGAGAAGTCCCGTCAGTCCTTCGCGCTGGCGCGCTCGATCAGATAATCCACGAGCAGCGGAACCGGCCTTCCGCTGGCACCTTTGCGGGCGCCCGACCGCCAGCCCGTGCCTGCGATATCGAGATGCGCCCAGACGGCGTCGCGTGTGAATTTGGACAGGAAACAGCCCGCGGTGATCGCGCCGCCCTCCCGGCCACCGACATTCGCGAAGTCGGCGAAATTGCTCTTGAGCTGCTTCTCGTAGTCCTCGCCGAGCGGCAGCCGCCAGGCGGTGTCGTCGGCGCGTCGTCCCGCCGCGAGCAGGCCGTCCGCCAGATCGTCATCGTTGGACATCAGGCCGCTGTTGTGATTACCGAGTGCGATGATGCAGGCGCCGGTAAGCGTGGCGACATCGATCAGCGCCTGGGGCTCGTAGCGCTGCGCGTAGGTGAGAGCGTCGCACAGTATGAGCCGGCCTTCGGCGTCGGTATTCAGGATCTCGATCGTCTTGCCGGACATGCTCTTCACGATATCCCCGGGGCGTGTCGCACGGCCGCTCGGCATATTCTCGCAGGTAGGCACGATCACCGTCAGGTTGATCGGGAGTTTCATCGCCGCGACGCTCTGCATGGTCCCGATCACGGCTGCCGCGCCGCACATGTCGAACTTCATTTCGTCCATGGACGGTGCCGGTTTCAGTGAAATGCCTCCGGTGTCGAATGTGATTCCCTTGCCCACCAGGATGACCGGCGCCTCTTCCTCGGCGCCACCCGTATATTTCAGGACGATCAGCTTCGCCGGCTCGTCGGCACCGGCGGTCACGGAGAGCAGGGCGCCCATGCCGAGTTCCCGCATGTCGTCTTCTTCGAGGATCTCGATTTCCATGGACCGGTAGTGCTTCGCGAGCTTTTCCGCCTCTTCGGCGAGGAAGGAGGGCGTACAGACATTCGCCGGCAGATTGCCGAGTTCCCGCGCGAGGTCCATCCCGCGCACGATCGCCTGGGCATGCCGGGCCCCGGACAGGGCCGCATCGCCGTCGCTGCGGGACTCGAGTCCGAATCCGAGCTTCTTCAGCTTCAGTGCGGCACCGCTGGAGCTGGTCTTCAGTCTCGTGAAACGGTACAGGCGGTCGCCCAGAGTCTGTGCGGCGTAGCGCGCGAGATAGTAAGCGTCCGACCCGGCCACGGGCTCGCGGTGCAGGTAGGAAATCGCCTCGGTCACGGCGGTACCCGTGAGAGCCTCGAAAGCGGCGTCGAGTGCCTTTCGATACTGACGTACGCCGAAGCCGCTCTTCTTGCCGAGGCCGGTGACGAGGATGCGCTTGCACCTGACGCCGTCCACGTTCGTGATCAGATGAGCGCGGCCCAGTTTCCCGGAGATGTCACCGCGCTCTTTCAGCTTGCCGAGGAGGCCGCCGGTCGCCTCGTCGATCTCGGCGGCACCCCTGCCGAGGCTGCCGTTCGAGTAAAGACCGACGATGGCGCATTCCGTCGCGCGTTTCGCGGCGTCGCCGCTGGTGGTGAAGTATTCCATGGATATTCCTCGGTAGCCGCCGGCGCGGCTGCCGGGGAATCTCGCGAGCACTGCCTCGCTGGACTCCGTGGCGCGGCGCACCGGATGATGCGGTTTCTTGTTGTGTACCGGGAGCTTAGGGCACGATGCTCGTGCCGGCACGCTCGGCGGGAAAGGCGGAAGTTTAGCCCAATTGGCTCGGCGAAGTTAAGCTTGCCCGACCGACCGATGAAGATCCTCGACCGATATGTGCTGCGCGAGACGGCGCGGACCTGGGCCGCGGTTACCGCCGTGCTGTTGTTCATCCTGCTGAGCAATCAGTTCGCGCGGGTTCTCGGCGATGCGGCGAAGGACAAGCTGCCGCGGGATGCCGTATTCAGCGTCATCGGCCTGACCGCGCTCCAGTACCTCACCGTCCTGATTCCATTCAGTCTGTTCCTGGCCGTGATGCTGGCGCTCGGGCGGCTCTATCGGGACAGTGAGATGTCCGCCCTGATGGCGTGCGGGACGGGGCCCGGCGCGTTATACCGGCCACTCATGTGGCTCGCCGTCCCGCTCGCGGTGCTGGTCGGCTGGTTGTCGCTGGATCTCGGTCCCCAGGCGCTGCGGGAGGTGCAGCGCATCGCGGCGGGCGTCGAACGGCGCGTCGACCTGAGCGTGATCGAGCCGGGGAAATTCACGAGCGCCGGCCAGGGCGATGCCGTCATCTACGCGGAGCGGGTAGCGGACGACGGCTCGCTGACGAACGTCTTCCTGCAGCGGCGCGTCGGCGGTGCACTGGAGGTGGTGCTGGCGGAGAAGGGCAGCCAGCGGCCGTCCGCCGATCCCGACACCCGATACATCGTCCTGCAGAACGGACGCCGCTACGAGGGGCGTCCGGGAGAGAGTCAGTTCCGTATCGTCGAATTCGCGGAGCACGGTATCCCCTACCAGGTGCCGGCCGCCAGGGAACCGGAATTCAAGCCGGAGTCGCGCAGCACGGCCGATCTCCTGGAAACCGCTGACCTGATGTCGGCCGCGGAGTTGCAGTGGCGCGTCTCGGTGCCTCTGTCGGCACTGCTGCTGTCGTTTCTGGCGGTGCCGCTGGCGAAGATCCGTCCGCGCCAGGGTCGCTACGGCAACATGGCCGCAGGCATCCTCGTCTACTTCATCTATTTCAACCTGCTGGGCGTCGCCCGGGTCTGGGTGGAACGCGGGGAACTCGGCCCGGCCGTCGGTGTCTGGTGGGTACACGCGGCCCTGCTGCTCGTCGGTCTCGTCCTGCTGGGCCTGCAGAACGGCTGGTTCTGGCGCCTCGTGCCGGGGAGATCGAGTTGAAGATATTCAGCCTCTATCTGGTGAAGGCCGTTCTTTCCATGACCCTCATCGTGGTCGCGGTCCTGCTGGCGCTGGCGGGGTTCTTCGAGTTCCTGGCGCAACTCGAGGACACCGGCACGGGCAGCTACAATACCGTGGACGCCGCAGTCTACACCCTCCTAAGACTACCCCTGCTGGCGGTGCAGATGCTGCCGGTCGCCACACTGCTCGGCGCGCTGCTGGGCCTCGGCGCCCTCGCGAGCCACAGCGAACTGATCGTGATGCGCAGTGCCGGCGTCTCGCACTGGCGTCTCGCCGGCTGGGTCGCCATCGCCGGCGTCATCGTCATGGGGGCAAGCGTCGTCCTGGGCGAATATCTCGCACCGCCGATGGATCAGTTCGCGCGCAAGTACCGGAGTGCCGCGAAGAACGAGGAGGCGGGGCTGACCGGGGGGCGCAGCACCTGGGTACGTGACGGCCGGACCATCTTCAACGTCGAACGCATCAGCAGCGAATTCGAATTCGGCGGCGTCTACCTGTTCGAGGTCGGCCCCGATCGCCGGCTGCAGTCGGTCAGCCACGCGGACAACGCCGGCCTGGACGCAGAGGAGCGCTGGGTATTCGAGAACTTTGCGCGGACCCGCTTCAACGAGGACGGCGCGACGGCCAGCCGCCAGACGCGGGTCGTCGAGAACTATGCCGTCGACGCAGAGGTGCTCGGCATCGCGGTGGTCAAACCGGTGAGCCTCTCCGCTCGCGGTCTCGCGAACTACATCCGGTATCTGCGCAAGAACGAACTCGACGCCACCGTCTACCAGACCGAACTCTGGAATCGCATCGCCTCGACGGTGACGATCGTGCTGATGCCGGTACTCGCCATCGGCTTCGTCTTCGGTTCGCTGCGCAGTGCCGGTGCGGGTGGCCGTCTGATGGTCGGTGTGATCATCGGTCTCGCCTACTTTCTGGCCAGCCGCATGCTGGCCAGCAGCGGTGTGGTGTTCGATCTGAACCCCGCCGTACTCGCGTGGTTGCCGAGTCTCGCACTGGCGGTCGTCACGGCTTTCGTGCTGTCCCGGATCCGCTGAGTCGACGCTGCTCCCTAACGACCAGGCGCGTCCGGGACAGGCGGTCGTGCCAGGCGAGTCCCTCGCGGTCCACGAGACACCAGAGGAACCCGGCACCGAGAGGAAGCCAGGATAATACGGATGCGAGCGCCCGGCTGATCGCCACACCGGCGGTGATCCTGTCGGTCGCCATGGGGACGAGCCGCATCCGCCAGGACTTCATCCCGAGCGTCTCCCCGCGCATCCAGAAGAAGACGAAATAGCCGCCGACCAGTAGCAGCAGGTAGCCCCGATACCACCAACTGCCTTCGGCGATCGCTTCGCCGTCGTTCAGGAGCACGAGGGGCAGGGTGCCCAGAAACACGATCGCGATGACCAGGAGGGTGTCGTAGAGGATCGCTGCCAGTCGGCGCGGTAGTCCTGCGCCGCGGAGATCCTCCGTCCCTCGTTCCGTCACAGCGATTCGATGAACGACACCATGCGTTTGCGCAACGCCTCGTCAGGCAGCGGTCCCGTGCCGGCGCCCAGGTTGTCACGCATGTGCTTCGGTTTCGAAGTGCCGGGTATGATGCAGGTGACGGCCGGGTGAGCCAGCACGTACTTCAGGAAGAACTGCCCCCAGCTGTCGATCCCGGCCTCCACGGCCCAGCCGGGGACGGTGCGGCCGCGTACGCTCTGGAACAGCCGGCCGTCCTCGAATGCCCGGTTGACTATCACGGCGACGCCGCGATCGGCGGCCAGCGGCAGCAGGCGGTCCTCCGCCGCCCGGGTCACGACCGAATAGTTGAGCTGGACGAAATCGGGCCGCTCGGCCTCGATGACGGCAGCGAGCGCGTCGTGTTCGCTGACCTGGTAGTGGGTGATTCCCGAGTAACGGATACGGCCCGCTTCCTGCAGATCGCGGATGCTCGCGAGCTGCGTGCGCCAGTCGACGAGATTGTGTACCTGCATCAGGTCGATGGTATCGGTGCGCAGCAGCCGGAACGAATCCTCCATCTGCGCGAGGCCTGCCTCACGGCCGCGGGTCCAGACCTTCGTCGCATAAAAGATGCGGTCGCGGACGCCGAGTTCCTCGACGACCCGCCCGGACACGTCTTCTGCACGGCCGTACATCGGTGACGTGTCGATGACCGAGGCGCCGTGCTCGACCATCAGGCGGAGGATATCGAGCCTCGGCGCGAGCTCGGCCGTCGTCGGCTCGACGTCGAAGACGCCGGACGTGCCGAGTCCGATGACCGGCAGGGACTCCCCGCTGGCGGGGATCGGACGGGTCATCACGCTGTCTTTCGCGGCGGCGAGTCCCGGGGCCAGCAGACAGCCGCCCGCCGCGCCTGCCATCGCGAGCACTTCCCGTCGTGTCCATAACGCCTGTGTCATGTCGATACCTCCGTGATCAGTGTGTCTTCGTCCTCGCGCCGATCATACCTTTTCGCATAGCCTTTCCCGAGGGTCAGCGCGATGCCGAGCCATGCCGTGCAGACCGCGACTACGATGGAGAGTATCGTGCCGAGCCCGGCTCCCGCGGCCTGCAGGGCACCGATCATCTGCGCAGAGAGCGCGTCGCCGCCGCGGTAGACCACCGTGTCGATGAAGTTCTTGGCCTTGTACTTCGCCGATCGCGAGACGACCGTGAACAGTACCTCCTTCGCCGGTCCCGCGATCCCGTAGTTCATGGAGCGGCGGACGATCTGCAGTGCGAGCACCAGTCCGAGTACCGGTGTGATCGCGAGCGCCACGAAGCCGACGATGCTCAGCGCCGGAAGGAGTGCGAGCGTGCCGCCGACACCCAGGTGGCGGATCGCCCGACCGACCAGGAGACTCTGGGCGAGAAGGGCCAGCACGTTGACGGCCAGGTCGACCAGGGCGAACACCTGCGTGCGGCGATTAGAGTCCGCGATGGCCTGCTCCAGAAACTGCGCCTGGAAAATGTACAGGGCCGTTCCCGCGAAAACGGCACACAGGATCATCAGCGCTACACCGCCGAGGTAGGGTTGGCGCAGCGTGAGCGAAATGCCCTCGAGCAGGCCGCCACCGAGCGCCTCGTCCGTGTGCGCAGCCTCGTGCCGCGGCTGGTCGTGCGCCCATCGCCTCAACTTCACGATGCAGACCACGGTGAAAGCGAGCAGCACCGCCGAGATCAGCAACATCTGCTGGTAACCGAGACGAGCCACGAGGAGCGCCGTAATGGTCGGACCGGCCAGGGCGCCGGCGCTGCCGCCGGCGGCGATGATGCCGAACAGGCGGCGCGCCTGGTCACGATCGTAGAGATCCGCCATGAAGCTCCAGAAGACGGAGACGACGAACAGGTTGAACACGCTCAACCAGACGAAGAACACCCGTGCGACCCATATCTCCGACGGGCCGTCGGCCGCGAACGCCAGGTAGAACAGCACGAGATTGCCGGCACAGAACAGATTCACCCAGGGCAGGAAGCGCGCGCGGGGGAAGCGACCGGTGACGAAACCGAAGACCGGGACGATCGTCAGCATGGCGAGGAAGGTCGTCAGGAACAACCAGCGGATATTCTGGGTGCCGCCGAGGATGGCCATCTCGTCGCGGATCGGCCGCAGCAGGTAATAGCTGCAGAGCAGAGTGAAGAAGTACAGGAAGGACCAGAAGACCGCACTGCGCTCCTCCGGCGACAGCGCGAAGACCCGGGCGACGAGCGATCGTCGTGTTGCCTGCGTGTTCACGGCAGGCGGCGGGCGTAGGCGGAGTGCCGCCCGGACATCGCGGAGAGCGTGCGCCGCATCGAGCTACCCTCTGAGGCTGCAACCGGTGAGGCAGCGGGTGCCTCCAAGGGGGACAGGTGGCACTCCCTAGGGGAATCGAACCCCTGTTTCCGCCGTGAGAGGGCGGCGTCCTGGACCGCTAGACGAAGGGAGCGCAGCGCATTTTGTCCTGCCCGGCCCTGCGGGGGCTGCTATTATACGGCCCACTTTGGCGAGTACAAGCGGACCATTTTTGTCGAAAGCAGCCCCCGCGGGCACCGGCCGTGCTCCCCGCATCATTCCGCGCCCCGACCACGTTGTCTCCCGGGCCAATATCTCCCGAAAGACTTCGACGTCGCGACGGATGCGGACCCGGACCAGGTACGCGACCTGTTCCGCAACAGCCGCCTGATCGGTCGCCGCTTCCGGCTGGCCCACGTGCGATTCGGGCGCGATATCATCGAGGTGGCCACGTTCCGTGCGAGTGCCGACCAGGCCGACGATCGGTCAGACGTGGAACTCGATCAGCACGGCCGTATCCTCCGGGACAACGTCTACGGCAGCATCGACGAAGATGTCTGGCGCAGGGATTTCACGGCCAACGCGCTCTACTACAACATCGCCGACTACAGCATCTGGGACTATGTCGACGGGGCGCGCGACATCGAACACCGGGTCCTGCGGCTGATCGGTGATCCCGAACAGCGTCTTCGCGAGGATCCGGTGCGCATGCTGCGCGCGGTCCGCTTCGCGGCGAAGCTGGATTTCACGATAGACGAGGACATCGCCGGCCTGATGCCCGAACTGGGTGCCCTGCTGGCCCACGTGCCGGCCGCCCGGCTGTTCGACGAGTTCGTGAAGATGTTCCAGTCCGGCCACGCACGGCGGACCTTCGAACTGCTGCTGGATCATGGTCTGTTCGGCAGGCTGTTTCCCGAGACGCGCCGGGAACTGGACGGTCCGGAGGCCGGCAAGTTCCGGGAGTTCATCGCCCTGGCGCTGGCCAACACGGATCAGCGGGTGGCCGAAGGCAAGGCGGTGACGCCGATGTTCCTGCTGGGTGTCTTCCTGTGGGCGCCCGTGCGTACGCTGGCCGCACGGCTGATGTCCGAGCACCGGATGAGCGAGACCCAGGCCCTCGGCATCGCGGCATCGGAAATCGTGGCGGCGCAGCAGTCGATAATCTCCATACCCCGGCGCTTCTCGACACCGATGCGCGAGATGTTGTCCCTGCAACCACGGTTCGAGAAAAATCGGGGCAAGCGTGCGCTGGCGTTCCTGGAGCACCGGCGATTCCGAGCGGCATACGACTTCATGCTGCTGCGCTCCCGGGTCGGTGGGGTCGATCCCGAACTCGCCGGGTTCTGGACCGAGGTACAGGAGATGAGCGGCGAGGAACGGGCGCGGGCGTTCCACGTGCAGGGCGCGGGTGGTAAGCGCCGCGACGGGGGGCGTCGCCGTCGCCCGCGTCGGCGCAAGCCGCGGGACGGCGGCGCTTGACCGCAGCCCGTCCGTCCTGGCAGCCGGCCTACGTCGGTATCGGCAGCAATCTGGACGATCCCCGGCGTCAGGTGCTCGGCGCATTCGACGATCTGGCTCGGCTCCCTGACGTCCGCCTGGTCGCCCGCTCACCGTTGTACCGTTCCCGTCCGATGGGTCGTGCCGATCAGCCGGACTTCGTGAACGCGGTGGCCGGCCTGCTGACGCGGCTCGCTCCCGGGGACCTGCTCACCCGACTGCAGGCGATCGAGGAGAGCCACGGTCGCCGACGTTCCGAGGGCGAACGGTGGGGGCCGCGCACTCTCGACCTGGACCTGCTGGTGTATGGCGATGTGGTCGTCCAGGAGCCCGGCCTCGGCGTCCCGCACCCGGGCATCGGCGAGAGAAATTTTGTATTGTTGCCACTGGCCTCGGTGGCGCCCGATCTCGTCGTGCCGGGCCTCGGCCGCGTCGCGACTCTGGCCGGGCGGCTTGGTGACGAGGGGATCGAGCGAATCGACAGCGGGAAGGACGACCCATGAGCCCTGCCGATCAGAGTGCCGTCACGGCGGCAGCGCGCCCAGGCGACACGGATGCTCCGCCGCCGCCCTATCTCGTGGTAGAGGGACCGATCGGGGTCGGCAAGACCAGCCTCGCACGCCGGCTCGCGGAGGCGTTCGGCAGCGACCTGCTGCTGGAGGAGACCGAGCAGAATCCTTTCCTGGAGCGTTTCTACCGCAGTGGCCGGGCCGCCGCATTACCGACCCAGCTGTTCTTCCTGTTCCAGCGTGCACGGTTGCTGGAAGGGTTGCGCCAGGATGATCTCTTCCGCACCTCCTGCGTCGCCGATTTCCTGCTTGAGAAGGATCGGCTGTTCGCAGAACTGAATCTCGACCGCGAGGAACTGGCTCTCTACGAGCAGATCTACGAGCGACTGGGCATCGACGCCCCGACGCCGGATCTCGTCGTCTATCTGCAGGCACCGGTGGATGTGCTGCTGGAGCGTATCGCGCGCCGCGGACTGGACTACGAGCGTCTGATCGACCCGGAGTACCTGGAGCGACTCGCGGAGGCGTATGCGCGCTTCTTCCACGACTACGCGGATGCGCCACTCCTGATCGTTAATGCGGCGGGCATCGATCCGGTCCATAATGACGAGGATTTCCGCCTGCTGTGCGCCCAGATTCTGCGTACGGGCAGCGGTCGGCATTTTTTCAATCCCAACCCCGTCGCTTTCGCCTGACCCCGTGGAGGGGGAGGGCTGCCGGGTGCCACTGACGCCCCTGGAGAAGGCAGCGAGATGTATACACAGCTTCAGCAACGCGACATGGCGGAGCCGCCGGTCAATATCGCCACCCTGATGGGCATGAAAGAGAAGGGCGAGCCCATCGCCTGTCTGACTGCCTACGATGCCTCTTATGCCTTGCTGGTCGATGCGGTCGGTACGGATGTCGTGCTCGTCGGCGATTCACTCGGCATGGTGATACAGGGGCACGACACGACGGTGCCGGTGACGGTGGACGACATCATCTATCACACGCGCAGCGTTGCCCGCGGCCTGCAGCGTGCTTTCCTGATGGCGGACATGCCGTTCATGAGTTACACGGACCCGGCCCAGGCGCTGGACAACGCCGTACGGCTCATGCAGGAGGGCGGTGCGATGATGATCAAGCTGGAAGGCGGCGCGGGGCAGATCGATATCGTGAAGCACCTGGCTCGCCACGACATTCCGGTCTGCGCCCATCTCGGACTGAAACCCCAGTCCGTGCACAAGATCGGGGGGTTCCGGGTGCAGGGTCGGGACCCGGAAGACGCCCGTCAGATGGTGGAGACGGCGGAGCGTCTGCAGGACGCGGGGGCCGATGTCGTATTGCTCGAATGCGTGCCGAACGAAGTCGGTGCGGCCGTCCGTGACCGGCTGCACGTCCCCGTGATCGGCATCGGTGCGGGTCCGGACGTCGACGGGCAGATTCTCGTGATCTACGACATCCTGGATATCACCCGGGGACGCACACCGCGCTTCGTCAGGAACTTCATGGCCGATCGGCATTCGCCGCTGGAGGCCCTGCAGGCCTATGTGGCGGCGGTCAAGGACCGGAGCTACCCGGCGCCGGAGCACTGTTTCTCGTGACCGCGGCGGGCCGAAACGACGGCGGTCCGGTGCCGCTGCGGGAAGTCAGCACGCCGGCCGAGGCACGTGCCTGGCGTTCCGAGCGCCGCGAGGCCGGTGAGCGGATCGCGTTCGTGCCGACGATGGGCAATCTGCACCGGGGCCATCTCAGTCTCGTGCGACTGGCCCGTGAGTATGCCGAGCGGGTGGTCGTCAGCATATTCGTGAACCCGACCCAGTTCGCCGAAGACGAGGATTACGGCGCCTACCCGCGCACGCCGGAGGACGACCGCGAGCTGCTCCGGGAGGCGGGGGTGGACCTGCTCTTCACGCCGTCGGCGGAGACCGTTTACCCGTTCGGCGAGACGGCGGCGACACGCCTGCACGTGCCCGGCCTCTCCGAGGACCTCTGCGGGCGTTTCAGGCCGGGCCACTTCGACGGCGTGGCGACGGTCGTCTGTCGGTTGTTCTGCATGGTGATGCCGGATGTCGCGGTGTTCGGGCAGAAGGACTATCAACAGTTCCTGATCATCCGGCGGATGACCCGCGACCTCTCGATGCCCATCGGCATCGTGCTCGCACCGACTGTGCGCGAGGACGACGGCCTGGCTTTCAGTTCACGTAACCGCTATCTGTCGGAGGCGGAGCGGCGTGCGGCGCCCGAACTGCACGGTGCTCTCGGGGAGATCCGGGAGTCCCTGCTCACCGGGGACAGGGACTACGCCGCGCTGGAGGAGCGGGCGCTCGCAAGGCTGGCGGTCGCCGGATTCGAACCGGATTATGTCGGTGTCCGTGATGCCCGGGATCTGCGGGCACCCTCGGCGCAGACTCGCGAACTGGTCGTGCTGGCGGCGGCCCGACTCGGGCGGGCCCGACTCATCGACAACCTGCTCGTGCGGGTGTGACGGCTCAGTCGGAGACGAGATTGCGGCCGCTGTCCTTCGCCCGATAGAGGGCGTCGTCGGCCCGGCTCAGCAGCTTCCTGAAGTCGTAATCGGAGCCGGTTTCGCACACGCCGAGGGAGATCGTCACACCCGGCTCCGTCGTCTCCTCGTCCGAGCCGCCGGACCCGCGACCCACCGCGTCCCGGACGCGTTCGCCGACGGCGTGTGCGTCCCGGCCCGCGAGGCCGGGCAGCAGTACCGCGAATTCGTCTCCCCCGAAGCGGGCGAGCAGATCCGTCGGACGGAAGTGTGCGCGGAGCGCGTCGGCGACGGCCGACAGCGCCCGGTCGCCCGCCAGGTGTCCGTAGCGGTCGTTGAAGGTCTTGAAGTGGTCCACGTCGATCATGATC